>JANWIA010000036.1 GCA_025450105.1 Candidatus Doudnabacteria bacterium | reverse complement strand
GGAAATGTCATATGACGGTGATTCCGATCACAAAGACAAGGCTGTTGAATACACTTACAGCAACAGCTCCGGTAACGTTACGCAACAAGTCGAGTGGGGAGAAGTCAGTGGTTCAACTGACGGTTCCTTCTCTGACACAGGTTCAGATAAATTCACAACCGATGTTACTTATGCCACGGGTGGTTCATATAATGTGACAGGTGCTCCCGCAACCGAAACCGCTGTGGACCAAAGCTCAAACAAGGTCCGCGAAACCCGCCATTATTATGATTCATTGTCATTGAATTCTGTCGATAAGGGCAACGAAACAAAGACTGAACAATGGAAAGATTCCACAAACTATATCAACACGCAAAGAACGTTTAATACTTATGGCTTAGTCAGTCAGGAAACGGATCCGCGCGGCAAAACGATTACGTATTCTTACGATGGGTATAATCTATTCCCGGCAACAGTCACTAACCACCTCAACCAAAACATCCAATATGGATATGATTATCACAATGGGAAAGTCAGATCGACACTTGATGCAAATAATCGAACCACAACCACAAATTACGATATTTTTGGCAGAGTGCTGGATTCTTGGGCACCTGACCAATCTTCTGGTTCATACAATGTTGTCGTTGGAGATATTTCCTACAACTATGACGCCAATGGTGGAGACTATACATATACCCAAGCTCATGTCAGCGATACTACCCACGTCTACGGCCACACCTATACAGATCGATTAGGGAGAGTTGTTCAGCATCGCCAAGAGGCAGAAACTGCCAATAATTTTTCAGTCGTTGATAAAGCCTACAACGCTCTTGGCCAGCTCCAAAAAGAATCCCTGTCATATAATTCTACGGACACCAGCAAAACTACCGCTACAACTACAACTGCATTGTATGTTAACTACACTTATGATCCGCTGGATCGTGTTACATCTGTTGTAAACGCAATTGGTACAACAAGTACCGCATATGACGATTGGAAAACTTCCATTACCGATCCGCGCGGTAAATTAAAGCATCTATATAATGATGCCTATGGTAATTTGATTCGTGTTGATGAAACAAATTCCGGTAATACCTACACCACAACCTACGAATACAACGGCAACAAGAACTTGACCAAGATTACCGATGCTTTGAGCAATGTCCGAAACTTCACTTACGATGGTTTGGGCCGCCGATTAACTGCGCAAGATTTACATGCTTCTGCAGACGCAACTTTTGGTACCTGGACCTACACTTATGATAATGCCGGCAATGTCACATCAGTCGTTGATCCAAAAAGCCAAACCGTAAATTATACTTACGATGATTTGAATCGCGTGGCAACAGAAGATTACACGGGCCAAGGTGGTACTGAAGTTACTTACACTTATGATTCTGGCACAGACGGCAAGGGCCGATTAACTTCCGTTGCAGCTGGTGGAGCTAACACAAGTTATGTCTACAACACATGGGGTTTGGTAAAGACCGAAACAAAAACCATTAACTCTACAAATTACGCAACCAGTTATGTTTATTCCCTGCAAAAGGATTTATTAGAGATTACCAATCCGGATTCTTCTAAGGTTGCGTATTCTATTAACACTGCCGGGCAACTGGAAACTGTTCAACGAAAGGAATCGACCGATGGTTCGTTCATTAACGTTGTTTCAAACTTCAATTACGGTCCGCATGGAAAAGTTACTACCACATCGTTTCAAAACGGCGTGACAACGACAAATACCTATGACGCGGCCAAAATGTACCGCTTGTCTACCAAGGTTACCTCTAAGTCAGGCACAAAGTTCCAGGATTTGACCTACACCTATGATGCAAACAGCAATGTCACACAAATTGTCGATGCCTCAAATACAAATTCTTCTAAAACGGTCGCTTACACTTACGACGATCTAAACCGTTTGTTGTCTGCCACAGCGACAGGTGTTGCTTCAGGTCAATCAACCTACACGCATACATATACATATGATGCGATTGGGAATATTCTTACCCGCACTGATGCTGCCGGCACTTATTCTTATGCTGGGAACACTGGATCGAGAATGGAAAATCCGCACGCGGTCACAAGTGTCGGTTCAATCAATTATACATACGACAATAACGGTAACATGCTTACCGAAACCAGTGGACTTTCTAACACTTGGGATTACAACAACAGATTAACGCAAGCCGTTAAAGGGGGAGTGACATCGACATATACATATGATCATTCTGGTCAGCGTGTTAAATTAGCAAATGGAACTACAACCAATTATTATCCTTCTAAGTTCTATAACACCGACGGCACCACGCCAATGAAGCATATCTATGCTGGTGATATCTTAGTCGCGACAGTGAAGGGGACCGGTGCTAGTGCCGCAGTCTTTACAGATCATACTGATCATTTGACTGGATCAAATGTGGTTACAAATAGCTCGGGGATACAGGAAGAGTTAATGGATTACTTCCCATATGGTAATATTAGGATAGATGCAAAGGCAGGCTCTTTCTCAGAACAACGCAAATACGCAGGCCATGAATACGATGCCGATACCGGTTTATCCTTCATGGAAGCTCGTTACTACCTTAGTGGAATTGGAAGATTTATGAGCCTTGATCAGCTTTATTTAGATTTAGGTAACAAAGCTGCGATACAACCTGACAGATTATTTTTACTACTAACTGATCCACAGCAACTTAACTCCTATGCTTATGTCGCAAATAATCCACTAAAGTACACCGATCCTAATGGCCAAGGTTTATATGAGGATGCGAAAAAGCGTACTATGGATGCGGGTATGGCTATTGTGGATGCTACTAAAAGAGTCATTAATAACTTATCAGAAGGCACAAAACAGGCATGGCAAAATTTCGAAAATAACCCTACCGCTCAAGTTCTGGTAATAATATATTTTGGAACTCGTGGAATTGATATACCTGATGAGGAATTGGCCGTTGAGCAAAAATTGATTACTGGTCCTTCAGCGCCAAAGGGACTAAATGTTCCCAAAACATATACAAGGTATGTTAATGGCCGAATTGATATGGGTCAAGGAAGAGTATATAACGGAACTGTTGATTTGAAGCCCACAATTGATAGAATCCAAGCCGGGGGTACTTATCCTCACCCAAGAGACGGTTCTATTTTTCGAAATAGCCCAATAAGAGATGGGAGTCGTGTTGTTCCAAATTCAACGGATCCTAATTATTACAGAGAATATGTGATTCCAACTCCAGGAATTAATCATGCTGGTCCACAACGACTTATTGTTGGAAATAATGGAGAAATGTATTACTCACCTGATCATTATAGTTCGAAAGCAATTAAAATAACTCCTTAATATAAAATTTATGGTGACTGAAAACCAGTACAATAAACCTGATTGGAATTTGTTAAAAAATGGTTTCATAAATACATATAAAACTACTGAAAAACTAACAG
The DNA here is from genome assembly GCA_025450105.1 of Candidatus Doudnabacteria bacterium. Classification (GTDB taxonomy): domain Bacteria; phylum Patescibacteriota; class Doudnabacteria; order UBA920; family O2-02-FULL-48-8; genus JANWIA01. Next base: position 13,376 of record JANWIA010000036.1, on the reverse strand, counting down.
CAGATGTTAATTCGTTAAAAAATAATGGTTATAGGAATATTATTTTTGACGCAAAGGAATGGAATAAGGAGATTGAATTTCATGAAGCTGTTGCTAAACAGTTTCACTTCCCGGATTATTATGGTAAAAATCTAAATGCATTCAACGATTGTATGGTTGAGAGTTTGATGTCAGTTAATCAAAATATTGTCATTGTTCTGGATAACTTTCATTTCCTCGAAGAAAGATTTGGACACAACTTTGCATGGTCTTTACTTGATATTGTTAGTGATAATTCAAGGATGCTATTAGTGTTAGGAAAAAAAGTTATTACACTTATTAGGTCTGAAAGAAAATTGGAGTATAGCCCTATAGGGGGTAAAATACCTGAAGAAGTTGAGTAATTATTTATATGCATAAACAAAATTGACATTGCTAGTATTTACTTTTATGCTTAAGTTAGCCATTAATTAAATAAATCCATGATATCTAGGAAGTTAGTGCTAGCATGTTTGGTCGTTGTCAGCTCATTTGTCCTTGCGCCGTTAAATTATGCCCGAGCAGCTTCACATGCAAATGGGACAAATATTGTCAGTAACGGGACAGTTTACATGGTGGTTAATGGCCAAAAAAGGGCATATACCTCTGCTGGAGCATTTCTTTCGTATGGATTCAATTCATGGGGAACAGTACAACAGGCAAGCGCAGAGGATATAGCATTACCAGAAGGAAATTTTATTCCTCCACGTGATGGTAAAATAGTTTGTTCGGACAGGTCTCCCGATAAAGGTACTTGTTACCTTATTACAAATAGCAAAAGAAGTGCTTTCGTTTCTTCTGCTGTGTTTGGTCAACTAGGATTTAGTTTTTCGAAAGCTCTGTATGGCGATGTTTCTTTTCTTGAAAAGGATTCCGATATTTCCAATAGTTCAGATCAGCACAAAGCTGGGGTTTTAATAAACAAAAACGGTACAATATATTTAGTTTCATCAAAGGGCTTAATTGGAATTCCAAATCCTGACGTCCTTTTAACTTGGGGCTATTCGTTTGCTGATGCTGTAAAAGCAAATTCAAGTGATTATTCTTTGTCTGAAAGTTCAGTCATGACTGCCAGAGTAGCAGGTCAATTGAACCCAGCTAATGTCACTCCGCTATCTACTCTTGCAGAATCAGTTCTTATAAAGAGTTACATTGAGGCATATCCTGCTTTACCAACCGAAGAGATAAATAGCCCAGAGGATGTCGAAGCAATATTATTGTTGGATGCGGCCCTGGAATCAGACGCAACATTTGATGACCTTTACCCATATCTATCGAGTAATACCTTAGCCGTTTTTGAAAAAGTTCCTGCGCTGAAGCAGTTGATGAGGGATGAGGTTCATAGACTGGCATTTAATGAAATTGCCGACGTTGATGTACAAATACTTTTAGGTGGGACAATTGCAAAGGTTATTGTTGATTATTCTCAGCAATTTACCGATTACGAAGAGACAATGACTATTGTTTTTGTTAAAGAAAACGGTTTATGGAAAGTTGATATGATCGGCACATTAAAAATAATGTTTGATGAGTTCCATGAGAATAATCCTAATGACCAATGGATTACCGGTTCCGGGTCAACCAACTTATCAATAATAGAAATGTTTTACGGCAATGAAGAGGTACAACTTAATGATTCTGAAGAAGAATTTTATGCTGTACTAAAAAATAAAGGCAAGACAACCATTCATAACTATTTAATTGCATTAGATATTAATGGAACCAATGTTTACTTCAGCTCTGTAATTGAGAAACTTAGACCTGGTGATGAAATAATTATCGCAATCCCAATAGCTAGCTTCTGGGATAAAAATATCATTAGAGAACCAGGTACATACCGAACTGATTTTGCTGTTGGTTTTGGGGAAGACACATCGGATTTAGATCGAGATACAGAAGACAACTCTTTTTATATGGAGACAGAGTTTATTAATTAGAATTTTGACATTAGATATCAATATCTGTTATAATAAACGAACTTAAAGGGTTAACAAAGTTCGTTTATTTAATTGAAACCAAAAAAATTAAACAAAAATGGCTTTAGATAAGCAGGATCTAAAACGGGCTTTAGTTTCAAAGAAATTGGTCACGGCCAAGTCGTGGGATGACCTCGTTTTAGAGGCCAAAACCAAGCGCCGCGACATTACTGACGTTTTAGTCGACAAAAAAATATTGAATGAGGAAAAACTTGCTGAAATTTCGGCAGGTTTTTTAGATTCCGAATACGTTGACCTCAAAAACCTGGGACAAATTCCAAAAGATATACTGTTGTTAGTTCCAGAACCGATTGCTCGCCGCCACGGCATCATTGCCTTTGGCATGGACAAGACAAAATTGAAGTTGGGAATGTTAGACCCGGACGATTTGTCCATCCGCGACGCCATCAAAAAGAAAACCGACTTGGTAATCCAGCCGTTTTTGATTTCCAAAGGCTCGTTGGAGTTTGGTCTGAAGCAATACCACACCTCGTTGGAAGCGGAATTTGCCAAGATCGTTTCCAAACAGGAAAAAGGGGATGCGGCCAAGGAAGGGGGCAGCGACGTCACCGAAAAGTTAAAGGAAATGGCGGAAGAAATTCCGGTAGTCCGCGTCGTCGACACGCTTTTGGAATACGCCATTTTTGAAAAAGCTTCGGACATTCACATTGAACCGCAGGAAAAAGAAATCATTGTCCGCTACCGCATTGATGGCGTACTCAATGACGTCATGACTTTGCCAAAAGTCATTCATCCGGCCTTGGTGGCGCGCTTAAAAGTTATTGCCAATTTAAAAATTGACGAGCATCGGTTGCCGCAAGACGGCCGCTTTAAAATCGAAAAAGATAATTACAAAATTTCTTTCCGTGTCTCTACCATTCCGGTTTTCGATGGCGAAAAAATTGTCATGCGCTTGCTCGACGAATCCGCCCGCGCCCTAACGTTAGAAGAGTTAGGATTTTACGAATACTCGCGCGAAATCATTGTCCGCAACATCAAAAAGCCGCACGGCGCTTTGCTGGTTACCGGCCCAACCGGCAGCGGTAAATCAACCACGCTTTACACGGTCCTTTCTATTTTAAACACCAAGAACGTCAACATTTCTACCATCGAAGATCCGATTGAATACCGCATGCCGGGCATTAATCAAACGCAAGTTAATCCAAAGATTGGCCTGACATTTGCCATGGGCTTGCGGGCCCTTTTGCGCCAAGATCCGAACATTATTATGATCGGGGAAATCCGCGACCAGGAAACTGCCGAAGAAGCGGTTCATGCGGCCCTCACCGGTCACATTGTGCTGGCGACTTTGCACACTAACAATGCTGCCGGCGCGCTGCCCCGATTGCTCGACATCGGCGTGGAACCGTTTTTGATTGCATCAACCATGAACGCGGTTGTGGGCCAACGTTTGGTCCGGCAAATTTGCCCGGACTGTAAGGAAGAATACAAAATTGAATCCAGCTACGTCGACGAATTAAAAAAGGAATTCAACGTCGAAGGCTTGCTCGAGGTCATGCGCCTGCACAAAGTCATTGAAGGCAAAGTAAAAAATTTGGAAGACCTGCCATTCTTCCGCGGCAAGGGTTGCGACAAATGCGGCCGCACGGGTTATAAATTCCGCCGCGGTATTTATGAAGTCTTGGAAGTCACCAATGAGATCCAGGATTTGATAATCAAACACGCGCCAACCAGCCAGATCCAGGAAAAAGCAATTGAACAGGGAATGGTCTTAATGTGGCAGGACGGATTCATCAAATGCATTAAAGGGGCGACAACAATTGAAGAAGTGTTACGGGTGTCTAAAGAATAAATTATCAGTGACAAGTGACAGGTAACAGGTCACAAGTAAAAAACAAATGCCAGAGTTTGCATACGTTGCCAGAAGTAAAACAGGGGAGATAGAAAAGGACACGATTACCGCTTTCAATGAGCGCGCCGTGGCCGAAAGTTTGCGCGCGCGTGGATTCATGCCAACCATGATCAAACCGGCCAAGCGCAGCATTGACCTCGATAAATTACTTTCTAACTTCCACAGCATCAAGTTAATCGACAAAATTGCGTTCATTAAAAACTTAGCGGTCATGACCAAGGCCGGTTTGCCGGTCTCGCGCACTTTGGGATTATTGAGCGAACAAACCAACAACAAAAAATTCGGGGGCATCATTGCCGATATTGCCCGTCAGGTCGAATCCGGAACGGCCATGGCCGACGCCATGCAACGTTATCCGAATGTTTTCTCGCCGATTTTCGTGAGCATGGTCCGCGTCGGCGAAGTCTCGGGTAACCTCGACCAGAATCTATTGTATTTATCCGACCAAATGCAGCGCGATTACGATTTGGTGTCCAAAGCCCGTGGCGCCATGACTTACCCGATCATTGTTGTCATTGCACTGTCACTTGTCGGGGTTTTAATGTTCACTTTCGTTTTGCCAAAACTTACTGACACGTTCAAGGACTTCAACGTCAAACTGCCAATTATGACTCGCGTAGTCATTGCCATCGTTGATGTCTTCGCCCATTACGGATTGTTTATCCTGCCCGGATTGATTTTATTCATTGCCGGGTTCTTTTACTGGCGCCGCACTCCAACGGGCAAAAAAGTCATTCATAAATTTGTTTTATACTCGCCGGTATTTTCGCCGATTGTCATTCAATTGAATACGGCCCGGTTCGTCCGCGTTTTTTCTTCGCTGATTAAGAGCGGCATGTCCATTGTCGAAGCTTTGGAAATTTCTTCGCACGTGGTCGGCAATATCTATTACCAGAGAGTTATCATGGACGCATCGTCGAAAGTCCGGATTGGTTCGCCGCTGTCGTCGTCGTTCAAAAAAAATCCCAAGCTGTTCAGTAACTTGGTCGTGCAAATGATGGAAGTTGGGGAGGAATCGGGGACCACGGACGTCGTTCTGTCCGAAGTCGCGGAATTTTACGAAAACGAAGTCGAACAGCAAATGAAAAATTTGTCGTCAGTCATTGAACCGGTGATTATGATGGTCGTTGGTATTGCCGTTGGTATTTTGGCTGTAGCATTGATCTCGCCAATTTATAGCTTGACCCAAAGCATAGGATAAACCCATGAAATCCGAAATTCGAAATTCGAAATCGCAAAAGGGTTTTACACTGATCGAAGTTTTGGTCAGCATGTTGTTTTTAGGCTGCATTTTTGTGCTTTACTCGGCCGCACTCAATACTGTGCTGCTGTCAAAGAAATTAAAGAACGAAAATACTGCTTACCACATCGCCAACAAACAAATGGAGGATTTGCGGTCCACAGCACTGGCATCCTTGCCGTCCTCAGGCGTCATTAGTGATCCGCAGTTAAGTGATATTCCGTCCGGTGCCGGGAGTTTTACCGTTGCCAATTACGCCTCGTTTTCGGGCATGAAAGAAATTGTCGTGACCGTAACCTGGAATGACGGTTCAAGTAGGCAGGTGGTGATCCGGTCCTTGGCTGGATCGGGGGGAATAAATCCTTGAAGTCTCAAAAAGGTTTTACATTGATCGAAATGGTCGTGGTTATTGCCATCATTGGTGCGCTCGGTATGGTCATTGCCGAAATGTATGTCTGGCAAAACCGTTTGTATAATGTTCAGACATCCAAATATGCGGCTATGAATGATGTCCGCGCTGCACTTGATGATATTGATAATTATGTTCGTTCTTCCAGTTTGGTGCTTGGAACTTACAGTACATACACAACCGGCACCGACACATTGATTTTACAAATCCAAAGTATTAATAGTAGCAACCAGTTGTTGCCAGGGACTTTTGACACAATAGTCTATTACAAAACAGGTAGCGAACTTTTTCGGGAAGTTTTCCCGGACGCCAGTAGTTCTCGGCAGGCAGTCCAAAAGCAATTGGCCGCGCATGTTGTTACATTAAGGTTTACATACGATAACGCCGATATGGCCCAAGTAACCGAAGTCGATACAGAATTTGCTGTTACAGAAACAAACCAAACCCAAAACCAAACCATTTCGGTTTCTTCCAAATCGCACTTGCGCAATCATTAAAATAAAAATACTTTCATGAAATATCTGGCAAAACTTTTTGCAAAAAGAAAAAATAAATTGGAGATTGGGCAGATCGTTGTCATTTCTTTGGTTTTTGCCACGGCGATTTTAATTGTTATTACCTCGCTGGTCGGTTACGCCGGACTGCAGGCCCGCTCGCACAGGCAGGCGGTTGGTCGGGAAAAAGGAATTAGTATTGCCGAAGCCGGTTTAGAAGCGGCAATTTGGAAATTGAACAACCAGGCTGGCTATACCGGCGAATCAAACACGACTTACGGCGAGGGGACTTATACAATTACTGTTACCAATTTATCGGGCAGCAGCAAATTGATTCGCGCCGACGCCTATATTCCAAATGCCTCTAACCCGCGGGCCAAGCGTTCAATCCAAGTTACAGCCAACATCGGCACCACAAACATTGGATTTAATTACGGCGTCCAGGTAGGTGACGGGGGATTAACCATGGACAACAACGCCATCGTCAACGGCAACATTTATTCTAATGGTAACATTGTCGGGTCGAACGGCGCGCGGATAAATGGTGACACTTTTGTTGCTGACGCAACCGGATCAATCAGTAGCGTCATCATTCAAAATAATTCTTACTCCCACTCGATCAGTAATTCTACAGTTGGGCAAAATGCCAACCACACTACACTCACAACTACTACGGTTGGCGGCAATGTTTCTGCCGACGCAATCTCAAGTTGTACCGTTGGTGGGACTGCCGCATACAACAGTCGACTGTCTTGCACAGTCGGTGGAGCAATCACCACCCCCAACACCAGTGTGCCTACTGATCCCCCAAGCATTGCTTTGCCAATTGATGCGCAACAGATTACAGATTGGGAATCAGAAGCAGCAGCGGGAGGAAGTTTAGGCTCTCAAAGTATTTCTGGCACTACAACGACTCTTGGGCCAAAAAAGATTGTCGGCGATTTAACCATAACTAATAATTCGATCTTAACCTTGACCGGTACAGTATGGGTCACAGGCAACATCACCTTTGGCAACAACACTACAATCAAACTTTCAACCGGATATGGGGCGCTTAGCGGGGTGATCATAGCAGGCGTGTCGGGTAGTTCCGTTGTCGGGAATATTTCCCCGCAAAATAATGCCAGGATCCATGGGTCCGGAACAGCAGGTCGTTATTGGATGTTGTTGTCACAAAAAACGAGCACCTCGACCGCAGCTATTAATATTTCCAACAACGCTTCGGGCGCGATTTTTTATGCCGGCTCAGGGCGCATAGATGTTTCCAATAACGGCGGAGCAAAAGAAATTACTGCATACCGCGTGCATTTGAATCAAAACGCGGTGATTACTTATGAAACTGGTTTGGCCAATGCCAACTTTACTTCCGGCCCGGGCGGAGGTTGGGAGATTGCGGACCAAACCTGGCAGCTACTGCAGTAAATGAAGCGGAATGTGGTATAATAAAGAGGCAAAGTTTGCTTAAAGAAACAAAAATTTTAAATGATTCATCTCTTTTCCGATAAAAAAATTAAGGCTTTTGGCCTGGACATCTCTGATGTATCCATTAAGGCCATGCAACTCGATCCCAAAAAGGATGGATTTTTTCCGTCAGCCTATGCCAGTATTGGGATTGCTCCGAATATCATTACCAATCACGTAATCGCCAAAGAAGATAAATTGGCCGAAGCAATTACCCGCGCCATTGCCCAAGCTCGCCACATCAATACCAAGTACGTGGTGGCCAACGTCCCGGAAGCAAAATCCTTTGTCCGCATTTTGAATATCAATGTCGCCAAAGAATCGGAACTCGACGCGGCTATCCCGTGGGAATTGGAACAGGACATTCCAGTGCCGATTGACCAAGTCTATCTCGACTGGCAACTTATCAAACAGGACAAAGAACACTTTACAGTTTTGGTTACGGCCACACCGCGCGATTATGTTGATTCATTGGTCGACGTTTTAAAAATGGCCGGCCTAAAACCAGTGGCACTGGAATTGGAATCCCAGGCAACGGCCCGGGCTTTGGTTAGACACACGGAACTTAACGAGGCGGTTTTAATTTTAGATATGTCGGTCATGCAAACCAGTTTCATTATTGTTAATAACGGAATTCTGGAATACACATCCAGCATCCCGGTGGCCGGCAACGCCTTTACCGAAAGCATTGCGCGCAGTCTTGGCGTGTCGACAGCGGAAGCAGAAAAAATTAAACGTGATTCCGGATTATTGGCTGATAGCAAAAAAGGGAATATCCGACAGGCCATGCTGCCGATTTTGGATAACATTGTCGATGAAATCAAAAACGTCGCGCGATTCTATGAAGAGCACGGCGGCATGGAAAAACCAATCTCAAAAATTTATTTGTGCGGCGGGACTGCAAAACTTTCCGGTATGGTTGATTATATTAGCGCCCGTTTGAATTTGGGCGCCGGCAAACCGCTTGGCCCTGTCACGGTTGGCAACAATTTTGTAAATATTTGTTCCAAAGAACAGGAAGCCGGACTACCGATTAAAAACGAAGAAGCTTTGGAATACACTACGGCCGTTGGTTTGGCCTTAAGAGGAGCAAGTTATGAAACTAATTAACTTACTGCCAAAATCCGTTGTTCGCGAACTGCAGCTGGATTTGATTGCCGGTCAGATTTTGAATTTTTGGATCGGATTGTTTTTGACCTTTGGCATTTTCTTTGCCCTTATTTGGGCCTCAATTTTTTATCTCAAGACCGAAATTCAAAATACGGACAACGATATTTCGCAACAGCGTGAAGTTTTGTCCTCGGCCAACACTAAAGATTTGCAAGTTCGAGTTTCAAATTTAAATAAGAAAATAAACACCATCGAAGAACTGCGAGACAACCATTATTACTGGTCGGAAGCTTTGACCGAATTGGTGACATTGATGCCGAGTGACATGCAAATCGACAGTTTGATCATCAAACGCGAAACCGGCAAAATCGACATGACCGGTTCGGCTGCTAACCGCGATAGCGTTTTGTTGTTCTGGGCCAATGTCAAAAAATCGCAATACTTTAGGGACATCAACTTCCCGTTAGCCAACCTGCAAAAAGCCACTGATGATCCATATTCCTTTACGTTCTACATTAAACCGGAAGCGATCCAACATGCGAGCTCTACCTAAATTAATTTTAATTGTTGGGCTTGGCGGGGCAGTGGGCCTCGGCCTGGTTTTGTATTTGATTCAACCAAGCTTGGAGCAAGTTGTAAGACTAAATGAAGAATTGAAATCCAAGAAGATTGAAACGAAAACTTTGGAACAGCAAATTTTAGCTTTCAAAACCGCACAATCCGATTTGGCTAAGGCTACTGAAAAAGATCGCATTCTTGGGGCGATTACTACACGCGAGGATTTGGTTGGTCCGGTTCAGAACTTGGAACTGTCAGCCACCCGTTCCAATACCTTTCACACTTTAACCATCCAGGATTCGTTAATGAAGCAAGCGGGCGCGCCAGAACAAAAATTGATGACCATCCCGTTGCCGGGAATTAAGGAAGTGCCGTTTGAAGTTTCAATCAGGAATAATTTTACAGGGGTGCTAGACATGCTGCGCTATTTGGAAAATTCCCAGTACTTTACGGAAATTGTCGACTTGGAACTCGTTGCAGAATTGGAAAACACGCAAGGCGGGGGACAAGTTAGAACGGGTCAGGTCATCGGAAATTTAAACGGGGTCTTTTATACATCAAATGAAACTCCAACTCAAAACCAATAAAATAAAAATCAGCATGGTCCTTGCTGCGGCCATGATCCTCGCCATTTGTATCGAGATATATTTGGCGTACGCTTATTTGTATCCGAATCTCAACGTTTCGGAAGATTTGATTACGACCAAAGATATTGTCCGCGTGGACTTAAAGTCTTACCAGGAAACGATTGACCTGCTCAACCAATTGGAAGCATACGAACCGCCGCCGCTGAATATTCCCCGAACAAATCCATTCTAATAAAAGAAAAAGCCCGATCAACCGATCGGGCGTTTTCTTTGGTGGGTTGGCCGGGACTCGAACCCGGAACCAATTGCTTAAGAGGCAACTGCTCTACCAGTTGAGCTACCAACCCAAATTCATCCCTATTATTTTACTTTTTTTCTGGCTTTTTTTCAAGTTAGACCTGTTGGGCAATTTTTACGATTAAATCAAAGTTATCACTTTCTTGGGACTTGTTCTTCTTTTCTGCGCCGCATTTTTGGCAGTGGTGGAGGATAACGTATTGTCCGTGGTCTTGTTCAATTGATACCGGTGCCATCAAACCATGACAAGAGTTCTGGCGATCGCCGGGGTTATTGTCTACATGCTTGCTAAACAAACATTGCGGGCAATGGTTGGTGTAACCTGAACCTTTAACTTGGTGTCCGCAATTATCACAAACGAAGTCTTCAATTGTCCGAATAAACTTTTTCATCGCTGTTATAATAAAATGGCCGATCGGCCATTTTGTTGGAATTATGGTGCACCCGCCAGGACTTGAACCTGGAACCTTGTGGTCCGAAGCCACACGCTCTATCCAATTGAGCTACGGATGCGTAAATGGAAGTGCCCGTATGGCCTATTCCTTTCAAAACTATAGCAAAAACTAGTCTTGAAATCAATGATTGGGGATGCTAGTCTAAGGTTAATAAGGAGAGGTGGTTATGAACGGAAAACAAGACAAAATTTTGGGCGTAGAACAATTGGCAAAGTTTTTCGGCGTTTCCGAGCAAACCATCTGGCGTTGGTGTAAATCGGGGAAGATCCCGGCTTTTAAAATCGGCGCCCAGTGGAAAATCCGCCAATCCGACCTCAACCGCATCATCAACCAAAAACTTTCCAAAACGAAACCAGGAAACAATAATCCAACACTATTTTAACCGTGGCAGACAAACCAACATCGCAAATCTATATATTTTACGGGGAGGATAATTTTAGTTTGAGCAAAAAAATCGAGCGCTGGAAGGAAGAATTTATTAAAAAGTATTCGGCCAACGGCGTTGTGGTTTTGGATCGGGAAGCTTTGGGGCACGAAGAATTCATAAAGCAGATTGACCAGGCCTCGGCGCCGTCGCTATTTGCCTCAAAAAAATTGGTCATTTGCAAAGAAGGCTTGCCAACCAAGGCCGGGCAGGAAGATTTGGCGGACTTTATTGAAAAACTGACCTTGGGTAATGATTCTCAAAGCTTTTACGTTTTCTATTCCTTAAAAAATTTGGACAAACGTATAGGTTCAATTAAAAGGATCCTTAAGCTAAATGTTAATTTGGTGGAATTTACGTTACCGCATGGCAGTAGTTTGAACGCCTGGCTCAAAGCCTATGCCCAGCAAATGAATTTTAATATGGACAATGCCGCGATCGAAAAATTGGCCGTGTATTTGGGCCGCGATTTGTTCGAGGAAAAAAAGTTCGGCGGCAGAGTTGTGGAACGTAAAGAGGTTTTTGATTTGTGGCAGGCTTATTCCGAACTGTTAAAACTTTCCAATTATGGAAAAAATATCACGGCGCCCGACGTTGAATCATTAGTCACGCCAAAAGTTTCGGAGAATATTTTTGAATTAAGCGACACGCTAATTAGGAAGCAGCGGGGGAGAGCGGTTCAAATTCTGGAAAATTTATTTGCTGACCAGAGCAGCGACGAAAAAGCCGTGGCAATAAAAATCACCGCGCTGCTGGCGGAACAAGTCCGCGCATTGTTGGCCGTTCAAATTTTGAAACAAAAAAATTACGACAACGACACGATTGCCGAAATGTTGGGCTGGAGCAGCGGCCGCGTGTTCATGGTCTCAAAGCAAGCAGGGGAGTTACAACTGGACACATTAAAGGCCATGCTCGCGAATTTACTGAAAATTGATTTAAACCTAAAAACCGGCAACCACAACCCTAAATTAATGGTCGATCTTTTTGCCGTAAAATTTTCCTAACCATAACCAATTGCGAACTTCGCTAAGTGCGAAGTTTTTTTATTCAATATTATTTTGTGATGAGTCAGTCGAACCGCCTTTTTTTCCGGCACGCCTTGCTTTCTCCCGATCATTCGCAAAATTTCCTGGATTAGTTTTTTTACTTTGTGCTTTACCGCCTTTGCGACCCGCTCGTGCATGTCCCTCTGAATCTCCAAACCATGCCATATGTTTTTCCCTTTCGTGGCGTTAAAAGAAACGCATATTACTAAGCGACTTTAATTAAGTCTATTAGACGCAATCAAATAAAACTATGAACCATATATCAAAAAAATCATTCAATATTCGTTTTTCTGTCATGTAATTCCCTAAATGCCTGTGTAAACTTGCAAAGAATCGATAACTGTGCTATAATTACATTAGATAAGTAAAGTGTTTTGAAACAAAATTGCAATTTAAACGAGAGACATAAGGATTTCCGCGAGGGATCGAGCTTTTATCGGCTCGCTCCTGCTTTTTTCGGTAAAATTTGGATCCCATGAACCAGAATTTCGCCACTCAAAACAAACCACAAACCCCAACTGTTAAAAAGAACTGGTTTTTTAATCTACGTAAGAACTTAAAGATCGTTATGGCTTCGGCCCTAACGATTCTTTTTATTATCGCCCTTGGTTACATTGTCATTAACCGCGACACCAAGACTAGTACTAAACAAGAAACTCAGCAAGCGGTTAAGGCAACTGATTTGCCTGGCTGGTGGTACAGTGAATATTTTGGGGCAAGCGTTTGCAGGACCGATGAATGCACTTCGGATTTTGATTACGACGGTGACCAACTTTCTAATGCGCAGGAATTTTATTACAGTTCCGATCCAACCAAAGTAGACACCAACAGCAACGGTAAAAAAGATGGTGAGGATGTTTCGGCGGGCATTGACCCGAGCCGAGAGGGGAACATGACCTTTGATGAAGTCGCCAGTGACGATAATATTTTTGGCGAAAGTCTTTTATTCTCAAATGACCTGAAAGCGGAATTCACAACATCTATAAATCCAAACAATATTAAGTTGCCAGAGATCAAAGATGAGCAACTAAAAATTGTTCCTACCGGAAACAAAGCCGCGATAGAAAGTTATTTTTCTTCAGTCACAGATATCTCTTCAAAATATTTTACAAAAAACGACGCGGCTTATATTGAGACTGCTGTGAAGTCACAGGACCTAGAACGTTTGAATGATTTAAAAATTCGGGCCAACGCAGCAGAACGAGACCTGATGCTGGTCTCGGCGCCAAAAGAAGTTTTGGTTTTTCATAAATACCTCATCACCTACATGCAGCTACTGCCGAAAGTGGTTTTTATTCCAGACCAATCGTTGCTGACAAACGAAACCGATCCAGTCTCGAACCAGTGGTATGATGACACCCAAGCCTTTTTAGTGCTCATGGATAAAATGACACAAGAATTAAGTCGCCTCCAAACGGCAAGATAATT
>JANWIA010000035.1 GCA_025450105.1 Candidatus Doudnabacteria bacterium | reverse complement strand
GTAATCAAACTTTGTTCTTTTTCTAAAATGACCAAAATGACTTGCGGGTTCAATCCGGTCTTTTTAGAGGCGTCGTATATTAATTCCGCGGCAGTGCGCAAACGGTTCAGATTCGGTTCCGGATCTTCCAAACCAACCTTGGTTAAAGTTTCCGGTTCTTTTAGTTTCGGCAAAAAACTGGCTTTGGTATTGGCCAATGGTGAATTATAGCGCTCCAAAAATTTCTGGATACCACCAGCCGAACCAAAAGTATCGGTGTCGGCAAAAGCTTCATCGGCAATGATTTTGCTCGGGTCGAAATTCGAATCAATCTCACCCCTCGCCAATACCGGCGTTGGCAATGTAGAAATAATTAATGCGGCAACTGAGAGACCTAACAAAATTTTATTCATTTTTTGTGTGTTAATTTTTTAATTAAACATTGCCTCGCCGTTTAATATGACGTCGACTTCCGCTTGTGGCAGAACTCTAACGTTGGCGTAACTAAATTTTAATCGGTTGAATACTGCTGGACTCAAGGCGTGCTTGGCCTGATTCTTGATTAGATAAACCGTTGGACTGTTGGAAGCTTTTACCAAAGTCCCGTCCAGCGGCGATAACCATGCGCCATCACTGGCCTTTGGCAAATGGCTGGAATCAGAATTGGAAATTTTTAAAACTTTGCCAAAAGAAAATCCTCGCTGACGGAAAACAAATCCAGTAACTGGGCGGGCAATACCCTCGTTCATGGCATAAACTGTTGGACTCGTTGGCGCGACCATAACGGTCCCGTCCGGCGGTGCATACCAATTCCCTGTTTCAAATCCGCGGACTTCCGCCGAACCCATTGGAATAATCTTATCGAAACTAAATTTCCATAAACTAAACACACGCGCGCTAATCGGGTGTTTGATTCCTTGTTCAATTATATAAACCGCTTCGTCATTTTCAGCTTTAATCAAAGTTCCGTCAGAGGGCGGTAATGGTTCGCCGGTAGGAATGTTATCTAAGCGGTTTCTTTCCTCAATAACAATACTTCCTCTGTTGAACCCTCTCTGTTGGAAGACGAATGGTGACACGTATCGTTTCAATCCAGACTCAATGATATAGATCTTATTGTTTGATCTATTTTCGATTAATAAGCCATTTATTAGTGGTAAAGGATTAAGTGCTGACGCCGCGTTGATTCTGCCGTGGCCCAAAAATCCAGCACAACTGCTTCCCAGACAATTGGTTTTGTTCAAATTGTCTATGTCGTCCGCAGTTCCAATTAATATGTCGCGAATTTCTGTATGAGAAAGGGTTGGGCGGTTTGATTTTAACAACGCCGCTACACCGGAAACAATTGGTGTAGCCACTGAAGTCCCGGAACCATAAATCAAAACATTGTCCGAAGGGTCAGACGGCAAATAGGCTGTGGTCAAGATTTTTTTGCCGGGCGCCGTAATATCTACGCAATTAATGCCAAAGTTCGAAAAATCTGCTTTGACATCATTAACATCCGATGCGGCGACACCCAAAACCATGTTCAGGCCGTTGTCGGCGCAAATTGGGTAAACCGGACTTGTATCCAAATTAGATCCCTGCGCCGCCAAATCATTTCCTGCTGCAGAAATTACTAATACTCCTTTTTCGTAGGCATGGCGGATCGCGGCGTTCAAAGCTTCGTCCGCGCCAAAACCCGTGCCGCCTAAACTTAAATTGATGATATCCGCTCCGTTATCCGCGGCCCAAACAATTCCCGCTGATACCGCGGCAACATTTCCCTTGCCGTCGGATCGCAAAGCCTTGATTGGCATCAATTTTACATTCTTGGCAATGCCAGCCAAACCGCGACCATTGTTGCTGATAGCACCGATGATGCCACTAACGGCCGTACCGTGACCATTGTTGTCGGAATCGGCATTGGCCGCAATTTCTTCCTTAGAAATGGAATTGTAGCCGGCAATGACTCGCCCATCATCTAATTCAACGTGCGAAGCGTGAATGCCTGTATCAACAATTGCCACCGTCGTGGCGCGCCTACTTTTGGAAAATTCCCAGGCTTGCGGCATTTTGATTTTCGGCAAGTACCATTGTTTTTCTTCCAATAAATCGTTGGTTGTAAAATATGGGTCATTCGGCATTGCCGAAGTGGCAACCTCAAAATTAAGGTTTACCGATTCAACTCGGCTGTCGTTTTGCAACCGCAGGAAATTTTGATTAGTAGTTGCTGCCGTAAAATATTTTGATAATTCTGAATCTGTACTCTGCGCAAAGACCAGTTCAGTCTTGGATAATGAATAATTCTGAATCAGGGATGCGACATTGTCCGGCGCAACCTTAATCACAATCAAAACTTCCTGCCCGTTTGACGCAGCTGCAGCCAGCGTCGGCAAAGCCATAGAAAACAAAAAGATCGGCACCAAAATGCTGACCAGTTTGCGTTGTAAATTTTTCCAAATATTAAAATTCATTAAATCTTATAGAAGTTTGTGATCAGTCTCCATTTAATGACAAACAAATCCCTTAATGCCTGAATGAAGGCAGTTGGCGGCACGGTGCTGCCACCATGCTCCTCGCGGATAATTGAAACTGTTTTTATGCTATAACCTAATTTCAAGCCGAGTGCAAGCAATTCCATATCAAAGGCCCAACCATAAATAGAAATGTGTTTGAAAATATTTTTTGCCGCTTCGTTGCGGAAAGCTTTAAATCCCGCCTGCGTATCGTGGATGTGCGGGATCAAAACGATTTGGATGAGCATATTACTGCCGCGAGACAGAATCGTGCGCAACAAAGGCTGCTTGGCCTTATGAGATTCATCCATGTAACGGTCACCAATAACAATATCCGTGCCGGCTTCCAAATCCGGCCAAAACTTTTCGATTTGGGAGATCGGCGTGGCATTGTCCGCGTCCATAAACATAATGTATTCCCCTTGAGCTTCGCTGACCCCAAGCTTTACCGCCGCACCCTTACCTTGAATTGTCTGCAATAAAACTTTGGCGTTCTGGACCGTGGTTGATCCCAGGCGCTTAACTACTTCCGATGTCCGGTCATGGCTGTTGTTATCAACAACAATAATTTCGTAATCGTAATTCTGTTTCTCAAGATAGGCATCAGTATCCAAAAGAGTTTTTTCAATACGTTTCTCCTCGTTGTAAGCCGGAATAATGACCGATAATTTTTTCATGTATTTTTGTCTCCGATAAGTGTTGAAAGCTTGGAATGATTATACCACATTTTGATCAAATTTAAAACCAATTGGTTATTGTTCTGATACAAATTCCTGAGGCGCGGTTTTTGGCACAGGATTTTTCAATTTATGGAAGTCCCAGGCAGAAGAAATGATGGCTTCCAAACTCGAATGCTGCGGTTCAAACCCTAATTCTGCTTTAATTTTTTTGACGTCTGCAACCAGGATCGGCGGATCACCTGGGCGGCGTGGGGATTTTTGGATTGTGACCATTTTACCGGTTAGCTCCACAACTGTGTCGACGATTTGGCCGACAGAATAGCCGCGGCCGGTACCAACGTTATAAACAAAATTTCCTTCGTCGGCTTTCATCTTGTCCAATGCCAAAACGTGGGCGCGGGCCAGATCTTTAACATGGATATAGTCGCGGATGGCCGTCCCATCCGGCGTTGGGTAATCTGATCCGTAAACTTGCAAATACTCTTCCTGCTTGTTGGCGACACTCAACACACGCGGGATTAAATGAGTCTCATAAGGATGGGCTTCCCCTAAATTCCGTTCGGGACTGCCGCCGGCCGCATTGAAATATCTAAATGAAACGGATGAAAAATTATACGCATTAAAATATTTTTCCAAAATCCGTTCAACGATAAGTTTACTTTCGCCGTAAGGGCTGGTTGGTTCGCAAGGATGCAACTCATCAATCGGCTCGTAACGCGGGTTGCCATAAACGGCGGCGGACGAGGAGTAAACCAATTTGTTGACCCCGTGTTTGATCATGGCATCAAACAAATTCAAACTGGTCACCACATTGTTCATGTAATACTTATGAGGATCGAGCATGGATTCTTCGACAATGATCGAACCGGCAAAATGAATAACAGCGGCAATGTTGTTTTCGGCAAAAATTTTGTCCAATAAATTCTTGTCTGATAAATCCCCCACGACCAACGGGCAATTTACGTTATCGATATGCCCGGTGGAAAGGTTGTCCAAGACAATAACCTCATATTCGTGATCAAGAAGATCGGCCACGACGTGGGAACCAATGAAGCCGGCTCCACCAGTGACCAAAATTTTCGCGCTACCGCTTGGCTTGGTAATCAAATAAGGATGTTTTTTGGCATCAAAAATTACCAAATCCGGCCGGCCATTTTCAAAAGCCACGTAACGGCCGTTGTTTTCCCGAAGCAATTTTGGTAATTCATTTAAGTCCATAAAAAATGTGATAAAAAAAGAAACCGATTAATTTTCGGTTTTTGTTTTCAATTTTTTGCCCAATTTTTTTTGCAGTTTCTGCTGAAACCATCATAATCAACAAAAAAAACTTAAGCAAGTTAAGAAAGAACAAATAAAAAGCTGCCTCTTTTAGAAGGCAGCTAGTTATTTGCTAAAGTTATCCCCAAGCTTAAACCTTGGTTCGTAATCTTCGTGCGGATCGGACCAAAATAAGTCCCAAAGTCACGCTGGCGGCGAGGATCAAAATGATCCATTCCGACGGACCAGTTGATGGTGCGGCGTAAGATGGCGACGGATTTGGTGTTGGTGTTGGGGTCGGTGTAGGAGTTGGGGTAGGACGAATTGTTGCTGGCGGCGGTGGCGGTGTTTGTGCAACCGTGCGGGAAATATTAACAACAGTTTCGTTTCCGAACTGACCGGACATGGAATAATCGGAATCGTTTGGCGCGTTTTCCTTAACTCTTACGGTAAACTTTTTATCAAAAGAACCGTGGGCCGGGACGTCCAAGGGAGTCCAGACCAAAGAGTTATTAGCGGAATTATAATTAGCGCCTTGGGCATCAATTAAAGTCGCGTCATTGGTAATGTCACCAATCGCGACTTCGGTAACGTATCCAGAATAAATGCTGTCGGAATCATTGGCCACGGTAAGAGTGTAAACAACTACATCCTTTGATGCGGCGTTAACTGATTCAGCATCGACATTTTGGGTTTGGTTGAAAGCGACCAGTCGGGTGCTGATATTTTCGGCGGTTGCGCTCTCTTTGGAGTTTGACTGCCAAAACCAATAACCAGCTCCGGCCAGCAATAATATGACAATGATGATAATTAGTGCTTTCATAATTTATTTAGTAATTGCTGAACCCATGAATTTTTGGAGAATAACATGCTTGTACTTGCGGATAGTGAATGCAGAGCCCATGGTGCTCAAGGCAAAGATCAAGCTCAAGGTTGTGGTGTTACCGGTTGGAGGAGCTGTAAATCCGCCAGAGACACAAGCAACGTTGATGTTAACAGTGTTACCATATGTGTTGCTCATGGTACAGTCATTTTTGGATAACGGAGTTGATCTGACGCGGACTGTGAAAGTTTTTTCAATTTTTGAATCAGCGTTGATGGTCATAGACGGCCACTTCAAGGAAGTGCCGTTAAAGACTGCGTCGCCAAACTGTTCCAAGATGGCCAACTGGTTAATGTCGTTGATGTTATCTTCGACAATAAAGTTAGTTGCTTTAGCATTACCCTTATTCTCAATAGTCAATGTGTAGCGAATAATATCGCCAGGTTGTGCTGACTGGCTGGTGGCATCTGTGTTGCGAGTAACATTGAAAGCCTTCTTGCTCAAAACCAAGTCAACGTCAGCGCCTTCGACATTGTCTCCGACTACAACAGAAGCTTCGTCTGAAACGCGGCTGGTGTTGGATGCGTCGGCAAAGGCCGTGTTAACCAGTGTGGTTTCAGAATTAGAATCGACTTCAGCTCGGAAAGTGATAATGATTGAATCATTACTTCCCAAATTGCCGATATCAAATCCGGCGTCAAAGAAATCTTCTTCGTCTTCACGATCACCATCGATGCGCAAGGAATCATTTACATACTCCAAGCGTGATGGTAAATCATCCCAGACCTTAACGTCGTTAGCGGTACGGGAAGAATTGTTTTCAACTTCAATGCGAAATTCAACGACATCGCCATCATCAGCATTAGTTGTGTTTCGGAAGCTGCCGTTTTCGGAAAGATTGCGGACTTGCTTGGTAATGTCCAAGGTTGAGGATGATCCCCCGCCGCCGCCATCGTCCTTATTGACGACAACCATGGCGGTGTCGGAATCACTTGCAGCAGAGCTGGTGACTGAAGCTTGGTTTACCAATTCTGTGCGGCCGGTTGAGAATTCGGATGAACCAGCAACTGCGGCCCTAAAGGTAATGTTGACTGTTGAACCGTTTCGGTTGCCGACATTGAT
>JANWIA010000034.1 GCA_025450105.1 Candidatus Doudnabacteria bacterium | reverse complement strand
GGCGAAGCAATCATTGGTAACCGCGTCAAAGCA
Organism: Candidatus Doudnabacteria bacterium; assembly: GCA_025450105.1. Taxonomy (GTDB): domain Bacteria; phylum Patescibacteriota; class Doudnabacteria; order UBA920; family O2-02-FULL-48-8; genus JANWIA01. The sequence goes on along the minus strand of JANWIA010000034.1, from coordinate 34,963 downwards.
AAAATTGTAAAGAATAAAGTTGCGGCGCCGTTCAAGACCACAGAGTTCGACATCATGTTTAGCGAAGGTGGCATCTCCTACACTTCGGATCTGCTCGACACCGGAACCAAGTTCCAGGTCATCACCAAGTCGGGCAACACCTTTAGCTTTGGTGAGACCAAGCTTGGCGTGGGACGGGAAGCAGCCAAGACTTTCCTTGGGGACAACTCCAAGTTATGCACAGAAATTGAAAAACAAATCCGGGCCAAGGCCAAGGAAACGGATTTAGTGCTAAGCACAGGCGAGTAACGGGAATTGCTTAACAGATTTGGCAAAACCTCGGATCAATTTAGGAAAAAATAAAAAAGTTCGACTCAAATAATTTTTTAGAGCCGAATTTTTTTATTGCCTCGAGAAATATTATTTTTCATTTGGGAATTTAAAAAATACTTGGATCGGCCGCCTTGATTTTTGGTCAATAATACAGCAGAATCATTGACAGGGCCGGTTTTTTTTGCTATAATGTCTACAGAACATTAAAAACGAAATACATTTAGACCTCAACAATAGATATAGCGCGGGGCGGTTAGGGGTGAAAGACCTCTTTAACCAATTTCCGTTCTTCACTATTCGTCATAGCTGTTCTAATCCAGCTGCTTGTAAAACAAAAATCAAAAAGTTTTAAAAATAAAAATAAAACAAAAATAAAAACATCAAAAATTTGTTAGGTCTAAAAAACCGTAAGAACAGTGATGAACATTCTTACACTTATAAAGTGATTAGATATATAAGTACAAACGGTTTTCACAAAAGAATGCCGACCTTTGTTCCAGGCTTGGGCGACTTACGCTTTAAACAAAATTTTTAAAGTATTAGTAGGCCTCCCAATCCTGCGAACGAAGATCGACTTCGTGGAAGTCGTTAGTTGGGCGGATGACGCTACATATTTTTTATATAAGAGCGGTATCATCCGCCCACACTCTATTTTTAAATCCAAGAGCAGTAGGCTCTTTTTTTATTTTGCAAAATCTTGGCACGGGCCGCAGATGTTGCTATACTACTTTTGTCAGTAACCTATTTTTATGAACCAAAAATTAGCAGAAGAGAATAAGAAAAAATTGTTGGACGAAGCCAAGCGCATCCGAACTGTTTTGGGCCACGAAGGAAAATTAGACGGCAAGGGAGAATTTCCCGGCGAGTACAAACCGGATTTTCCGGAAGTCGGACGCGAAGAAGGGGAGAACGCTTCTGAAGTCGAACAGTACGCCAGCAACTTGGCAGTGACACAAGACTTGGAAGACAAGCTCATGAACATCGAAGCGGCATTGAAAAAAATTGAGAATGGAACTTACGGTGTCTGCGAGATGGGCGATGAGATCGAAGAAGATCGTTTGCGCGCATTACCGGAAGCCCGCACCTGTAAAACCCACGCGCAATAAAATTTAAAATGAAACGATACATTTCCAATTTAAACTTTTTAGTTTCTTTAATGGTCGTTGATCAAATCACGAAGGCGATACTTAGCACTCGTGATTTTTTCTGTGGACTGATTGCGATTTCCTTGGTCAAAAATTTTGGTTTGCCGTTTGGCATCCAATCGCGTTCCTGGGTCAGCTTCATAATCGCGGCATTGGTTTTAGCGATACTCATTAAATATTATTATTCAAATCACGGCTCGCTAAGCCGCACAGAAAATTTTGGATTCATATTAATTTTTGCCGGGGCGGCATCAAACATTCTTGACCGCATTATATATGGTTATGTCCGCGACCTTTTTGATATCGGTTGGGGATTTGTTTTTAATTTTGCTGATGTTTATATAGTGCTCGGAATTTTGTTGGTTTCGCTTAATCCGCGATTAAAGTCGTCATTAAGCAATAAGTAGTGGAAAGATCAATTGATAATACAAAAATAATCCGCGTCTGCGGATTTTTTTGGGTCTTATGTGCGATGACCAAAGTTTTATTAAGGGTTACCATAATAATGTATTATTCCTTAGTCTTTTTCAAAGAAGGCATAAGGAAGAAGGGAGGTGTTATTTATGGCACGAGGTACAAGCGGCAGTGGCCGCGGATGGTTTGGTGACACAGCAGGACACGCCCGGGCTGGTAAATTAGGGGGGCAGGCGCGTGGTCGAGGACGACGAAAGAATAGCAGTTCTAGTCGATAAAATTCAAAGTCTTAAGTCTGAAAGTCAGTAAGGCTTTCGGCTTTTGGCTTTTTTTGCGCTCGAAAAATGAGACAAAGGTAACCTTTGTCTCACGGACCAAGCTTTTAAGTTTGGCCCGTAAATTGTATAATAAGACAGAACCTAATGATAATACGGGCCAGTAGCTCAGTTGGTTAGAGCAAGTGTCTTATACACACTAGGTCGAAGGTTCGAGTCCTTCCTGGCCCACCAAAAGATTTTATGAAACGAGTTGTTATTGTTCATGGTTGGGGTGGCAGTCCAAATGAGCCGTGGTTTGTCTGGCTCAAGAATCAGCTGGAAGTACATGACGTTGAAATTGAGATTCCAGCCATGCCAAATCCCGACCATCCAATTTTAGAGGATTGGGTCAAACATTTAAAAACTGTAATTACTAGTCCAGACGAGGATACGATTTTCGTCGGGCACAGTATGGGTTGTCGAACCATTTTAAGATATCTGCAGGAAATTAATTCGGAAGTTGGGGCGGCAATATTAGTTGCGGGATGGATGAGCCTGGAAGAAAAATCTTTAGAAACCGAAGAAGACCGCTCCATCGCTATGCAATGGACCAATGTTCCAATGGATGCGGAAAAGATTAAAAAGAATTGCTCGCAGATTATCGCATTTTTTTCCGATAACGATCCTTACGTGCCGTTGTTGAATGAACAACTTTATCGGCAACAGCTTGGGGCTAAAACATTTATCATTCCCGGTAAAGGCCATTTTTCTAAAAAGGACGCGATTGAGATTCCAGAAGTATTAGCTGTCATTGAAGAACTAATTAAATCACGAAAGACCCAAGGAATGTTTTCTTGGGTCTTTTTTGTCGGTCAGGCGACTAGATATTACAGTCCACCAAGTCAGAAAAGTCAAATCCTGAAATATTGACACTCGAGCAAAGAGCGTGGTATTTTTTCTGTAGAGTCACCTGCATAGCGGATCAACCGTACCTGCTAGGTGATCTACAAAAGAGGAATTGTGAAAGAAAAGAAACCACGTCTGAGGGCCATGGCAGTATCTCTCATGTTGCTGGCTGGATCAGTGGGGGCGAGACTGCCAATCGTATCCACCGCTTCACCAGCAGCCGCCGCTGCACTCGTCCTTTTCGTCCTCCCCACAACCATGGGAGCAGAGGCGTGCGACTGCAAAGACGCACGAACCGACGCCGCGATCGCAGAGCGAGAAATGGCGGGTCTGGATCCAAACTCCGTCCTCTACGATCACTACAAGACACAGTTGGAAGAGGCCCAGGAATACCTCAACTCCTCCAGCTGCAAAGAAGGTTAGCGCCTAACTTTGAGAAGGTGCAATGGCACTTGCGTATCCCGCGCAAGTGCCACTTTTATTTGATGAAAGTTTGTAAAGTCCCCAAATCTCGTCGTCTAGTTTAGCAAGTTCCTCAGTAGAAAATAAAAAAGATGATGGTGTGGATAAGGCTGATGAGGTCTTATTTTATTTTGGAATTACGGGCTCTTGACATTGGGTGAACGATCGTATACTATGTCTATACGGAAGAACAAAACGAAGGAATCGGTGGGTTTGGGAGCCGCCCCCAATCTTATTGGTTCCTTCGTCTGATCATTCGATCGGACGCCCGGTCGTCCTGACCGGGCGAAGCTTCCAACCCCTCCTGCTGGAGGGCGGAGGGGACCCTACCAAATTTATGAAATATTTAGGAGTAATAGTTAAAGAGAGTTTATCTGACATTGCAGTACTTGATCGGTTTGAAGTTCTTTCTACTCAAACAATTGGTCCTGAAAATGATACTTGGAACTTAGTCAAAGTCATCGGCTCAAAAAAACAAGTAACCGAACTAAAAGATTTTATTAAAGAAGGTCCATGGTACGCTAATTTTTGGAGTGAAAAAGGAATGCTTGTAGTATTTAAGGACAAGGTGGTTACAGACAAAGTCGAGGCCATTAAATATGGATTATCCATAAACATTCCGAATGAGCAATTAGATTTTAAACAAGACTGATATGAACGAACTAACTCCTAAACAAAAGAAACTTCTCGATTACTTGTCTGGTGAAATCCAAGATAATGGATTACCGCCGAGTGTTTCGGAGATGGCCACCGCGCTAAAAGTTAAATCTAAGAATGCTGTTGCAAAGTTGCTGAATGCACTGGAAGCCAAGGGTTACGTTCGCAAAAGTGGTAAAGCTCGCGGAATAGAAGTATTAACCGGAGAAGGGGAACCGCTCACCCGAGGCATGATCAATATCCCGCTGCTCGGACGAATTACAGCCGGTATGCCAATGCTTGCCGAAGAGCAAATTGAAGATTGGTTGCAGCTGCCTGTAAGTTTGATTAGAGGCCGCAAGGATATGTTCCTGCTCAAAGTCCAAGGTATGAGTATGAAAGACGCCGGAATTTTGAATGGAGACTTGGTTCTTGTTAAACAACAAAAGATTGCCGAAGTAAACGATATTGTGGTTGCGCTACTGGAAGACGAAGCTACGGTAAAGCGTTTAGTAAAAAAAGACGGCAAATTTTTTCTTAAAGCTGAAAACAAAGAATATCCGAATATCTATCCGGAACACGAATGGTCAGTCCAAGGCAAGGTCGTAGGACTGATCCGAAGAATGGAATAAATTAAATTGTAAACATATGTCAGAGTTTGAACAACAAAAATTTAATATCGCAGAACAGATCCGTGGCCTTTGCGCCCATTGCACAAATGGACTGGCTCACGACTGCCGACTCCAGAACCTGGCCAAAGAAGTAAAGCAGCTTTCCGGAGTTCCGTTAATTGTAAACGACCGATTTAACGGTTTACTGTTCACCCGTTAATTTTTTCAACAAGCAGATTTAAATGAGATCCTTAGGGATCTTTTTTATTTTGCCCAATCTGAGCAACGCCCCTAAAGTTACCCACAAGCTAGGAGTATTTACAAGATTTTTTCTAGTTTATAGAATATTTTCTTATCATTAAATGCTGGGATTATCCCAGAAAGGATTTTATGGCGGAAATTACACCACCATTGTTTTCAACAAAATTTAACGCGGGCAGAAGGAATTTTTTCTTTGATGTCAGAAAAACCAAGGACGACAAGCCGTATATTCGGATTTCTGAAGCTTCGGTTAAGGCTAATGGCGAAAAGCAAAGGGCAAATATAATGATTTTTGAATCAGAAATTGAAAATTTTAAGAGTTCCTTGTCCCAGGTTTTTGGTTTTGTCGAGACAATTAAATAAATGCTGACCAAGGTTTATTCAGCCGCTGTGGTTGGGTTAAATGCGGAATTGGTGGAAGTCGAGGTTGATATTTCACCAGGTTTGCCAAAAACCATAATTGGTGGCTTACCAGATACCGCCGTTCAGGAAGCAAAAGAGAGGGTGAAGGCGGCAATAAAACACTCGAATGCTATTTTTCCGCGTAACAAAGTTTCGGTTAATTTGGCGCCGGCGGATTTTGCCAAAAACGGAACGCATTTTGATGTGCCGATTTCTGTTTCCATTCTTTTGAATTCCGGACAAATAGAATTTGATCCGACCAAGAAACTGTTTGTGGGGGAATTGGCGCTGGATGGCAGTATTCGGACAGTCGCTGGAATATTGCCAATTCTGTTAACGGCCAAGGACAGGGGATTTAGTGAAATTTTTGTGCCGTCAGGAAATATTAATGAAGCAGGCTTGGTCACGGGAGTTAAAATCATTGCCTGCGACAGCCTACTGCAATTAATTGGATATCTTCAGGGCATGATACATTTAGATCCAGTTCCGCGAACGGATTGGAAGAAAGTATTAAGTGTGCCGAAAATCGATTTTGACATGAAACTGATCCGCGGTCAGGAAACTGCAAAGCGGGCATTAGAGATTGCCGCAGCAGGCGGTCATAATGTTTTATTGTCTGGGCCGCCTGGATCCGGGAAAACTTTACTAGCCAAGGCCTTGCCATCCATTCTTCCTCGTTTAAACGTGGATGAGGTTTTGGAAATTACCAAAATTTATAGTGTGGCTGGTTTGTTAAACTTTGGTAACCACTTGATTACCGTTCGCCCATTTCGAAATCCGCATCACACAACATCGGGAGTGGCGTTAGTCGGTGGGGGATCAAACCCAAAACCCGGAGAAATATCCCTTGCGCATCGAGGTGTTCTATTCTTAGATGAGTTTCCCGAATTTTCCCGATCAGTTTTGGAAAATTTGCGCCAACCATTAGAAGACGGTATTGTCACCGTTGCTCGGGCAGCAGGAACTTATGTATTCCCGGCAAAGTTTTCATTAGTCGCGGCGCAAAACCCTTGTCCTTGCGGGTATCTCAGTGATCCAAGCAAATCTTGCATTTGTAGTCCGGCCCAGGTCATGAAATACCAAAAGAAAATTTCTGGTCCACTCCTGGATCGCATCGATTTGCATGTTGAGGTCGGCCGGGTCGATTATGAAAAATTAACTGGACTGTCCCAATCAGAATCGTCGGCAGAAATTCAAGATCGAGTGCAAAAAGCCCGCGACGAGCAAACAAAAAGATTTATGGGAAAGGAATCCATCAAAACAAATTCTGAAATGGGGCTAAGAGAAATTCGTGAACATTGTATCCTGGGTAAAAAGGAGGAGGAATTTATTAAGAACGCTGTGATTAAATTAAATTTATCGGCACGATCATATCATCGGATACTAAAGGTCAGCAAAACCATTGCCGATCTAAATTTAGAACCGAAAATTAAAACGGAACATATTGCAGAAGCCATTCAATACAGGCCAAAAGTTGAGTGAGGGTGGACTTGTCCTTTCCCTAAGAGTGCACTAATATTAATACACTTACATTAATGTTTGGACTATGATAAAGCAAAAAATTCGCAAAGCAGTAATTCCAGCCGCCGGCTTTGGTACCCGATTTTTACCTGCGACAAAGGCCCAGCCAAAGGAAATGCTGCCGATTGTCGACAAACCAATTATTCAATATGTGGTTGAGGATGCAGTCTCAGCAGGGATCGAAGACATTATTATTGTCACTGGCTGGCACAAAAGAAATATCGAGGACCATTTTGATTATCCTTACGAATTAGAAAAGCGATTGCAGAATTCCGGCAAGCAAACTGAGCTGGACGAAATTCGCCGCATTGCTGAAATGGCCAACTTTTATTACGTCCGACAAAAGGGACCACCTGGAACCGCGACTGCAATTTGGAACGCTAAAAATTTAGTAGGGGATGAACCCTTTATAGTTTTATGGGGAGATGATTTTATCGAAGCAACACCAACTCGTTGCCAGCAGTTAATTGCGGCATACGAGAAGGTTGGTGGCAGTGCGATCCTTGGAAGCATTCCGGTTTCTAAACCGGAAGATTATACCAGATACGCCATAGCCGACGGTAAAAAAATCGACGATCAAATTTTGGAAGTATCTGAACTTATTGAGAAGCCGGGAGTCGGAAAAACCAAATCTAAGCACGCAATCGTTTCCGGTTATCTTTATACCCCAGAAATTTTTCCGGCCATTGAGCAAGTCATGAAGCGCGCTGAAAAATCTAACACACCGCGTGAACTACTTTATGCCGACGCCGTAAACATAATGCTCGAAGAAGGCAAGAAAATTTATGCGGCAGAAATCCAAAACAGTAAGTACCATGATTGCGGCAACAAACTGGAATACCTCAAAACCGTTGTCGAATTCGGACTCAAGCATGAAGATATGCGTGAAGATTTTGCTAAGTACATTAAAGGATTAAAAATTTAGTAAAAAAACCCTGAATAACATTTCAGGGTTTTTTGTTTCTAAAATCAGAATGTGCACATTGACCAATTTGATTTTTTCAATCATATATTGTAGAATTTTTATGAAAGAAACCAAATTTCCGAAACAAACATGTCAAAAAAATACTTAATAATCGGCGCCATTGTCTTCTTTTTCATTATTTTGGTGCTCGGTGCATTGTTATCTTCTGGCGGCACGCCAAAAACCAGCAACGAGCAAATTGAACTCGTTTGGTGGAAGCCTTTCGAAACAACCAACAATCTCCAGCCATTAATCGACGCTTATACCGCGGTCCATAAAAATGTCCGCATCCAGCCGGTAACCAAGGACATCAACAACTACGAGAAGGAATTGATCGACGCCATTGCCTCGGGCAAGGGTCCGGACATCTTTTCGATTCATAACGACTGGTTGCCAAATCATATTGAAAAAATGGCCCCAGCGCCTGGCGTGACCCAGCGCCAATATCAGGATACTTTTCTTGATGTAGCCAGCGCCGATTTTGTAGAAGACGGAAAAATTTACGCCATGCCGCTGTCGGTGGATGTTTTGGCGCTTTACTACAACAAGGATATTTTGAATTCGGTTGGGATTTCGGAACCGCCAAAGACTTGGGTGGAAGTTGTCAGTGCAGTGCAAAAAATTACCTCGCAGCAAAAGAATGGTGACTTTATCCATTCCGGAATTGCCATGGGTGCGGCCTCTAACGTCAATCGTGGCGTAGATATTTTATCCTTACTCATGCTGCAAAACGGAACGGAGTTTTATAACGAGCAAGGCGATCCAAGTTTGGATAAGCGTTTGCCAGGTACAGGCAATGATACATATTTCCCAGCCTCAAAGGCTTTGGAATATTTTACACAATTCACAAATCCAGGGTTAGTTTCTTATACCTGGAACTCCCGATCGGACAATAGCGTGGATGCCTTTTCGCAAAACAAATTGGGCATGATGATTTCCTATTCCTATATGCGGGATCGCATTATCGATAAAGCTCCAAATCTTAATTGGGATGTGGCGCCAGTGCCGCAGCCGGACTTAGTCAATCCAAAAGTTAATTTTGCCAATTACTGGGGCGAGGCTGTTTCTAAAACATCCACCAAGCAAGCCGCGGCTTGGGACTTTCTGCAGTTCATCACGCAAAAAGATGTCCTGCAAAAATATTACGCGGTGCACAAACTCCCGGCATCCCGAAAGGATACTATTACCGAGCAATTTTCCGATTTAGATATTGGCCATTTTGCGCAAAACGCGCCGTCATCCAAAAGTGTACGCAAACAGGATGCAAATGAATTTGAAGGAATCTTCATTAAAATGATCGAAGATGTAGTTTTGCGAAATGTCAGCCCCGATACGGCAGTGCAAAACGCCAATCAACAGTTAAGGTTAATTCCAAAATAACATGACACGAAAAACATTTGTCGTTAATTTACTTGTGTTGACTTTGCTGGCGCTGCCAATGTTTGTAATAGCGGCCGGTTTAGTGCCGACTGATTGCCAAGGGGCGCAAGCTGCCAAGGATTGCGGACTAAGCGATCTCAAAACATTGATCATTTACATGATAAATTTTCTTTTGGTTAGTTCTGGAATGGTAGCACTATTATTTTTGGTGGTTGGCGGAGTCCAGATGCTTATGTCTGGCGGTAACCCGGAGTCTATTAAGAAAGGCAAAGCAACAATAAGTAATGCAGTATTGGGGTTGGGGATTGTTCTTGCATCGTATTTGATTATTAATATCGTTGTTAGTCAGCTTTCCGGTGGTTCGCTTCCTGGCTTCCAAGGAATATTCCAATTTTGGGGATGAAAAAACTTTTATTATTACAATTTAATTTAGCATTATTAGTCACCCCGTTGTTTGCTAGTGCAGCGACTTGTACAGGCACGGCAACTACGCAACTTTGCAATGGTTTGGGTGATATCACTTCGTTTGAAGGGTTGATGGTTAGAACTCTGGTCTTTGTCGGCACTGTAATTGGAATGCTGGCAGTGACCATGATTGTTGTCAGTGGATTCAGAATGTTGATGGCCAGAGGTGAACCGGAAAATTTAAAAATTGCTAAAGCAGGTTTTAGTTACGCGAGAATCGGCGTGGTTGTTTCCGTCCTGTCATTTTCAATAGTATTAGGATTCCAGAATTTTATTGGTTTTGTTCCAATTCCAGGCGGCGTAGGCAATCCAACTATCCAGAATCCGTTGAGCTCAAGTGACACGCAGCAGTTCATAACCAAGATCGTAACCATGTTCTTGGGCTTGCTAGGATTCCTCGCTTCAGTCATGATTGTATATAATGGTTTCCTTTATATTACGGCCGCCGGCAACGAACAACAAACTGCCAAAGCTAAAACTGGACTGCTCTGGTCAATTGTCGGGTTCATGACTGCACTTCTTGCTTACGTGTTAATTGAAGCTGTTAAAAATTTATTTGTATAATTTATGAAAAGAAAACTCAAAATATTTTTTCTGTTACTGGTCGTAAATTTCGCTTTTGCCAGTAGTGTTTATGCTCAGGGTTTCCTAAATGGGGGGAATAATAACCCGGCTCCTGGTCTCTTTGCCTCATTTGGTAACGGCACCTTCAAAGGAATACTCCAAAAAATCCTGGAATTGATGTTGGAGATCTCTGGGGTGATCGCAATGTTCTTTTTAGTCCTCGGCGGCTACTATTATATGACGGCAGGACAAAATGAGGATCAAAACAAGAAGGGCAAGAAGATCATTTCCAACGCCATCATTGGACTAATAATAATAATTATGTCCTGGGTCATTCTGGTTGTTGTCACCAATGCAATTAACGGCGATGTCGGTGCACCATAAAAAATTTGCAATAATAATTAGGCATTGTTATAATATTTAGGCTAAATTTTCATATGCGAAACAAACTAATAATTCGATATTTGCCAGTATTGCTAGGGCTAGTAATGGTTTTTGTTTTAAACGTACCAAGTGCTAGCGCTATTGTATTACAGTCAGTCCCTGGTCAGGCCACTTTTGCTTTCGGCACCGGCGATCTGACAATTGGCGGTATCTTGCGGGCGATCGTAACCTTGGCTTTGGAAATTGCAGGCGTCATCGCAATTGCATTTGTCGTTTATGGTGGTTACTTGTACATGACGGCTGGTGGTAACGAAGACAGAACCGAACAAGGCAAGCGTGTTTTAACAAACGCCATCATTGGATTGGCAATCATTATCCTATCCTGGGTCATCCTTGTAGTAATTGTGAACGCGATCGATGGCAATATAGGATAGTAAATTAATTTGTCGGTTAATTTTTAAAACCAATAAAGGTCGATCCCGCCAATAGGCGGGACAGAAATAAGAAAGGTATAAAAATATGAAACTAACATCCAGACATTTTGCAGCAGCGGCTACCGTAGTAGCTTTGGCAGTCCCTTTGTTGGTATCGGCGCAAATTCTTCCGCCGCCTCCCGGGGGATTAGCCACAGGTTTTTCCGGCGGTAACACCACAATCACCTCGATCATCACTCGAATTGTCCAGATTGCTTTGGCACTTGCCGGATTAATCGCAATTCTCTTCTTGATCATCGGTGGATTCCGATACGTAACCGCGGGTGGCAATGAAGAAACTGTCGAGGCTGCCAAAAAGACGATCCTCAACGCTATCATTGGTATCATCGTCATCATCCTCGCTTATGTCATTCTCCGTGTTATTGAGAATGCTTTGCTCGGAACAGTCTAACGCGAAAATCTAGTTTAAAAGAAAAAGGCCGCACCCATGTGGGAGCGGCCTTTTGATTTACCTCACTGTCAGCGCTTGCGCTTACAGTGACTTGAGTTCAGTGAAACTAATTGCATCCACCGCCGGCGATTGGTCGGCAGGGAAGTGTGTGAACGCTGGGCGGTCGGGCGAGAATGTCGCCAGCTGATTCCATTTGTGGAACTTCGTTTTCGAACGCCCGAAGGAATGGGGCTCGAGTGAAGACCAACTGGTCGACTCGGACGAACAAGGGCTTGCCCTTATTGACGTAGGCGCTGTTGACGTTGATGGTGGTTTCGAAGACGGTCGGAGATTCGGAGAGATTGACCAACTGAATCAGGTGTCGACCAACAGGCAGTCGAAGAGAGTCGTTGTGCCCGCTGTCGTGCTTGCTGGCTGGGCCAAAGTAGTCGCCGTCGACGTAGATACTGACACCACGTGTTGCGGCTTCCCGATCGCCGAAGTTTACGAACAACTTCTTGAGGAAGCTGCCGTCACCCGCGTCGATTTTGATGTCGCCGTGGGTGCAGTCCGCGTCGCCCTGGAACATGGGCATGGAGCAGTTGGCGTAGAAACCGTAACGGCCGTATTGACCGTAGGAACCGTAGCCGTACTGATTGTAGCCGTTGCGGTAACCGCTGGGATAACCGACGCCACCATAGTAAGTGTTCGTCGGAGTTCCCGTGCCGCCGACATAGGTCGCCGTGGGGTACTGCTGACGGTACGCTGCAGCAGGAGCCATTGGACCGCCGTTGTAGGAAATCAGCGGTGGGTTGACTCCGTCATAGTACATGCAGCCGGGAGCACCATCACTGCATGGCGGGCGCCGAGGCGCGGGTTGGGCAGGAACGTTGGGAACGTTCTGCTGTGGATAGGGAACTTGCGGGTACTGTTGTTGCGGCATCTGCTCTTGCGGCATCTGCGGCGAATTGCTTCGGGCCAAAGAGGCTGTCGAAGTTGCAGGCGCCGAAGGAGTCGCGGTTTTCGCGGCGGCTTCCGGCAGCTGATCGAGCCTGACGAGGTAAATGATCTCGCCAGCTGCGTACCAGGCATTGTCCGGCGCCAGGATTTTGGTCAGGGCGTCGCCGTTGGACATGGTCTGCAGATCAATCGGTTCCGTGATGTTGCCGGTGATTGTCGTTTGGTTAACGAACTTGAGTTGTGAATTCTTGAGGAGAACCTCGCGCTTCACATTCTCCAGCGCCACTGTCCGACTCATGCCCTTGGGCAGCTTCTGGGCGTTGGCAACACTGGCTGTCATGACCAGTGCCAAAAGCGTTGCGACGAACGTCACATTGCGTTTCATTGAACTTCCTCCTGAAGATCGTTGATACCGAAATTGGTTAACGAGAATTTAAAAGAACGATCCTAAAATGAACAGCTAAATATATCAAAAAATAGTCGGTTTGTCAAGGCTTTTGGTATCTAAGCGGAAGCAATTTAAATAAAAAAAGAGGGGCTGTGGTCACGCATTGCTACGCGCCACAACCCCTTTGTTGATTCTTGGATCAGGAGACCGTCTTTGACAGTCTACTGAATCACTCGAACTTCGATTGGTCCTCCGATTGAATAGTTCCTCGCCATGCCGTCACGGGCAGGGCTTGGTCTTGGAAAGGCGTTGTCGACAATAAAGTCGTTGAACGCCCATTTGATTTCGTGACATCCTGGGATGCCAGTCACCTCGAGTGCGACGGCGGTGACGGTTCCGTCTGGAGCCTGTTGGACAGGCTTCCAGTTGTAGTACGGCTGGTCAGTGTCGAGATAGACCAATGCGGCCATATATGGTGCATCTTCGTGCACCAGTGGCCAACCGTTGACGCTGCCTACGGGTCGATAGCCTTCGGGGTTCGGTAACCGATTCCCAAGAGTATCGACCCAGCCCCGACCATCAACAGGTATGTTGAGAACCCTGTTGTCTGGATCGGAACTGACACGTCCGTACATGACCAGCGTGCCCTGACCGCAGATACTCTTGCCGGTGTGCTTGAGGCTTGCCGGATTGAGTACTGCGGTGCCCTGAAACGGTTCGACGATAACTGCTCCCGGATTGATGGAGAAGTCACCGAAGACCTTGCCTCGCGCCCGAAGCTTGGCTCGCAACTCGTTGGTGGTCTTGTCGAAGATCATGTCACCAATTCGGTTGAGGGCTTCGGCTTCGTCAGCATTGGTGCTGGCGAATTGAGCAGAGGCATTGAGTACTGGCTGGTTCTGCACACGGGTTTTGGCAATGCCATTGTCCGTGAGCACGTCCGTAGTGCGTTCGATTTCTCGATCGCCCTTGGACAGCGGCGTCCGGCGCAGCATTGCGTAGATGTCGTCGCGGAAAAGCAGGAAGACAGCCACCAAGACCACGAAGGATACGAGACCTTTGATGAAATTGAGCATGGTCACCTACTTTTTGGCAGTGCCGGTGGATGAAAAAGCCAGGAGGAACAGAGTGCCGACGAAAATCACGGCAATCAAGTTCTCCGGCTCGCTGGCGAACCCTGCAATGCGATCTTTCCAAATATTGAACGTCGATCGCGCTGCTAGTCCGTCATCGGTGTCCGGGACACGCAGCTTGGCATCGATTTCTGCGAGCAAAGCTGTATTGTGTCTATAAGTGTCAGCCTTTAGATCAACCCACTGTTGGTAGGTGATCTCCTTCTTATTGAACTGGTCTTCCAGTCCTCTAAGTCGGTCGGCGGTCCACTTTGTGACCTTGGCCTTGCTTTCTTCTCGATCCTCACGAGCCAGGATGTGAATTCCGGGTCCGGTTTTGGATTCGAGAGCGTCGGCCGTTTTGACGTCAGCTTCGATTTTCCCCTGAACCATCTGTTGGCTGGTGAACGGGAAACTGCTGCTGTAATACTGCCAGGCGATGCCGCCGAACAGAATGTACACCGCAATGACCGGCACTAGGACTTGATGAGGTCCGAAGTAACCTTCACTGACGAAGTAGTGGGCGACGAGCAGCGGCAGGCTTAGCGCCATGAGCCACCAGAATGCTGATCCTGCGGAATCGACAACGCCAATGTAGGCGAGGGCGACACCCAACAGGAAGAACAGCACGATTACGGCGATGAGACGTTTGACCATCCGTTAGCTCCTGGGCGCTTAGCGCGCGCCTCTGATTATTCGGGAAGCGAATCCAGTGATGAACTCGCTGAGGATATCAATCCCAAGCAACCGGCCGAAACCAATCCCTGCGGATTTGGTGACAGCGGCGGCGGCAACTGGGACTGCGGTTGCGATAGCAGCTTGGACCGCGGTCGTGGGAATAGAGGTTCCTTCCGTTACTCCCGTGACTTTGGCTTTGGCTGCGTACCAGGTGTCTTTGACTTCATCCGAGAATGCGAAGAACGAGTAGAGTAGGAGAAGGATGAGCAAAATGAATATCCCTCTCAACCTAAAGATCCACGCTTCGCGGGTGGGGTCTTGCCTGTCGTTGGAAAGAATCGAGACTTGCTCGACTTGTCCTCCCAGGCCCAGTTCTTCGTTGGAAGCAAAACGGCCAGACTTTTGAAGGTTGGCCATTCGCTGATCCATTAAAGAAGTAGACTGGTTGGACATGATTTCCGTGGGGTGGCGACCTCCGGTGGGACTTCCCATCCCAAAGATCGCCCAGGTTCCAATCCAGACAACACCACTGATGATTACCATACCCGCCATGCACACCCACCAGCGGTTGTTGGTTCGCATAGTGGGTCGGATGAGGGTAGTGTTAAAAAACTTCACCGATTCTCTCCGGTCAGTAAAGACACTGATGGAGATAACGGTGAGCAGGAGGATGATGACAGCAAAGCCGAGGGTCCAGCTGGCAAAAATGTTAGCGATGAAGATCGCCGACACAAATGCCGCGTACAGACCACGGAGGCAAAGCCTTTTGGAGCGCCGAAGTTGGTCCATGTGTGTCCTCTAGTTGCATCCGTCGAAAAGACGGACGAGCGCCGGGCTATCAGGCTCGGCAGTGATCCGCTTCAGCCTCGATTTCGGAAGCTTCAGCTGGAACTTGGCATCGTAGCTAACGACCTGGATATCAAGCTCGCAATCGTTTTGGTTCTCGACGGCGAACACGAGTCCGCTTACTGGAACGGTCCTGATGAAAAACAAATGACCAGGTCTAGGAAGCAACACGCCATTGAACAAAACCGGTTCGCTTGGCGTGATCTTGATCTTAGCTTCGACGCTGCGTCCGGTTACGGCATCGAAGACGAGAATGTCCAGGATGCGTTCGCCGGTGCTGCGCACATTGTCTTCGATCTGAAGTCGGACTTTCGCCGGACCCGATGTGGGTTTTGCACCAACATCAAACGGCACTTCTTTGTAGCCGTTGTCCTCGACTTCCGCTCGAACCATGATTTTGCCATTCATCCCGGCGACGCTGGCACGGCGATTCGCCACACCAGTCGCATCCGTGATTTCGGAACCAGGCAGCTGAGCTCCGCCGACGGAAAAGACAACTCTCTTTGAAGCGAGCGCCTGTCCGTCCCTGACCTTAGCAGTCAGCTTGATGTCGAAGGTATTGTCGTCGACTGGAATGACCTCAAGAAAAAGACTGTGCCGAGCACCTTCTTTTCCGGGCTTCTTTTGATCAGCCATTTCAAACTCCTCTATGAACTCGAATTGTTAAAGACCTGGGAAATTGTGTTTCTCCGGAACCGTTTTTTGGGTACGGCTCCTGACCGTAACTGAATAGCGTAGGATAGCATAAATATGGCTTATTGTCAATAGATAAGCCATAAAACGGGCATTTGTGGAGGATAAATTAACCTTTAGCCTTAAAACGTGGGCTTTGTTATAATTAGTGAGCTTGCCGGGGTGGCGAAATTGGCAGACGCATCAGCTTTAGGAGCTGACGGGAGCAATCCCATGAAGGTTCAAGTCCTTTCCCCGGCACCAAAAAAGTTGAAAGTGAAAAGTTGAAAGTTTTGGTGCCTACGGCAAAACAATACGATGGGTTTAAACATTTTGTTAGGTTGACAATAGTAATCATTTTAAGTAAAATTTTAGGACTTAAGCGAAAGCTAATTTTAAGAAATCAAGAACAAATATGAGTAGATTTATTAGGAACTTGTTTATCATTTTTGGAGTCTTCCTGCTTGTTGCGGGAGCGTTTGCATTTTTCGATACAGAAGATAAAAGCATAGAGAAGGCATCCATCTCCCAGATCTATGAGGAAATTAATGCTGGTGCTGTTGAAAAAATAGAAGTCAGTGGTGATGATGTTTTGGCCACACTTAAAGATGGCAAGAAGCAGGCCGCCACAAAGGAACAAGGTTCCTTGACTGAAGGTCTGATCAATTACGGCGTTGATGAAGGAAAAATTAAAGAATTAAAGATTGAAGTAAAGAACGGCGGGGGATCGTCTGTGATTGTCACGACAATTCTGCCGTTTGTTATTCCATTTCTACTCATCGCGGGATTTATTTGGTTTTTGATGCGACAAGTACAGGGTTCTAATAACCGCGCCATGTCTTTTGGCCAATCTTCCGCAAAAATGCTGGAGCAAAGTGATCGCCGAAAGCGAATTACTTTTTCTGATGTTGCCGGAGTTAAAGAGGCAAAAGAAGAATTGCGCGAAATTGTGGAATTTTTACGTTTCCCTCAAAAGTTTTTTTCTTTGGGCGCCCGAATTCCTAAAGGAGTTTTGTTGCTCGGTCCTCCGGGCGTTGGTAAAACTATTATGGCCCGAGCCGTTGCCGGCGAAGCCAATGTCCCATTCTTCCATATTTCTGGTTCGGAATTCGTAGAAATGTTTGTCGGGGTGGGCGCGTCTCGCGTTCGCGATTTGTTTAAGAAGGCCAAACGTAATTCACCCTGCATTGTCTTCATTGATGAAATCGACGCTGTCGGACGACAGCGTGGCGCCGGTCTTGGTGGATCACACGATGAACGTGAACAAACCCTGAACCAAATTTTAGTCGAGATGGATGGTTTTGATAACGAAACCAATGTCATTGTCATTGCCGCTACCAACCGTCCTGACGTTTTGGATCCGGCATTAATGCGACCAGGAAGATTTGATAGGCAAGTGATCCTGGATTTGCCCGACATTAATGATCGCGAATCAATTCTTAAAGTCCATGCCAAAAATAAACCTTTGGCAAAGGATGTTAATCCGCGGGCGATTGCCGAACGAACCCCGGGTTTTTCCGGTGCTGATTTGGCGAACCTCATGAACGAAGGCGCCATCCTTGCTGCCCGCCAAAATAAGAAAGAGGTTTTCCAAATTGACCTGATCCAAGCAATCGAAAAGGTTATGCTTGGTCCGGAACGCAAAAGCCATTTGTTGTCCAAGCGCGAAAAAGAGATTGCCGCATGGCACGAAGCAGGACACGCTTTGGTCGCAACAGTTTTGCCTCATGCCGATCCAATCCACAAAGTTTCAATAGTCTCCCGTGGCCGGGCTGCTGGTTACACAATGAAATTGCCGACAGAAGATAAAAACCTCCATTCTAAATCTGAATTTATTGCTGATTTAGCCATGACTCTTGGTGGTTATGCGACAGAGAACTTGATTTTCAATGAGTTAACGACCGGCGCTTCTAATGACCTGAAAGTCGCAACAAACCTGGCTCGCAAATTAGTCACAACTTATGGTATGTCCGAAACCCTGGGCCCAATGACCTTTGGTGACCATCAGGAAATGATTTTCTTGGGCCGGGAAATTTCAGAACAGAAAAATTATTCCGAAAAAGTCGCCGCAAAAATCGACGAAGAAATTTCCGGCTTTATTGACAGGGCATATAAGACTGCGACAGAAATTCTCAAAAAATACCGTAAACAATTGACGGTTCTGGCGGAAAAATTGATTGAAGTTGAAACTTTGGAACGCGAAGAATATGAACAGCTCCTGGCTGATATCATTCCCCAAGAAAAATTGATGAAAAAATCTGCTGGCCCAGCAATGGAAACTTTGTCACCAGCGGCGGTCTAAGGTTCATGCGTTTAATTCAAGATAAAATCATTAAACAAGCCTTAAGCTTTACCAAAACTAAAAAAGTTTTGTGGAGCTTGGGCTTGTTTTTGATTTGGGGCAATGTCTTTATCTATTTTTTAATTACTACGTTTAGTCCAAAAGACCAGCAACAACAAAACAACGTCGCTCAAGACCTAACTCAACTGGTAATGACAAAGGGCAGTACCGTAATCATGTCTGGAGCGATAATTATTATTGCGGCCATTATTTTTTGGTTAATGTATTTAGTTTCCCGTGCCAGCTTAATGGTGATTGTAGACAAAAGTATAGCCCGGGAACCGATCGAATTTTGGAAAACGGTGAAGCAGGGGAGAAAATTTATCCCCCAACTAGCGGCAATCTGGGCCGTGACTTTTGGGACAATTTTTTTGGCATTGTTTTTGCTTAGCGCGCCGATTGGTCACTTATGGAATGCCCAAGCAACAACCCAGGCCACGACCTTGGGGATTACCGGACTCTTAATCTTCGCCCCAATTTATTTTTTACTGTCCACAGTCAATACTTTTGCCGGCCTGCTTGTGGTCTTGCATAAAGTTACGGTCAGAAACAGCATTCGGGTTAGTGTAGATTTGATTGGGAAAATTTGGCCGATTTTAGTTCGCCTTGCCATTTTATTGCTAATGTTGTCTATTCTGAGCATGATCGGCATCATTATTATCCAAGCCATTATCCTTATACCGTTTGTAATTTTGTCCGGATTACCGTATGATATGGTAGGTTTCAGCTTAAATTCACCAGTTATTTTAAGCGGAATCTTTACCGGTTTTTTGGTTTTTTTGGGACTGACAGCCGTAGTCTCAACCCTCCAGCACATTTGCTGGATCTTGATTTTTTTGGAGCTGGTGAAGCCAAAAAAATTCGAAGATCAACCACAACCAGAAACAGTACCGGAAGTTGTTTAAAAAATTTAGTATAGGGCAGTTAGCTCAGTGGTAGAGCGACTCTTTGACGTAGAGTAGGCCATAGGTTCAATCCCTATACTGCCCACCAGATAATTAATTTTTACTCATTACTAATCAGTACGAATATACAAGTTTGTATATTGGTAATCATTCGTAATTCGTAAAGAGAATTTCATTTACGATGGATTTAGAAACTCTAGAAAACAAAATCGAAATAAAATTTAATGACCGCAACATTTTGCAGTCAGCCATGACCCACCGTTCTTATTTGAACGAGAACCGCAAATGGCCATTGCCCCACAACGAACGCCTGGAATTTTTAGGCGATGCCGTTTTGGAATTGATCACGACAGAGTATTTGTACAAAAATTTTCCAAATCCAGAAGGTGAATTGACTAATTTGCGATCAGCGCTCGTCAATTACAAAATGCTGTCCATAATTTCCTCGGAATTGGATTTGGATCAATACATTTTGTTGTCCAAGGGCGAAGCCAAGGATACTGGTCGCGCCCGCCAAGTAATTTTAGCTAATACCATTGAAGCTTTGATTGGCGCAATCTATTTAGACTCTGGTTTTGATGTCACCAAAAGATTCGTGGACAAATTTATTATTGATAAATTAAAGGGAATTGTTGCTGAAGGAAAAATTTTGGATCCAAAAAGCAAATTCCAGGAATTGACCCAGGAAAAATTAGGAGTGACACCGCATTACAAAGTTTTGGCCGAATGGGGACCAGATCATAATAAGAATTTTGAAGTCGGAGTTTTTGTCGGAGAGAAACAAATTGCAACAGGTGTCGGTTCTTCAAAACAGGAAGCGGAAATTGCCGCGGCAGAAAATGGATTAAAAGTTAGCGATCTATAAATACGAAATCCGAATATCGAAGTCCGAAACAAATTTAAATGAAAAAAATAATAAATTCAAAATCAGATTTATATATTAAATATTTACAATTAGATATTTTTTCGAATTTCGTGCTTCGAATTTCAAATTTTTATATATGTATTTAAAACGGTTAGAAATTCACGGGTTCAAATCCTTTGCGCACAAAACGGTATTGGAATTTGAACCAGGCATGACTGCGGTTGTCGGCCCCAACGGTTCGGGTAAATCCAACGTCGCTGATTCTTTGCGCTGGGTCATGGGAGAACAATCCATGAAACTTTTGCGCGGGAAAAAAACCGAAGACGTAATTTTTGCCGGTTCCGACAAAAAATCGAAGCAATCTATGGCCGAAGTCGCGCTGACTTTCGATAACAAAGACCATAAGTTGCCGTTTGAATATTCCGAGGTGGAAATCCGCCGCCGGGTTTACCGCGATGGAGAATCGGAATATTTGGTTAACAACCAGCGTGTCCGTTTACTGGATGTGGTCGATGCCTTATCCCGTTCCGGATTCGGCGCGAGCCACTATGCGGTTATTGGGCAGGGTACTATCGATCAAATGGTTTTGGCCGGTCCGGCCGAAGTTAAAAATTTAATCGAAGAAGCATCTGGCGTTAAGCCATATTACACCAAGCGCGACAAAACAATTCGTCGTTTGGAGCAAACCGAAGAAAATTTAACCCAAGTTTCAAGTTTAATCAACGAAATAGAGCCGCGCTTGAAGTCTTTGCGCCGCCAAGCCAAGCGGATGGAAGAGCGCGAAGGTTTAGAAAAAGAGTATTCAGATTTAAATCGACAGTACTTTGGTCACCAGTATTATTTGTTGGATAAGGAATTGAAGGAAATTTCAGGTCGTTTTGATGGCAGCCAGGAGGGTATTAAAAAATTGGAGCACGAAATCGGATCTTTCCAAAAAGTTTTAGAAAAGGAAGAGGTTCAAACCGGAAACTCCAACAGTTTTTTGGATGAATTAGATAAAAAGGGCAGTGCGTTGGAAAAAAAGAAATTGGATTTACTGGAAAAGCTCGCCGAGATTAGAGGTAAGCTTAAGGTACCGGTTGCCAGAGATTTTTCCGTATTCCGCAAACAATTTGAGGAAATTATTGAATCCATCACAGAGAAAAATCTTAGTGAAGTAAAAAAGAAGCTTAAGGATCTCGTTGCTGAATACAGCCAAAGCGATAATACGGAGTTATTGAAACAGAAGAAGGAGTTGGATGACCGTTTGGAAAAAATGGTTGAGGAAATACACGACCATAACACTGCCCGTGAAAAGTTAATTGCGGAAGAAAAACGGAAGAAAAGTTTTTTGACTGAAGAGGAAAAAAGATTCCGCATTAAATCTTCGCAGTTAAATTTGTTAAAGGAAGAGCAGACCAAAATCATGGTGGAAAAGGCCCGCATAGAAACAAGATTCGAGTCGATGTTGCAGACTTCACGCGAGACTATGGGCCATGCGGTTGAGCCTACTGATAAAGTCGAAAGTGTTGCTGCAGATTTGCCTCATAAAATTGAAAAGCTCAAGCGGCAATTGGAACTCGCCGGTGGTGTTGATGAATTGACCATGCAGGAATACCGCGAAACCGAAGAGAGGTTTAATTATTTGTCGTCGCAGCATGCGGATTTAACAAAAGCTGTTACGGATTTGCGGCAGGTTATTGATGAGCTTGACCATGTTATTAAGAAACAATTCGATGAAGCCTACGGCCTAATTTCCACAAAGTTTTCGGAATACTTCCGTATTTTATTTAACGGTGGCCGGGCGCACATGAATTTGTTGAAGGAAATTGTTACAGAAGAAGGCGAAGAGATTGAAGAAAAGGAAGAAGGGGAGGATGAGGAAATAAAGGGCACTAAGCAGGTAGTCGGGATTGAAATCAAAGCAACTCCTCCTGGAAAAAAGCTTTCTACCATCGCCGCATTATCTGGTGGGGAGCGCGCATTAACTTCAATCGCTTTGCTTTGCGCCATGCTCGCATCGTACCCATCGCCATTCGTAGTATTAGATGAAGTCGATGCTGCTTTGGATGAAGCCAACTCAATTCGTTTTGCAAAAATTCTCGGGACGCTAGCTCATCAAACGCAATTCGTGACTATTACCCATAACCGTGCGACTATGCACGAAGCCCATACGCTTTATGGTGTAACCATGACCGACGAAGGCATCTCGAAGATCCTTTCCTTAAAGCTCGAACAAGCGGAGAAGCAAGTGAAATCATAGGCTTGACCATATTGCACACTTTTGTTATTATACGCGAGCACTAATTTATTAATTACTACATGTTAACTATCCGATTACAACGAACTGGCACCAAGAACAAAGCTCAATTCCGCATTGTTTTGGCTGAAGCACATAAATCTGCAAGCAAGAAATTCTTGGAAGTTTTGGGCAGTTATGATCCACGCAGTAAGAATTTTGCCGTTAAAGATGAAACAAGACTTAAATATTGGTTAGACCAGAACGTGCAGGTTTCTCCAAGCGTTCACAACCTTTTTGTAGAAAAGAAATTGGTTGAAGGCAAAAAAGTTAAAGCCTGGCAGCCAAAGAAAAAGGAAGCAACCGATTCTCCAACTGCCCCGGCTCCAACAGCTGAAGCTCCAAAGACTGAAGCCGCTGCCGCTCCTGCCGAAGCTCCGGCTCCAGAAGCCCCAGCTCCGGAAGCACCTCCTGCCGAAGCTCCAAAAGAAGCTGCACCTCAAGCTTAATCAATCATTCAAACCTGCTGTAACGGCAGGTTTTTTGTTTTTTCCGCAAGACCATCCTGAACTTGACCCGTCTGACGGGTCTCGTTTCAGGATCAGAAGTAGATCCTGACATGCGTCAGGATGGGGATAGACAGATTCTGATTGCGCCATTAACGTCGGGTTATCCAGATTGACACTACGTCCAAAAAAAATTATAATATTTGTGCTTAAGTAAGCTTCGGTTTAGTCGAACAAGCTCACTTAAATTGCTCTTTTTGAGTTACAGAATTAACACTATTCAATAGATATGGCAGAAGAAAAAGACCAAGAGTTTGTTGAGTATCTCGTAAAGGCTTTAGTTGACCATCCTGAAGATGTCAAAACTGAGCGAACTGTTGACGAGATGGGTGTCTTGCTCACTCTCCACCTCAATCCTGAGGATATGGGACAAGTGATCGGTCGTCAGGGACAAACCGCTAAGTCAATCCGCACGCTGTTGCGAGTTGTCGGAGCCAAGAGAAAGTCCCGAGTGAATCTTAAGATTCATGAACCAGAAGGTTCAAGACGCGCCCCTCGAGGAGACAGCAACAATATGTCAGCCGATAAAGAATTGTCCGCAGACATCGACGAATTTAAACTCTAAATATAAAAATCCCCGACGTCGTCGGGGATTTTAAATACTAAATATGAAATTTAGAATCCTGACAATTTTTCCCGAAGCGTTTGATTCGTATTTTAATACGAGTCTCATTAAACGCGGTCAGGCTAAAGAATTTATTGATATTGAAATTGTAAATTTACGCGACTACGCAACCGACCCGCACAAAACCGTGGATGGCCGACCATACGGCGGCGGCGCGGGAATGGTCATGCGTGTGGATATTATTGATCGGGCCCTAAATGGGATGAAAGGGAAAAAGGGGAGTAAGGGGAAACTGATTGTATTACTGACACCTCAAGGTAAAAAGTTTGATCAGAAATTAGTCACTAAACTTTCCAACTACAAAGAGATTACTTTGATTTGTGGCCGCTACGAAGGCTTTGATGAACGCGTCCGTTCCTTGGTCGACATGGAAATTTCCATCGGCGATTTTGTCATGACTGGCGGGGAGATTCCAGCAATGGCCGTGGTCGATGCAGTGTCACGTCTGATCCCAGGTTTTTTGGGTAAAGCCGAATCTTTATCTGACGAAAGTTTCAATAATAGGCTGTTGGAGTATCCACAATACACCCGCCCAGATGTTTACAAAAAAATGCTTGTGCCAAAGGTATTGCTAACGGGTCATCATGCAAATGTTAATGAATGGCGGGGTAAGGAATCATTAAAGCGCACCAAAAAGCGCCGTCCCGATTTACTAAAATAATGCTCAAATTCGTTGCCGATAAAACTGAACGTTTGGATAAATATTTAGCTTCTGTGGTTGAAAAATCACGGGGCGCTGTTCAGAAGGCAATCAAATCCGGATCGGTTACGGTCAATGGCAAAGTCCAACTGGAAACCGATTGGAAGGTTTTTGACCAGGACGTGATTGAGTTGCCGGAATTTAAGGATTTTGAATTTATCCCAAGTAATCGGGAATTAAAAATTGTTTATGAAGACGATAATTTGGCTGTGATCGATAAACCGGCCAGACTTTTGGTTCATCCTGGCGCCGGCAAAACCGAAGACACTCTAAGTCACGCACTCCTGACTAAATTCCCGCAAATCAAAAACGTTGGTGAAAAGTTCCGCCCAGGCATTGTTCATCGTTTGGATGAAGATACATCGGGCTTACTCATCATTGCCAAGACCAATGAAGCCTACGAATATTTAAAGAAGATGTTTAAGGATCGAAAAGTCCAAAAAGAATATTTGGCCTTGGTCCATGGCGTACCGCAAAAACTCCATGACGTTATTGATGCACCGCTGGTAAAGAGCTTCAAAACTCGCAAGATGAAGGTCGGGCCGGGTCGTGAAGCCAAGACTGAATATGTCATTGTCGGAGATAACGTCGGGACTGTTGACGAAATGGCCCTGCTTAAGGTAAACTTACACACAGGTCGCACTCATCAGATAAGAGTGCATTTAGCACATATCAAACACCCAATAGTCGGCGACGATATATATGGGGCTGAAAATAAGAAGAAAGATCAGGAATTAATTAAGCGACAATTCCTCCACGCCTTCCACTTGCGATTTCAAAAGTCAGATGGAACTTGGCTGGACTTAAACTCTCCACTTCCGGAAGAATTACAAGAGGTCTTAAAGAAAGTTAATATCAAGTATGATAAATTCATTTAAACAAGATCAATTAAAGGATGTTCCTAAGCTTAAGGCTGGTAACACCGTCCGCGTTTATCAAAAGATTAAAGACGTTTCGCCAGACGGCAAAGAAAAGGAACGTGTCCAGATTTTCGAAGGTGTGGTTATTGGAACCCGCGGCGGCAAAGCCATTAATGGCACTGTCACAGTCCGCAAAGTTTCATCGGGCGTTGGAGTAGAACGCATCTTCCCGATCCACTCGCCATCAATCGAAAAGATTGAGGTCATCAAGGATGGTACAGTTCGCAAAGCCAAACTTTATTACAGCCGCACTGGCCAAGAAGCAAGAATCAAGGAAACTAAATAAGATTTTAAAAAGAGCTCCGATTGGAGCTCTTTTTTTATTTTAGAATTTAAACACTTTCCAGAAGTTTTCAATATATTCCGGTCGGCGGTTTTGATGCTTGAGGTAGTAAGCATGTTCCCAGAGATCCAAACCTAGAATTGCTTGATGGCCGAGCATGACCGGGTTGTCCTGCAAAGGCAGGTTTTGGATAATGAGTTTGGAATTTTTTCCATCGCGCATTAGCCAGGTCCAGCCGGATCCAAATAATTTTGTGGCCGATTCGGTGAAAGTTTTTTTGAAATCATCCATTGAGCCGAAAGTTGATTTGATTTCCTTGGCAACCAATTCATCCATTTTGTTTGCAGGATCGAGATATTTCCAAAATAGCGTATGGTTCAAGTGTCCGCCGCCTTGGTTGCGGATCATGGTACGGTCTGCATCTTCAGCCTTCAAATTTTGCAGATCAGAAAGCAGTTCTTCGATTGGCCGACCCTGAAGATCGGGATATTTTTCTAAGACCGTATTGAGTTTATCAATGTAAGCTTGATGGTGCTTGCTGTGATGCAGTTCCATGGTCTTGGCATCAATGTAAGGTTCTAGCGCATCGTAACCATAGGCAAGTTTTGGCAATTCATGTTTCATATTTTTTTGGTTAAGGACTCAATTATACTAACCAGCCGATAAAATCGAGTCAATTGTCCGGTGCTTTGAGCGATCTTTGACTCCGAGGGCATTTATGGTATATTGAAGGTGGCCAGTAATGGCCGAATTAGTAGAAATATACTGATTTACACTTAAAACAGGTTGTATCGTCTCTTTGCTTCATGAATTATTTCTCATTATCGTTTAAATATTTTTCTGTTCCTAATGCGCCGCTATAAACTATAGGGCGCTTTTGTGTGTTTAACGATCTGAAATAAAACCAAAGTCTAAGACGATCCAACCGGATTGGAATTTTATTATGTCTATACGAATAGCAGTCGCAGCTGCTGTCATTGGATTACTCGTCGGTTATTTTGTACGCAAAGTCCAAATTGCCCAGCAGGTAAATTCGGTGGAAGCAAAAGTTGCGCGTGCTTTGGATGATGCCAAATCCAAAGAACGAGAAATTATGCTCGAAGCCAAAGCCAAGGCTTTGGAAATTACCGAGCAGGCCAAGAAGAGCGAACAGGAATTTCGCAACCAATTGTTGAAGATCGAAGACCGCTTAAGCAAACGCGAAGCGGATTTGGAAGGTCGTAACAAGGAAATGGATAACACCCGTCAGGATTTAGCCAAGAAGCGCGACGAAATGGTTAAGACCCACGACGAATTAAAGGAAGTCCGACAACGACAATTGGATCAATTGCAAAAAATCAGCGGCTTGAGCACCGAAGATGCCAAGCGCGTGCTGTTGGAGTCCGCGGAAAAAGGGATGCGCGACGAATTGGCTCAATTAACCCGAAAATTATTAGCTAATGCCCGCGATGAAGCCGACAAAAAAGCCCGTGAAATTGTTTCGTTGGCCATTCAACGTTGTGCTTCGGAAGTTACTTCTGAAACTACAACCACAACCGTGACTTTGCCAAGCGAAGAAATGAAGGGCCGAATTATCGGTAAAGAAGGTCGCAACATTCGAACTTTTGAACAGATGCTTGGTGTGGAAGTTATTGTTGATGACACACCAGACGCTGTAGTTATTTCCGGTTTTAATTCCGTCCGCCGACACATTGCCAAGATTGCCCTGGAAAAATTGATTCAGGACGGTCGCATTCATCCAGCCAAGATTGAAGAAGCCACAGAGAAAGCCAAGAAAGAAGTTGCGGAAATGATTAAGGAAGCCGGAGAAGCTGCGGTTTATGAATTAGGCATTACGGAATTTCCTGCCAAGTTGGTGCAATTGATTGGTCGTTTGAAATTCCGTACTAGTTACGGGCAAAACGTTTTGAAGCATTCCATTGAAATGGCCAAGCTTGCCGCCTTAATGGCCGAAGAAGTCGGGGCCGATGTGCCGATTGTTAAACGTGGCGCTTTGCTCCATGACGTTGGAAAAGCATTAGACCAAGACATGGAAGGTACGCACGTTGAAATCGGTAAGCAAATTGCCAAGAAATTCAATTTGCCGGAAAAAATTGTTAACGCCATTGAAGCGCATCATGGCGATGTCGAATACACATCGATTGAAGCGGCAATTGTTGATGCCGCCGATAATATTTCAGGTGGCCGTCCTGGTGCCCGACGCGATTCCTATGAACAATATGTAAAGCGTTTGGAAGATTTGGAAACTCTGGCTATGGGATTTGAAGGTATTGAAAAAGTTTATGCCATTCAAGCCGGTCGTGAAATCCGGGTCTTTGTTAAACCGGAAAAAATTGATGACTGGGGCGCGTCAAAGCTTGCCCGTGAAATTGCTAATAAGATTGAACAGGATTTGAAATATCCTGGTGAAATTCGAGTCATGGTCATTCGAGAAACAAGAGTTATTGAATACGCCAGGTAAAATCCGAAATCCGAAACACGAAATTCGAAACAATATTTAAATTCGAATTTCAAAATTCAAGACATTTGTTTCGGATTTCGATATTTGATATTAGAATTTAATCACCTATGCTTAAAATTATTTTCTTTGGAGACATCTGCGGTGAACCGGGGCGCAAAGCGGTTCGCAATAACCTGCCCAAGCTTCTGGAATCTGAGAAGCCGGATTTGATTTTGGCAAATGTCGACAACCTGGCGCACGGCAAAGGGGTAACCGTCAAAACTTTGGAGGAATTGATCCGCGCCGGTGTTATGGGATTTACTTCCGGCAATCACGGATTCTCCAAAAAGGAATTATCAGACGCAGCCTTTGTGAAGTACAAGGATATTATTGCCCGACCGTCCAACATCCCTGATACTTACCCTGGTTCAGGCGCCATCAAAATTAAAACGGATAAAGGAATTGTTTTGATCGGTCATTTTCTTGGCCAGGTTTTTATGGAAAAACAATTCCAGGATCCAATCGAATCGCCGTTTGATCAATTTCCTCCTTGGTTGCAAAAAAATATGGATGATTCGGTTGTAGCATCTTTGATTGATCTGCACGCCGAAGTCACTAGCGAGAAGGTTGCCTTTGGCCACTTCTTGGATGGCAAGGTCAGCGCCATGGTAGGCACTCATACTCATGTCCCAACCGCAGACCAAAAAGTTTTACCAGGCGGCACAGCCTACATTACCGATGTCGGTATGTGTGGGGCTGCGGGTTCGGTGCTAGGCATGAAAAAAGAAGTCTCGCTGGAACGGTTTGTAAATAAAGGCTATGCACCTTATGAGATTTCCGATGACGCTCGATTTGCGGAATTAAGTTATGTTATTATAGAGGTGGATGAAAAGACCCGAAAAGCGACGGGGATCAGGCAATTTCATCAAATTGTCGACCTTTAATCCACCGAATTAAAACAAAAATATGACAGGCTACAATATCAATCAAAGGTTCTTGGATCCGGAAAAAGTTTTGTTCCGGGCCGGCTTGCATAAAGGCCAAACCATGGCTGATTTAGGTGCAGGTTCCGGATACTTCGCTTTGGTCGGCGGGCAGATGATAGGCCCGAACGGCAAAGTTTTTGTTGTTGATATCCAAGAAGCGACTCTGGCCCATGTCACGGCTGATGCCCGATTGCGAATGCTAAAAAACATCCGCACCATCCGCACAGATTTAGACCAGACCCATTCGCTAAAACAAATTGATTCCGGTATTTGTGATTTTGTGGTTTTTGGCAATTTGTTCCATCAGGTTAAGAATCGAAAAAATTTGCTGGTAGAAACGTACCGCATTTTAAAAACCGGTGGCAAATTACTGATTGTTGACTGGAACGAAAAGCCGAGTCCGATTGGTCCAAAGCATGACGAACGGGTCAGCGAACAGGACGGCAAGAAACAATTGCATGAATCCGGGTTCAAGTTCGAAAAACACATAGACACAGATTCATATCATTACGGATTACTATTCACTAAATGACGCGAGCGTAAGCGAAGCGTCAAATACAATAATTATGTATACAGAATCATATTTTTGGTTTTTACAACCAGCATCATTACTAAATGAATTTGATTGGCAGTTTTTGTATTTATTTGCGGGTATGTTCCTGGCCGGATTAATTTTTTGGGTTGCTTCAATGTTGATTAAGCACGCTATTGTCCTTAGAACTTTAAAGCGCTGGAGAAGCTTGTTTTTATCCCTGGGCGCCAGTGGCATTATTTGGGGCGCGTTCCGTTACGAAAATACTCCAATCTTTGCAAAAAGATTTTGGGCTGGATTAATTATTTTAATTGGTTTGGTTTGGGCATTTTATATCCTCAAATATATGGTGACAAAGTATCGTACCGATAAAAGAGAGTACGAAGATAGTTTGGTCAGAAATAAGTATATGCCGCAACCCCGACGATAAATAATGACCCCGCTACAAGCGGGGTTTTTGATCACTATGAATGACTCAGGCAAAATCGGCGAAGATTTGGCCGCTGCTGAATATCAAAAGCAAGGCTACAAAATTATCGCCCGCAATTATATCCCCAAGACCGGCAAGCAAGCAGGGGAATTAGATTTGGTTTGCAAAAAAGAGAAGGAAATTGTTTTTGTGGAAGTAAAAATGCGTAACTCCAAACAATTCGGCGGACCATTTGAATCGGTCGACGAATTTAAACAAAGAAAATTAATCCAGATGGCCAAGTACTTCATGTTGATCCATAAAGAATATGACGGCTATGAATACCGGATTGATGTTGCAGCAGTGGCCATTGACAACGGCAACGGTTCTGTTACAATACTTACGAACGCTATAGAAGATGATTAAACGAGCATTAAGCTCGTTTCTTTTTTAACCATTAATTAAATTATTAAAATCATGAATGAAGCATTTGAGCAAGCTTTAAATCAAATCGCAGAAGAAAAAGACATTAACAAGGACGAGATCCTCAAAATGATTGAGGTTTCTTTGGCCGCAGCCTTTAGAAAAGATTACGGAAAAAAAGACCAGAACATTGTTGTGGAATTTTTTCCGGAAAATTTGTCGACCAAAGTTTATGACGTAAAGAAAGTTGTGGAAGAAGTTGTCGACCCGGTCAAAGAAATTACTTTGGACGAAGCACATAAATTAAAGAAGAGTGCCAAGGTTGGAGACGAAATCAAAACCGATATCACCCCAAAGAGCGGGGCGACGTTCGGGCGCATTGCGGCTCAGACAGCCAAACAGGTTATTGTCCAAAAAATCCGTGAAGCGGAACGCGGAGTCATGTTCTCTGACTACAAAGCCAAGGAACGCCAACTCATTTCCGGTATGGTCCAGAGAATTGAAGGGGATACCGTCCTGGTAGACATTGGTAAGGCAACGGGCGTTTTGTTCCCGTCCGAACAAATTAAAGGCGAACGATATAGTATCGGTAGTCGTGTGAAAGTTTTGATTTTGCATGTTGAACCAACCGCAAAGGGCCCAAAAATTACCCTCTCCCGATCGCATCCAGACGTTGTCCGCCGATTATTTGAACTGGAAGTGCCTGAAATCTTCAACGGCATCGTGGAAGTTAAGGCCATTGCTCGTGAAGCCGGCAGCCGTACCAAGATTGCCGTTTGGTCATCGCAAGATGGCGTGGACGCAATTGGAGCTTGTGTCGGACAACGAGGTACCCGTGTTCAAGTAGTCATGAATGAATTGAACGGCGAAAAAATCGATATTATTTCCTGGTCAGAAGATTCTGTGAAATTTATTGCCAATGCTTTGTCACCGGCAAAAATTTTGAATGTTGAATTGAATGAAGAAGCCAAGGAAGCAAGAGTCGGTGTTTTGGAAGATCAGTTGTCACTGGCAATTGGTAAGGCCGGACAAAATGTTCGATTGGCTGCTCGTTTAACCGGATGGAAGATTGATATTGCTGAAGAAAAAATTGCCGGCGAAGGAAAAGAAGAAACAGTAGAACAAAAACCAGAAGAAGCTCCAGTGACTGAAGTTCCAACCGAAGACGCTGTTAAGGAACCAGAAGCAAAAGCAGAATAATATTAACCAAGATCCAGATCCTGATACCGTCAGGATAGGGAGGAAGGAAATATGGCTAAAAATAATTTAATTCAACCCATGATGCCGCTTATTCCAATGGTGGTTGAAAAATCTCAATACGGGGAACGAGCATTTGATATCTACTCCCGTTTGCTCAAAGAAAGGATAATTTTTTTGGGCGAACCAATTGACGACCATGTCGCGAATTTAGTAATTGCCCAATTGTTGTTCCTAGCGGCCGAAGATCCAAAACGAGAAATTAAATTATATATCAATTCTCCAGGCGGATCCGCAACCGCGGCCTTGGCCATTTACGACACAATGCAATACATCAAACCAGATGTCGTGACAGTATGTATTGGACAAGCCGCATCCGCCGCCGCAGTCATTTTGGCATCCGGTGCAAAAGGAAAAAGAATGTCTTTGCCAAATGCCCGACTCTTAATTCACCAAGTTCGAATTTACGGTGGCATTGAAGGCCAAGCAACTGACGTTGAAATCCAGACAAAGGAAATGCTACGACTCAAATTACAGATTAATGAGATCTTAAGCAAGCACACGGGGCAACCAATCAAGAAAATTGATGTTGATACAGACCGCGATCTTTTCATGAGTCCAAACGAAGCATTGGAGTACGGTTTAATTGATAAAGTTATAACCGAACAATAGTTAACAATCAAAAAATATTTTATTTTTTACCGGCTAATGAACGACAGCCGGGTTTTTTTATTGACTTTAGAGCAAAATTTTGATATACTTTAAGTATAAATAGTAGGTTTTGTTAGGTCAGAAACTAAAACAAATTACAACTGAAACGAGAAATTTTTGAAAAGCTCCCCAATTAGAGCTTTTCCTAATTTAATGCGTCCAAAATCGGATAAAAATCTCGGATAAACGAGGATCCGAGATAAATAAAAAAAGGGCAATAAACAAAAAGTGTGAAACAAAAGTGCTGTAAAACATAAACAAAATGTCGATAGAAGAATTACCGGAGTTATTAACAATACGTGAGGCGACACATTTACTGAATGTGCACCCAAACACCCTTCGCAACTGGGAAAGAGAAGGCTTGATTCCTGTTGTCCGGATTGGCCCACGCAAAGATCGACGGTACAAAAAAGAAACTATTAGGGGAATTATTACGCGACCAATATGAACCGAAACATACTAGAAATTATTTTTAGAAAGCTTTCGGTCTATACTGCGATCGCGTTCTTTATTTTGCCGTATGTGTTCCCGGATATTCAGATCCTGCAAAATATTCCAACCGCACCAAGCGTAGCGCAGGCTGTTGCCGGTGTACCGGAAATGATCAGTTACCAAGGGCGCCTTACTGATGACACTGGTGAACTGCAAGACGGAAATTTTGATTTCAAGTTTTCTATTTGGGATGACCCGACTCCACCAGGCGGAACAAAACTTTGGCCAGCAGGCGCCCCAGGTTCAATTACTCTCGCCGTTGATGATGGTGTTTTCAACGTTAACATTGGGGACACCGTAGGTGGTTTTCCTGATGCGTTGACTTATGACTTCCAAACCAACGATACAGTTTACTTGCAAGTTGAAGTTTATAATTCAACTACACTGGCGTACGAAACACTTTCACCTCGCCAACAAATTACTGCTGCTGGTTATGCTATCAACGCCAACACCGTCCAAGGCGCAGCGCCAGGAACAGGCAGCGATGATATTTTGTTGCTCGATGCACAAGGTGACATCGACATTGCCGGTGACATAGTTACATCAAACCAAATCCAAGGCGGTAGTGCTTTAACCTCTGGCACTGCATTGTTGATTAACACTGCCAACACTTACACTGGAAATCTTTTGGACCTGCAAGTCAACTCCAGTTCCAAATTGTCCGTTGATGAGAATGGCAATCTTGCAACAGACGGTTCAATAACTGTTGGCGACGGATCGGGCAATGACCACATTGCTTTTAACGAAGAAGCGTCGAACCCAACTTGTAACGCCAACGACTATTTGATCTGGGCAAACTCTGGTGACGCGAAATTGAAAAAATGTCAGAATGGCGTTGTCTCTGATTTGGATACAGTCGGTGGCGGTGCCGGAACTTTGCAGGATGCCTATAACAACGGCGGTTCAATTTCAAGCAGCGATGCTAAGGATATTGATTTAACCTTGACTGATAGCGCTACTGATTCAAATCTTGATATCGATATTGTTGCCGATAACACTGTCAGTATTTCTCGCGCGGACGGTGCTTCAGTAGAGGTCCCGGCACAATTGTTGTTGATTGAAAATCTCGACACCAATTTAACGGTAACGGCAGGTATCGGCTTCAACGTTGCCGGTGGCGGTGCAATAACAACCGCGATTGATGTCAGTGATTCTGACATTGCGACTGGCATTGCTTTGGGTAGCAACGATGTCACGGTTGGAGGTGCGACAATTTCATCTTCTGAATTTGCGATTTTGGATAATGCCATTGATTTAGCGACGGCCGAAGTCACTGGAGTTTTGCCTTTGGTAAACGGCGGTACCGGGGCGGCATTGGTGGACCCTGGGGCAGACCGAATTTTATTCTGGGATGATTCAGCTGGTTCAATTGATTGGTTAACCGTTGGCAGTGGATTTTCTTTCAGCACCACAACTTTGAACTTTACTGAAACTGGAGATATTTCCGCGGTGGGTGACTGTGGTACCGGGGCGTGTTTCGGCGGAGCTTCAGGAACAACACTGACATTTGATGATTCCGACGGTGACCAAACATTTTCTTATGACACTACCAATAATAAGTTTGTAATTTCGGATAATATTTCTATCGGTTCAGCTGGGGTCGATCTTTCAACTGACGGTGATGGAGCAATTACGATTCTTGGCCTTGGAAACGGAACCGACGAAGACTTAACTTTTAATTTTGACGATACATCAAATACTGTGAGTGTCTCATCCTCAACCGGTGTCACAGACTTTGACTTCGGAACCATCGATGTTAACACAGACACTTTGGATCTGACAGGAACAGGAACCATCAATGGTCTTGATGCC
This sequence comes from Candidatus Doudnabacteria bacterium, assembly GCA_025450105.1. Taxonomy (GTDB): domain Bacteria; phylum Patescibacteriota; class Doudnabacteria; order UBA920; family O2-02-FULL-48-8; genus JANWIA01. The sequence continues at coordinate 334 of JANWIA010000034.1, read as the reverse complement.
ATTGATGCCACAACAGAAGCCACATTGGAAGCAGCCCTGGAACTTCAAGATCTCCAAGGAGCAGTAACAGATGGCCAAGTCCCAAACAACATCACCATTGATCTAGCCACATTAGCTTCCACAGTAACAGTAGTAGACGGAACCGATGCCACATCCTTCATTGCCATCTTTGATGCAGCAACCGGGAACATGGCAGTAAAGACAGATGGAGCCCTCCTCTATGATGCTTCTAATGGAACCTTAACTACTACCACATTTGTTGGAGCCCTAACCGGAGCTGCCACAGACCTCAACTGTACTGACTGTATCAATGCCACCGAAATCGAAGACATCT
>JANWIA010000033.1 GCA_025450105.1 Candidatus Doudnabacteria bacterium | reverse complement strand
GCCATAATAAAATGCCCGAACTCATGAACGAAGACGAGCAAACCAAGAATTACTATAAAAATTGCAATTGTAAGAATCATATATTGTTAAATTGTCATTACTTCTTTTTCTTTGGATTCGGCCAAGGTTTTTACTTCGCCGTTATATTTGTTAACCATCTCCTGCAAATCTTCTCTGGCGGTAATCTTATCGTCTTCCGAAAGCTTGCCGTCCTTTTCCAGCTTTTGGATTTCCTTCACAATTTCTTCGCGGACATTCCTAATTGAGACTCGCGTCTTTTCCGCCATCTGCGAAACGGCCTTAGCCAATTCTTTGCGGCGCTCTTCAGTCATGGACGGAATGTTCAGGCGGATCAAACTCCCGTCATTGACCGGATTGATTCCCAAATTGGAAGTCTGGATTGCTTTCTCAATATCCTTTAACACTGCTTTGTCATATGGTTGGATCGTAATCAGACGCGGCTCCGGCACGGCAATTTGCGCCAGCTGAATCAGAGGTGTTTTGGTTTCGTAATATTCGACCAACAAATGCTCAACAAGGCCAGTGGATGCTCTGCCAGTGCGAAGCGTTGCCAACTCTGCTTTAAGATGGTCAACTGCTTTTGCAAAATGGGAATCTTTAGTTGTAATTAGGGCTGATTGCATAATTTAGTGCCTAACTATAATACCGGAATTAAGAATAAAATCAAGGCTATTTGCGGTCGCCCATGCCCAAATAAACGATGTTTGGCGTCACAGGATTGATGAGGATTTGTCGGACAGTTTGGTTGGCCGGTAATTTGATGGTTTCCCATGTCACCCCGCCGTTTGTGCTCTTAAAAACGGTTGAGCCAACTGCCGTCAGGACATTATTGGAATCAATAGGGTTAATGGCCGTCGCCGTGACTTGTAACGTGGTGTTGCGGACAGGCAAATACATGATGCCCCATGTCACGCCGTCATCAATTGTCCGCAGCAAGCCTTGGTCGGTCGCCAAAAAAATCACGCCCGGCAGTTTATAGTCAAATCCGACATCCAAAAACTTTCGGACACCACCGCTAGTTTGCGGCAATGTCACTTGGCCAACAGGCAAAGGATTCCAAGTCGCGCCTTGGTCAGTGCTTTTGCTCAAACCTTTTGTTAGGGACATGGCATAAGCTGTTGTATTGTTGTAGAAGCGAATGCGGACAATATTGTCTTCCAAATCGGTTGATGCCTGCCAAGTCTTTCCTTCATCTATTGATCGCAAAATTTCACCAGTCGCCAGGCCTGCTAAAACAATTCGGGAATTTGCTTTGGAAATGGCAACCGATGTCACGGCATTGGTGTTGCTTGGTTCAGTATAAACATCAACCCAGGTTGAGCCGCCATCACCGCTGCGGATAATTTTGCCGTTGCGGCCGGCCAAACCGGAAGCATACAAAACGTCGGACGAACCAGGATCAGTGGCAATATCGCTCACAGTAATCCCAGTCAAAATATGAACCCAGGATTTGGATCCATCAGTGCTTTTAAAAATTCCACTGGCACTGCCCATATACATAGTTTCGGCGTTGCGGGTATCGAACGCCAAAACATTGATCGAAATACCGTCAATGTTTTGCTTGGCGTTAATAACATTGGCAGTTTGGAAATTTTTTGCGGCGTCTTCGGATTTTAAAATGCCTTTGGCTCCGCCCGCAGTACCGAGCAAATTGCAGCTGGCAGCGGTTAAGGTCAGACTCAAACAAAGGAGGATTATTTTTTTCATATTTTCTTATTGGACCATCAATTGGGTTAACAATAGTTTTGTATTAACGTTGGCATCAATTTGTAAAATTGCTTCCGAGACAGATGTAATTTTTTTGGCAATACCTTGAGAGCCGTGTTCTGATAATTCTTTTTCCAAATTCTGCAACCAAAAATGTAGTAAATCTTTAATGTCTGAATCTTCATTTTCAGCTAATGCAAATGAAAGTTGAATTTTTTCTGTAATGTCGCCGTTTGCAAAAATTTGGTAGCGGGCGGCAAACTGTTCTAATTTTTCTAGAACTTCCGGTGCAGAAGAAATTTGTTTGGCCAAGCCCGGGCGGCCGGCGGCGAAAGTTTTTAACGATAGCTTTTGCGAAACAGATAAATCTTGCGGCAATAATGATTCGTATTCTGATTCTTGCACCAACCCGAAATTAATTTTTTGGGCTCGGGACAGAATCGTTGGCAATAATCGGTAAGGATTGGCCGTAATCAAAATTAATATTGTATAAGGTTTCGGTTCCTCTAAGGACTTTAGCAACGCATTGGTTGCCTCAACCGTCATATTTTCCGCGGCATCGATGACTGCAATCTTATACTTGGCCTGGTAAGGCTTAAGGCTCAACTGATAAATAAGATGACGAATCTGTTCAATCTTAAACGTTTCGTTTTGTTTCAGCTCTATAAAATCGGCGTTAATTTTGGCATCAAAAGCTTTGCATTGGACACACATTCCGCAGGCACTGTTGCTTTCACACAATAAATTTTTAGCGAAGTTTGAGGCTAATGTGTATTTGCCAATCCCTGCAGGCCCGGCAAAAACATAAGCGTGGGCCAGTTTGCTGTTACCCCCGATTTTTGCCAAGAATTCCTTTTGTTTATTGTGTCCAACAACCTGCCAATTATACGCCATAATTGCCTAAATTATACCAGCTTTCCCTCATTCCACAAAATGTGGGGCAGTATTGGGCAAAACAAAACCGACACTCATCGTGGTGTCGGAATAAAAATAGCCAGCGCTAGCGATCCTGCTCTCGTTCCATATCGGAATGATCAATCTCCTTTACGGAATGGCCAAGTTTCGTTGACGCTCGCTATTTTTCTGTTTTTAGTTCGGGACTAGTACCCCGAAATCGTCTCAAGACAATCTTTAGGCTTAACCTTACTCATTCTAGAAACCCTAAAGTTTAGTGTCAAAACGTAAAATAAAATGTTACAAATGCTGGTCTTTTTTTCTTGCTGTGAACAACTTGTCGATAAGTGGAGGATAAGTTATGTACTACTTACTCGCCAAAATACTGCGCTTATAACTTTCCAGGTTATCAAGGGCAACGCCCGTGCCCTTGGCCACACAAAGGATGGCATCATCGGCAACGTACGCTGGTACGCCGGTTGATTGCCCAATCAATTTATCAAAATTTCTTAATAACGCTGTACCGCCCGTCATGACCATACCTTTGTCGATAATGTCTGCCGCAAGTTCTGGCGGAGTTTCCTGCAGCACGTAACGAACGGCTTTAATGATTTCGGCCAGTTCGTCTTGAATTGCATCGACAATTTCGTTAGTTGAAACCTGAATTGTTTTTGGCAAACCCTGGACTAAATCTCGGCCGCGGATTTCCATGGAGGTTTCATTTTCTACCGGCAGCGCCGATCCAATTTTGATTTTAATTTCTTCTGCCGTTCTGTCCCCGACTGCCAATCCATATTTGCGGCGGATGTATTCGGCAATGGCCTGGTCAATCTTGTTGCCTGCCATGCGCACCGAAGTTTGCGTGACAATGCCACCCAGCGACAAAATCGCGACGTCGGTTGTGCCACCGCCAATATCAATGATCATGTTTCCGGCCGGCGTGGCAATATCAATTCCAGCGCCGATTGCCGCGGCAACGGTTTCTTTAATGACAAATGCCGAACGCGCCCCAGCAGCCATAGCCGCATCAATCACGGCGCGGCGTTCGGTAGAGGTAATGCCGCCCGGCACAGAAATCATAACTTCCGGACGAAAAAAACGGACATTGCCTGTGGCCTTGTTTATAAAATAGCGGAGCATGGCTTCGGTTACGCGATAATCGGCGATAACCCCATCGCGCATTGGTCGATGCGCCACAATTGTGTCAGGGGTACGGCCCAACATTTCTTTTGCCTCTTGCCCCACGGCCATGACCCTATTATCAACAACAGAAATAGCCACAACTGTTGGCTCATTGATGATGATTCCTTTTTTTGGCACAAAAACCAAGGTATTAGCCGTACCTAAATCAATTCCAATTCTTCGTAAAAACATATTGTTATTTTAAAAAACTTATTCGGTCCGTTTAATATCGGCGCCAAGTTTAGACAACCGTTCTTCCAATTTTGCGTAACCGCGATCAATGTGGTGGATGTCGGAAATTTCTGATTGCCCTTCTGCGACAAGTGCGGCAATGACTAGGGTCATACCCATGCGCAAATCATATGTGGTGATGTTAGCGCCATGCAAAGGGGTTGGTCCAACAATTTTAACACGGTCCGTATCTAGAACTTCGGCATTCGCTCCCATTTTTTTTAATTCGGGCGCATAGCCTTGGCGACTTTCGTACATCCATTCGTGCATAATGCTTTCGCCTTCGGCTTGAGTAGCCAAGACCGACATCGGAGGGAGATAATCAGAATTTAATTTTGGGTAAAGTCCGCATTGGATTTTTGTGCCAACATACGGTTTGTTCGGCACCTTAACGAGTACAAAATCTTTACCAACTTCAAATTCGACGTTCATTTTCTTTAATTTCAATAGGTAATCATCTAAAGCGTCTGGATTGAGTTTAGAAATTTTAACTTCGGATTTTGTGGCAGCAGCCAAAGTAATTAAACTGGCCGCTTCTTCGGAATCAGGGATCAGGGCAATGTTTGCGCCGTGTAATTTCTTCACCCCATCAATTGTAATCGTAGTGGTTCCAATTCCAGAAATTTTGGCGCCCATTAAATTTAAAAAAACACACAATTGCTGGACATGCAATTCCATGGCCGCCAATTTGATGACTGTTTGGCCCTCGGCCTTAACTGCAGCAAGAATCGTATTTTCGGTACCGACAACCGTGCTTTCTTCCAGCACAATTTTCGCGCCGGTTAATTTCGGTGCCGACAACTTTACCTGGCCATCGGCTTGCTCAACCATTACTCCCAGCTGTTGCAAAGCATTCAACTGTGAATCAATTGGACGTTTACCGATTTTATCCCCACCTGGGAAAGGAATCTCCACTTTTCCCAATCGGGCCAACAAGGCACCTAAAAATAAAACCGACCCGCGCAGTTTCGTGACCAATTCCGGGTTCGGATTATGTTTGATGACGCCGGAGGCGTTAATCGTTAGTTTGTGCGATTCCACAGCAACCCTTGCCCCAAGATCCTGTAAAATTTCAATCATGACATCCTTATCCTTAATTTCTGGGACATTGGTCAGGATGCAATCCTCATTGGTCAGCAAACAAGCCGCGATCAAAGGAAAGGTCGCGTTCTTAGCACCGGAGACGGAAATCTCGCCGCTTAATTTTTTGTTACCATTGATGATAAATTTAGACATAGCCACAACATTCTATCAGAAAGCTCTTATCTTGAAAACAAAGCTGTTTTTCGGTAGAATTAGATAGTTAAACTCCTATGACTATTAGATCCCGCGCCATAATTTTATCCCTTAGTATTACGACCTTTGTCATTATCAGCCCGATACTGGTGTTGTTTGCGCGCGGCTATAAATTTGATTTTGAGACCAAATCACTTGTGAAGACCGGAACTTTGGTTGCACGAAGCGAACCGAATCGCGCTCATGTCTATTTGGACGACAAAGAACAAACCGACACCACCCCATCCACTCTCCGGTTCATTAAGCCTGCCGACTATAACATTTCCATAAAAAAAGATGGTTACAAAGCCTGGACTAAACGACTGAACATCAAATCGGAGTTGGTTACCTGGGCCAACCTTAACCGTGAATTTATTGCGCTTTTTTTGGAACAACCAAAAATGGTGAGAGAAACAATAACCACTGATGTTTTTAAGCATCCCTCCATAAATTCCCTGGTTGCCATTGAAAACGACAAACCGGTCCATTTTGGCCAGGACGGCCAAAACCGTGCACTTTCTAATCAGGAACTTTGGAAAACCATTCAACCACATATTAAGGAATTGGGCGACAGCAATATTTATTCCTTGCTGAGTTTCAACCATAATATAACCTTTACGACTGAACAACTGGCGGAAATAAAAAAAGTTGAATCGAATTCCGATTTTCTGGTCACGCTTTCTGGAAATAAAATTGATGCCTACAATCAGTCCGGCCAATTGTTTTATATTGGCACTGGCAGCAACTTTACATTGGACGGCAACGATTTATGGTTGATTCAAAATACCGAAATTCGAAAAATAAATTTGTATTCCAAAGAGTCAAATGTAATTTTAAGTGATATTACTGCCCCAAACATTGAAGTCATCCGTGGCGAAGGCAATATCTTTGTGATTTTAGGCAAGGCATTGTATATCCTCAATGACGGTTTGGATTTAATTTATAATAATATCGATTACGCCGAGTGGTCAGACCAGGGCGAATACTTGGTTTATGGAAACACCCACGAACTGTTCTTATTTACCGCTAACACTCAACGCAGCACTTTGATTTTGCGCAGCAGCACAGATATTTTTGAACCGGTAGTAAATTCGGAAACCGGTTACGTCTTTTTTGAAAATGAACGCAAAATAAAAACCATCGAAATTGATGGTCGTGACCACAGAAACGTTTACGAAATAACTGACGCCGGTAATGGTTATGTCATCTCCGATAATGGAAGACTGCTCACGGTGTACACACAAACTGGAATTAAAACCTGGGAAATCCGGTGATGATACTAATATCCCGCTTTATCCAGTGCCTCATTAACTAGCTTATCGGCTAGTTTATTTTTTTCCCGCGGCACGTGGGTAAATTCAATTGAGAGAAAACTTTTCATCAATCGGAAGACTTCACCAATGAGCTGCTTTAAATTTTCTTCGCGAACCTTGTACTTACCCTGCAGTTGACGAACAACCAGTTCGGAATCCAAATAGCATTGAATATCGGTACCACCCAAAGTTGCGGCAGCGGACAAAGCTTTGATTAAAGCCTGATATTCAGCTTGGTTGTTGGTGGCATCCCCAATATGTTCACCATATGATTGCAGGACTTGCTTGCCGCTTGAAATGACGTAACCAATTCCAGCGGGACCAGGATTCCCCCGCGCCCCACCATCAGTAAAAATTTCTAGTTTCATTTAGTTTCCACATCAATTATTTTTAGATCCATTTGCCGTAAACCATTCCACTCGCTACTCGATAATTCATAAACCATATCAATCTTGTCCCCGGCTTTAAGTTTAGCACCTAAAAACGGTTGGTTGAATGCAATCGCTGTAAAAATTTTATCGTTAATCCGCAACCGGATTCGGACATGCTGCGATTTTGCGCCAACGAACTGGGTATCAATGACTTCCATTTGTTTGGTCAGAAACTTAGGCTTAGAATTGCCAAAACCAAACGGCGCCAACTTTTCCACATAATCCAAAGTTTCAAAATTTAAATCATCCCCGGATATTTCCGCATCGATCCGCAATACTGGATCCGAAACATCAAAATTTTGTGAATCCGCAAACTGCAACAGACTCGCGTAAAAAGCGTCGATATTTGTTGACTCCAAAGTAAAGCCTGCAGCTTGTTTGTGCCCGCCATACTTCACAAGCAAATCTTTGGCATTGGTCAGAGCCATTACCATGTCAAAATTTTCTGTCGATCGAGCAGAACCTGTTGCGTGAGACTCAGTTTTATCCAAAATCAAAACTGGACGGTTAAACTCCTCTGCCAAACGACCGGCAACCAATCCAACTACACCCTTTGGCCAATTCACACCAGCAGCCAACAAAACTTTCCTGTCCATCACTAATTCCAGTTGTGACCGGGCTTCACTGACAATCTGTTCCGTAAGCAACTGACGATGCTTGTTCAATTCATTTAGTTCCAGCGCCAAATTCTGCGCCTCCAAAATATTTTCCGAAATAAGTAACCGAAATGCTAAATCGGCGTGTTTGATTCTACCCGCGGCATTGATCCGCGGCGCGACTACGAAACCTAAGGTAAATGCATCATAAGGGGTTCGGGCTGCCGCCGCAGCCAACAAAGCACGCAATCCGGGCCACATGGTTTTTTGTAAAACCTTTAAGCCAAAAGAAACCAAAATTCTGTTTTCACCAACAAGACTCTGACAATCTGCAACTGTTCCAATCGCCACCAGATCCAGCAGCCATTTTTCCCAACCATCCACAACACCCAGATTCCTGACTCTTGCCTCCTGACTCTTGTACAGCGCTTGAACAACCTTAAATGCCACGCCAACACCAGTTAAATACTGGTAAGGATAATTATCGTTTGGGTTTTTCGGATTGATAATAGCAAATGCTTTAGGTAATTCACCTGTCAATTCGTGATGGTCGGTAATAATCACGTCCATACCTAATTTATTTGCTTCGACAGTTTCGACAAGAGCATTAATTCCACAATCAACAGTGATGATTAAGTTGCCTCCATCAGCTTGGATTTTTTGAATGGCCTCGACATTCATGCCATAGCCTTCGGAAAATCGATCAGGTATGTAGTAACTAACCCTGCCACCCACTTTAGTCAGCGCTAAATACATGACCGAACAAGCAGTGATGGCATCGGCATCGTAATCGGAATAAATCGTAATTTTTTCTTTAGCCTCAATTGCTTTCCAGATTCGGTCAACAGCCAATTGCATATCCTTGAAAATAAACGGGTCAAGCAGTTTTGCGTAATCCGGATTCAAAAAATCACGAATCTCTTCTTCCTTAGTGATGCCACGCAAGGCCAACAATTTTAAAACCATTGCCGGGTATTCCGGCATGGTTGGCAGTGGACTGTTCAGTTCTTTTTGTTCCCAAGTTCGTTTCATATTGTCATTCTAGCACATCAACCGTACTTTTATTCCCATCCCAGCGTAAGCTGGGGTCCACTACATTAATGAATCAGAAAGGTCTTTCCAAGTCTGGAGTGATTATGATAATACCCAAAATAAAAAGCGGCTCGCAAGCCGCCTGATTTGTTGATAACTTATTCGTTAAACTTCATATCTGTACTTTTTTCGCTGACACCGAGCAATTGTTTAGCTCTGGCCAAAATCGACTGGGGCGAGTCATAGCCCTTTACCATAAACGTTACCAGGCCGTAGGCTGAAGCTTTTTTTCGATCCTCTTCCCGGCCCAAATGAGAAAACATAATGATTGGAATTTTAGCAGTCGCAACGTGCTTCCTCAAATGCTCAACCAATTCAAATCCATCCATCTTAGGCATAATGACGCCGGTAAAAACCAGGTCAGGAGTGTCCTCAAAGGCAATATCCGAAGCCTGCAGACCATCTTCTGCCACCCGAACATCAAATCCACTCTCCTTGAACATCGCTTCGTAAATTGAGCGCTGGTCAAGATCATCATCAACTACTAAAATTTTTTTCTTATTCATCCGAGTGTAATTGATTCATTAAAGTTGGCAATAAACTCACTCCCGTCATTTCGGATGGCTTTACTAAGCCCATCAATTCAATTAATGTTGGCGCGACATCAGATAATACTCCAACCGGCATTTGGTTGGCAAGACCACCTAATCCAGTCTCCAATGATTGCGCTCTCTTAAATTCTTTCCCAACCAAAATAAACGGAATCGGATTTGTGGAATGCTCTTTATCGATGCCGCCGGATTTTTTATCAATTAGTTCCTCAATATTGCCATGGTCCGCAGTGATCGCCAAACAAACATCGTTCTCAAGACAAGCCTCGGCTAATTTTTTAATGCAGCTGTCAACCGCCCGCACCGCTTCCATTGACGCATTAAGGTTACCAGTATGTCCAACCATATCCGCGTTGGCAAAATTCACCAGCAAAAAGCTGTAGTTCATTGATAATTTCGTCAGCAATGTTTCAGTAATTTTATACGCAGACATTTCCGGGACATCGGAATAATTTTGGTAATTCGACTGCGGCGAGGTAATAATGTCACGGTCTTCCCCTGGGAAAGGATTAATTTCTCCGCCATTAAAGAACACGGAAACGTGGGCATATTTTTCACTTTCCGCAATATGATATTGGCGCAACCCTTGTTTACTGATTATCTCGGCAAAGTTATTTGAAACTTCCAACGGCGGAAAAGCAATTTCAACATTAAGGTCATGGGCATATTCGGTCATGGTCACCGAAAAAATATCTTTGAACTTCGCCGCGGCCTTAGCGAACTTTGAAAACCCTGGCTGGGCAAAAGATTTTGTTAATTGCACGGCACGGTCCGGACGGAAATTAAAGAAGACAATTGAATCGTGTTCCTGAACCTTAACAACTTCCTGGCCCTGCGGTACGATTATTGTCGGCGGCACCATTTCATCATAAATGTGTTGGCTGTAGTAATTGGCAATTGCCGCTTCGGCGGTTGGTGAGGTTGGTCCTTCGGCAAAAACCATTGAACGATATGTTTGTTCTGTTAAGTTCCAATGTTCGGCCCTGTCCATGGCATAAAATCTTCCGGCGATAGTTGCAATTCGTCCCGTACCAAGGTCGCGGATCTTCTTGTTTAATTTCTGTAAAGTTTCCAAGGCGATTTGCGGCGGCGTATCGCGGCCATCTAAAAACATATGGACATAAACTTTTTTCAATTTATGCTCTGCGGCCAAACCAAGCAAGGCATACAGATGTTCGTCATAACTATGGACGCCGCCCGGACTGACTAATCCTGCCAAATGCAAAGCGGAATCGTTTTTCTCTACATGCTCAACCGCCTTCAATAGTGCAGGGTTCTTAAAGAATGACCTATCTTCGATCGCCACGGTAATGCGCGCCAAATCCTGGCCGACAATGCGGCCAGCGCCCAAATTCAAATGCCCGACCTCGGAATTACCCATTTCACCCCAAGGCAAACCAACAGAAGGACCGGATGCCTGCAAGGTCGTGGCCGGATAATTGTTGACGAGATCATTCATGGTTTGTGGATCCGCCAAAGTCACGGCATTGCCATGCCCAGGCGTGGCAATCCCAAATCCATCAAGAACAATGAGTAATAATTTTTTGTAAGGTTTAATTTCCATTTGGGTAATTTGAGTTTATGGGTTTTTCAGCATTCATGGAATTCTTTTGTGCCTGGATTGCTTTTTCGTGAGGGGGAATATTTACATCCATCATTTCTCGATAGATCCGCATTTTATAGTTGAGGAGGATTGCCAAGGCAATAAATACCCCGACAAAAATGTATCCTGCGATTTGGTGTCGTTGAAGAAAGTCTTTGTGAGGAGGTTCGACCTTTTTGAACGGATCGGTATTAAGTTGTTTTGGTTGATTTGGTTCCATATTTTTTGTTTGGATTGCTTCGCTGCGCTCGCAATGATGTCATTGCGAGGAGCCGGAGGCGACGTGGCAATCTCACTTCTGATTTAACACCTCTATTCCAGGTAACTTTTTTCCTGCCAAATATTCCAACATTGCCCCGCCGCCGGTTGAGACGTGGTCAATGAATTGGGAAACCTTAGCCATATCCACGACTTCCCCTGTTTCCCCGCCCCCGACTACACCAAAGGCTTTTCCCTTTGACCGCTCAGCAAATACTTGTGCTAGTGCTTTGCTACCGTAAGCGTACCTGTCAATTTCAATTAATCCCATTGGCCCGTTCCAGACTAAAGTTTTTGCCTTCTTCATATACTCTGCAAACTTTGTAATGCTTTTCGGCCCAATATCATAAATTGAATCCGTTGCTTGAATCTTGTCTAGCCTTGCCACTCGCGGCTTGTCCTGGTCATTCTTGGCCACGACAACGTCGATCGGTAATATTAATTTTTCACCATAATTGCGCATCAATTCTTTTGCCAATGGTACTTCGGCAACTTTAGATTTGCCAATCTCATAACCTTTGGCAGAAATAAATGCGTTGGCAATGGCGCCGCCAATCAATACGTGTTCTGCGTGCTTGGCCAGTGCATGAATGGTATCAACCTTATCGGCTATCTTTGCGCCGCCCATAATTACCACCAAGGGTTGCGGTGGATTTTTCAGGACTTTATTCAGCGCTTTGATTTCGTTGGCCAAAGAAACGCCAGCGTATGACTTGAGCTTTTTTGCCACGCCATACGTTGAAGCTTCTTTGCGGTGTGCCACGGAAAACGCATCATTGACATAGACCTCGGCATAATTTGCCAGCGCATCAATAAATTTTGAATCATTTGCTTCTTCCTCTTTGTAGAATCGCAAATTTTCCAAAAATAAAATGTCTCCTTGTTTTAGTTTGCCAACTAATCCCGAATAATCTTTTTCGAGAATATTAGATGTAAGAAAATAAACGCAATGATTTACGTCATTCGGCAATCTATCAGTTACGCGAACAACTTTCCTGTTCAATAATCTGCCCAAATCTTCTGCCACTGGCCACAAACTTTTTTCCATCATCCACGTCCCTTTTGGCCGGCCAAGATGCGCGATAATTACAATCTTTGCTTTTTCCTTGATCAAATAATTGATTGTTGGCAATGCGTCTTTGATTCGGTTATCGTCTGCAACAACAAAATTCTCCTTTTCTTTTGTCTGTTTTAAAGGAACATCAAACCCCGCCCGCATCAACACTCTCTTGCCATTAAGTTTTACAGAAGTAATCGATTTAATCATTTAACATCCACCGTTCTTACTTCAATCAATTGAAAATCAGGGTACTTGCCGGTATTCATTTTATTGCTTGAATCATAAACTGAATACTGAATAGTATCGTTATCTAGCCAACTAATTTCACCAGCAATTCCACTAAAACAATTTTCACTACAACCATTAAATGATTCATTGCCCGATAATTCAACAGCCAATTTAACTGTATCTGTCGGCAAATCAATCACCCATAATTTTTGAATATTTGGATCGCTGACTGTATCCTTAAGCGCAATAATTTTTTCCCCGTCAGGAGAAAGGGCTTTAGTGCCATAGCCACTATAATATTCGCTTGAGGATAACTTAGTAAAGGTTTTTGTTCTTAAATCAAATTTGAATATATCCATCGGTGGAGCATCCGTATCTAACAAAACTTCGACGAAGAATAGGGCTGAGCCTGTTGACGGAAATGAAAGTTTTAGCAACGAATGATTTAACTCCTTCCCTAATTCTGGTATTGCTGCTTTTACACTTGGCACCAAAACCTCATCAACACCATTGACCGTTTTTATAATTTTAGAATCCCAATATCCTGAGTCATTAAAATCCTCACTTAAACTAACTATTTTGTATTCGGCTTTTTCTTGATGAACCGGAAAATCGATGACCCAGTTTTTTCGGCGCTGTTCAATTTGCCAATTAAAAATCAAACCTGCTCCGCAGATACAAATTACAATTGTTGCCAAAAATAATTTGTGCCGATGAAACCAATCTTGATTGATTTGATTTAAATTGTTTGGGTTTTCCATTTTTTTATTGTGTCATTGCGAGCGAAGCGAAGCAATCTTAAATTAGATTGCCGCGTCGCCTTCGGCTCCTCGCAATGACAATGTTTATTGCTTTC
>JANWIA010000032.1 GCA_025450105.1 Candidatus Doudnabacteria bacterium | reverse complement strand
TTTGTATGATTATAATATTGGAACGTGAAGAAAATAAAACTTGAGCCGACAAAAATGTGATCGCCGGCCAGCGCACGGTCATTGATGACTTCGGAAACCGCAGCCATACCAGGTTTGCGGTTTTCGTTTCGGTTAGTGAAAAGGTTTTTGACATCCATATCCTGCCAATTTTTAAAGAAGGCGACAACACTGACTGCAATTAGAATTACTGCCAAAGCGCGGCGCAAAGCAAATTGTGGAATTTCCAAAATTGCAATGCCGACAATCATGGCAAAATAAAGCGACGCAAAAACAAAATAGCGGTCGAGATAGATGGCGGTCTTAAATGAAAGTGCCAGCGATGCTAGAAACGGCACAACCAAGCTTAAGAAGATCAACCACTTGCCGCTGTCTTTGCTTTTGCGCAAAAAATAAAACAGAATAAATACCGTGACAATTGACGCGATCAAAAGTATTGTGCGGTTGGTGCCTTGTCCGCCAAACATCATTTTCCAAATTGTGCCAGGCACGGCCCAACGATCCGGCGCTGGAATCCAATAGCCAGACTGTACACGTGAGTTTTGTTCCAAGAACGACGGCAGCCATGGAATATACAAAATCAGGGACAACGCATACGATCCGAGGCCGTATAAAAATTCTTTGCTCTTAAGAAACATCCCTCGGTTTTTGTAAACGCAATATCCTAGCCAGAATAATCCTTGGGCGACTAACGAGAACAGCAAGAAGTAGTGAGTATACGCTGCGGCGGCAACCAAACAGCCGTACCAAATCCAATATTTTCTTTTTTGTTCATCTAAAGCCTTAAGCAAGAAATATGAGGAAAGCAGGACTAAGAAAGTGCCTAAAGTGTACATTCTGGCCTCAAGTGAATACTGGATCGAGAAAGGGTTAACTGCCAGAAGCAGCGCCGCAAATAGGGCCAATTTTTGGCTTTTAAACGCCTGTCTTATGAGTAGATAACCGGCATAAACAGTCAGGACACCGAAGAGGATGGAAAAGCCCCGCAACGACAAGAGACTGTGGCCAAAGATCATTGCCCAAAACCTCAAAACAAGATAGTAAAGTGGTGGGTGAACATCCAAAATAATTCGATGCATCATTTCGCCCCAACCGTATTTGGAAATATAAAGGGCCGAAAAAGCCTCATCATGCCACAGCGCGACTGCCGTGTTATTGTAATATCGTAAAATTGTAGCCACACCCAAAATCAAAAGTAGGTACAGTTTTTTCATGTTATTTTTCGTAGACGAGCATAATGATTTGGTTGAACTGGTTTTTCTTAATCAAGGTCGGTTTGACCGTTGGGTTAAATTTAATATATTTTTCGGCATCGGGTAAAGTGCTTTGGGTAAAAATGATTTGGTCTCCGGGTTTGAGCGGTTGTAAATAACTTTTTTCCGGGATAAGCAATTGGTAGGGTTGGTTCGACGGGGTGGTTAAGTAGTCCACCGTCTGAACCGAAAAGGCGTCGAGAGACAGATAAGTATTTTCTTTTTGGTTACGGTCGTTCAAATAATAACTGACATCGGTCAGGTCAGAACGGAAAGAGTAATAATATTCCGGAGAGTTGGCGGCGATTCCAAAATATAAATAGAAACCGTAAATTGCAACCGAGGTTAGGAAAATTGCGGCATAAACATTTTTGAACCGGACTAAATACGGTTGAGCTTCAATCTTTCTCCAAAACCACATGATACCTTGAGCGCTCATGATGAAAATTACAGGAACGGTACCAATTAGCCGCAAGCCGTGGGGAATTCCTTCTGCTGTGGTCAGTTCCGGCACAAGCATAAACCAAAACCAAATTGCCAGCATGGCCCGAAATGCTGTGTGATGGGTAATGTTTTTTCTTAAGGCCTGCCAGAGAAGGACAAAAAATTGCCAAGTATACCAGGAAATAACTAATAGAAAGAAGGGGCTTATAAATGGTGATAAAAAAGGTGCGCCGGAAATATTATGGCGCCAGTTTAAGTCTCCTTCTGTAAAGTACCCTAGGATAGTTAATTTAAAAACATTAAGAGCAGTTCCGACAACATCACCCTTGTTTAGCTCCGGTGAAAAAATCGAAACCTGCCCGGCGCGGCCGACAAAACTTCCCGGATGCGAAATAAAAAAGTAATAGCCAATCCAGGCAAATGCCACAGCAAATGCGACGAGAAACATGGTTGCCGGTTTTTTGTATTCGGTCCAGACCCATCGTAATCGGTCGCGGTAACCAATCAGCAAGATTATGGAAAAACCAAACAGCAACGGCAGCAGCATGCGGAACGAAATATAAGTGTAGAAGCCGAGTCCAAAACTTAAGCCAGCAAAAATTGCATGTTTGGTTCTGGCGCGCAAATTGGTATCCGTAAAAATTTTCGTGACAAAGTACATGGTTAGAACACCAAAGAATGGCATGGTGTTGGCTCGGAACGCGGTTCGGGTGACAGTCACGGCGTAAGGAGAGACAGCAACCAAAAAAGCAGCCAGTAATGCTGCCCGTCGGCCAAAGATTTGTTTGGTCAGAAAATAGGTGACGATAACAGTGCCCAAACCAAAACTGGCGCTGGCTAAATGGTTGGCCCAAGGGTGGTAACCAAAAAGTTTAATTGCTAAGGCCAAAAAATACATGAACAAACCTTCACGGCCGTTACCTCTTTCGTAAAAAGGTTGCATGTCACCTTGGGTGATGGATCGGCCATCAATGCCATATGCCGCTTCGTCAGGGAACAATCCAGCGGGCAAGGAACCAATTTGCCAAAATCGGAATACGATCGCAAGAAAAATAATGGCAACCAACATCCAATTTTTCTTAAACCAAGGGTTCATATGCTTTCGGTTAAAATTATGACAAAAAATGGCGGGGGGAAAAGCGATTATTTTCCCTTTGCGGAAATAACGCAAAAACGGTATAATTTACTTATGTTTTTGACTAAATTAAATGAGGTTTTAGCCTCAAAAAAATCTTTTATTTCAGATCGGTTAAACGTTGTTAGCCTTGGACTTACTTTGCTTGTAAACATTATACATTGGGGTATATTGTACGGCAAGATAAAGCCGGGCAGCGCCAATGTCCTTCTGCACTACAATGTTGTTTATGGACCGGATTTGGTGGACAAGGCCAGCTTCATTTATTTGATTCCCGCAGTGGCATTAGCCTTTATAGTCATCAACGCTATCATCAGTAATGTTTTTTATCGTCGTGAAAAAGTTGCCAGCTATTTTTTGAACTTTGCTGGCATACCTGTGCAGTTAATTTTTCTAATTGCCACATTAGTTTTGATCAAAGTTAATGAATAATTTAAAGCCTACAGGACTAGAACGGTTTTTTGAAATTCTACCTGGCACACTGACCTGGTTGACGCTTTTGAGCGCGCCAATTTTATCATATTACAAACCAGTTTGGATTTCTTTGTACATTATTATTTTTGATTTGTATTGGTTCCTTAAGGCAGCTAACGTTGCCACGCATTTGGTCCATTCATATCATTTGTTAACTATCCATAGAAAAATTCATTGGCTGGACTGGCTTAAGCAGTTGCATAACCGCGAACAGTTCGAAGCGCATTTAAAAAACCTTTCGGAAACCGCACCAAAACGTTCTATGCGAAAGCTTTACCGAAGCTACCACGAAAAATTGGCCAAGTTGCCGCCGACGCACAATTTAAACTGGGAACGTTTGGTCCACTTAATTGTTTTCCCAACTTACAAGGAAGATATTTCGGTCCTGGAAGCATCAATCGATTCTTACGCTGCAGTTGATTATCCAAAAGATAAAGTTATTTTGGTTGTGGCTACAGAAGAGCGAGCCGGAGCCGAATCCCTAAAACAATTTGAAGGCTTAGAGGCAAAATATGCTGACAAATTTTTGTCTGTGATTGTGACGTTGCACCCAGATGGTATTGCCGGGGAAGTCCGTGGCAAAGCGGGGAACATGAACCATGCCGTGAAAGAATCTTTGAAAGTTTTGGATGCCAAGGGAATTAAATACGAGGATGTCGTTGTTTCGACCCTTGATGCCGACACAGTCATCCAACCAAACTATTTCAGCCATTTGACCTACGATTTCATGATGGAAGAAAAACCGATGCAGCGCAGTTACCAGCCAATGCCGGTTTATAACAATAATATTTGGGATACACCAGCAGTGGCTCGCGTCATTGCGGTCTCGTCTTCTTTTTGGCAATTAGTTGAGGCTTCGCGACCGGACCGCTTGATCACTTTTTCGTCCCACGCCATGAGCTTGAAGACCTTGCTCGATGTCGGTTTGTTCCGCGCCGATTCCATCAACGAAGACTCGTTCATTTTTTGGCAGTGCTTCATGCATTTTAACGGCGATTACAAAACCAAACCGATTTTTACTACTGTTTCCATGGACGCGGTTATGGGCAGTTCGTATTTTGATACCATGGTTGCCCAATACAAACAGAAACGTCGCTGGGCCTACGGCGTTGGACAGATGTCATTTATCCTTCCAAGATTTTTACGCAACAAAGCAATTCCACTTTGGAAGCGCCTGCTTTATGGTGAGCGTTTTATTGAAGGGCATTATTTTTGGGCCACAGGCGCGGTTATGGTTTCGGTTTTAGGTTGGCTGCCATTGGTACTGGGTGGAAATAACTTTGGCGATTCGGTTTTGGCCAGTAACTTGCCGCTGTTGACCAGGGTCATCATGACCATCGCCACATTCTTCTTGATCTTCTCGGTTTACATCAACATGGTATTATTGCCGCCGCGCCCAGCCAAGTACGGCCGGAGAAAAACCGTATTCATGATTTCCCAATGGTTGTTGGCGCCGATTGTCTCCTCGGTCTTTGGTTCGTTCCCAGCGATTGATGCCCAAACCCGCTTGTTATTCGGCAAGTATATGGAATTCTGGGTCACACCAAAAATTCGCAAAGCCGAACCGGCAAACAAAATTATTAATAAGGAACTCGAAAAACAGAGCGTGAGATAAAATGAGACAGATTTATTTTTTGTCATTTGCCGCCGCTTTCTTAGTTGCTTTCGTGGCGACCACAATTGTTTATCGGATTGCCATCCGCAAAAACATTGTTGCCGTACCGGATGACGAACGCCGATTTCATAAACATAAAACCCCGACTTTGGGCGGGCTGGCTGTCTTTGCCAGTTTTTTTCTTGTTACTTTATTGTTGGGAGTCGTTGGTGGATACTTGCTCGGCGGCAACATCCCGTTAAAGGTTTTAATTGGAATCTGGATTGGGGGATTGGTTTTGATGGTTGGCGGTTACCTTGATGACAAATGGAATTTGCCGGCGAAATATTCTATTCTCGCACCGGTCATTGCAACGTTGGTGGTAATATTTTCCGGCATCCAGGCGTTCAGCATCCACAACCCCTTTAACGGTGAAGTCTTAATTTTACAAGATGTATTGTTTTATGGTGTACCACTGGCCTCGGGTTTGGTGGTTTTTTTGTGGACCATGGCCATGACATACACTACCAAACTATTGGACGGCATGGATGGATTGGTTGCGGGGATTGCCGCCATTGGAGCCCTGGTTTTGTTTGCTCTATCATTGTCACCGGAAGTTAACCAACCGCAAACTGCGTTGCTTGCCGTAACACTTTGTGGATCCCTGCTTGGTTTTTTGATATTAAACACATATCCGGCAAAAATATTTTTGGGAGAGTCCGGCAGTACATTCGCCGGATTCATGCTAGCAATTTTGGCTGTGGTATCCGGCGGGAAAATTGCCACTGCCATGTTGGTTATGGGAATCCCGATTTTGGATGCGGCCTGGGTTATTTTCCAAAGACTACGTAATCATCAGTCTCCATTCAAGGGCGACCGCAAACATTTACATTTCCGTTTAACGGAAATTGGGCTGTCGGAACCGCAGGCAGTTTTATTGCTTTACGGTTTAACAGGAATTTTTGGTGCTACGGCCTTGTTTTTGCAATCGCTGGGTAAATTTATCGCCTTCATTATTTTAGTTGCGGTCATGGCCATCATTTTCGGATTAATTTTCGTGGTTTACAAATTTAAGAAACCGAAGCCCAATGTTTAAGAAAGTATTTTTGATTACCGCCTTAATAACTTTGGCCGTAAGCTGCAACCAAACCCCGCCCCATAACAATGTTGATTCTGTTCCAATTGAAACTTCCGGCGATTATTACAGTGATGGCACCTTGGAGTTAGCTGGAAAAATTTTTCGGATTGAAGTTGTGGCCGATGATATCTCCCGGCAGATTGGATTATCCGGCCGGGACAATATCGGTGAAGGTAGCGGCATGTTGTTCGAAATGGGTGTGGCCGGAGACCACGGCATTTGGATGAAGGGCATGAAATTTCCCATCGATATAATTTGGATTTATAATAATCAGGTAGTAGATTTTGCCGAGGAAGCATTAGTGGAAGGCGATATACCAGACACGCAACGAAAGGTTTATCGTTCCAGGCAACCAGCGGACAAAATTTTAGAACTAAAATCCGGCTGGGTCAGCCGCCATAACGTCAAAGTCGGGGATACAATTAAATTTAATTTACAATAATATGGAACCAGTTTACGATTACGAAAAACTTGCCAACAAAACAGAAGAAGAAATGAAGCTTCACGCTGACCTCAAGGAGAAGCGGCTGGAGCAAGTTTTTGCCAAGCAGAAGCCGGATTTGAATAAAGACCAACTGGCGGTTG
>JANWIA010000031.1 GCA_025450105.1 Candidatus Doudnabacteria bacterium | reverse complement strand
TATTCATGCTCCTTACTTTATTAAATACGCCTCGGTTAAAGGCAATATATATTACGGATCAATTTCAGTGATCCGAGAAGAGTTGGAGCGAGGCACCCTGCTTGGCTGCAAAGCCTTAATGACCCACTTGGGAAGTTTTGGCGAGTTAACAGATGAGGAAGGGATTGAACGCGAAATCAAAGCCGTGGAAAAAGTCATGACTGGATACAAAGGGACCACTCAACTACTTCTGGAAATATCTGCTGGGGCAGGACGGGTCGTTGGCGACACCTTTGAAGAATTATCGGCAATCATCGATGATAAGAGACTCAAAAATTTTAACGTCGGCGTTTGTTTGGATGCCTGTCATTTATTTGCCTCCGGCTACGACATCAGAGACAAAAAAACCGTGGACGCGACTTTCAAAAAATTCCACAAAGTCTTGGGCAATGATCGATTGGTAGTTTTTCATGCCAATGATTCCAAAGGGGAATTCGGCGGGCATTTGGACCGTCACGAGCATATTGGCCAAGGTAAAATCGGTCTCGAAGGATTCAAGGCCATGGCCGCGCACAAAGTTTTAGGAAAGACGGATTGGATTTTAGAAACACCAAAAGATGATCCAACTTGGGATCCAATGAATATTAAAGTGCTAAACAAGTTGCGAAAATGAAAAAAATAATTTTTTTATTCGCCCTGCTCGCTGTTTGTTTTTTTCCGACGCAAGCATTCGCGGACCGGATTCAAAGCTATATCGTGTTGATTCAAATCAACGCTGATTCAACGATTCATGTTGAGGAGCGAATTATTTATGAGTTTGACTCGCCTAAACATGGGATTTATCGGGACATTCCTTTTAAATACCGGCGTGATGGTTTTCGCTATAACATGGATATCTCAGATATTTATGTCAGTAGCGAGGACTATCTCATGCCTATGATGTTTTCGACCTCAACAGAGGGGGATAATGTCCGGATCAAAATTGGGGACCCAAACCAAACTGTCAGCGGCAAACAAACTTACTATATCACTTATGACGTGGACGGCGCGTTGAATTTTTTTGACGACCATGATGAATTGTACTGGAATGCCATTGGCAATAATTGGGATGTGTCGATCCTGGGCTCTATTGTTCAGGTAGAACCGCCGCCAGGCGCAACTGAAAATGTTAATCGTGATTGTTTTGTCGGGCCAATGGGATCAACCACGCCATGCCGTTCAACAATTAATGATGAAAATAAAATTCAGTTTTATAACGAGCAGTTGGCTTTGAGCGAGGGCGTAACAGTAGTTGTCGGTTGGCCAAAGGGCTTCGTGACCGAACCAAGCGCATTCAAGAGGATTGCGAATTTTCTTCTAGATAACGTTTTCTTTTCACTGCCTTTTATTGGCTTGATTGTAATGCTTTATGTTTGGCATCGGGCAGGCAGAGATCCAATTTCTAAAATTCCGATCACGGCCCAATATGAACCGCCACCGGGACTCACCCCAATCGAGGCTGGATTTTTGTTGGACGAGCACAATCAGCCAAACGAGGTGACTGCAGAAATTATTTACCTGGCAACTTTAGGATATTTAAAAATTGAACGAATCCCGAAGCAAGGATGGTTGGGTAAGGATGACTTTAAACTAATAAAACTGAAAGACGAAAAAGATTTACCAAATTCTTTCGATCGAAATTTAATGCGGACGCTTTTTGTTCTCGGACCACCAGAAGTCTTACTATCCAGCTTAAGAAAAAAATTGAAAATAACCCGAGACACATTTGCGTTGCATAATGTCGGCAAGGAACTGACTAAGTTGGGATATTATGATAAGGACCCGCAAAAGGTTAAATCGATTTACATGGGGGTGGGTGGATTCATTCTTTTTTCAGTTTTTTATTTTTTTGGTAACTTTGGATTGCCAACTGCGGTGCCGATAGTTTTGTTGGGGGCCGTGATCATGGTTGTTGGTTACTTCATGCCCAGAAAAACACCAAAAGGTGCGGATACTAAACAGCTGATTTTAGGATTGAAAGAATATTGATCAGTTGCTGAAAAAGACCGTTTGGATTTTCATAATGACCCGGCCAAAGATCCAAAGGTATTTGAAAAACTTTTGCCATTTGCGATCGCACTCGGGGTTTCTAAACAATGGTCCAAAAAATTTGAAGGGATTTATGATGCCCAACCATCCTGGTATATTGACCCAACTCATTCTCATTTTAATTCCATGTTGATGCTGTCCTCTATGACCGATTTCAGTTCCGGGTTTAAATCCATGGTTTTGGCCAACACCAATGGAGCAGGTGGGGGCTCGTCAGGATTCGGTGGCGGTGGCTTTAGCGGCGGCGGAGGTGGAGGGGGCGGCGGTGGCAGTTGGTAACATTGTTCGCGGTTTAGTGATATAATAAACATATATGGAAGAGCGAAATACAACCGTAACTATCTCTACATTATCCATTCTTAAGGTCCTGGCGATTTTATTAACCGTCTGGTTCTTATTTGCTGTCCGCGACATTTTGCTTTTGCTTCTGATTTCTATTATTATTTCCTCGGCAATTGATCCGGTTGCTGACTATTTGGCGAAAAAAAGAATTCCACGCGGGATCAGCGTCCTGCTGGTGTACATTTTATTCGTTGGCATGTTGTCCCTAGTGGTTTACATGTTGATCCCACCGATTGCGGATCAGTTTACCCAAATTTCGCAAAGTAATTTTATTGATAATTTTAATTCCAAGCTTGGAGTCTACAAAGCGAACCTGGAACAGTTTGGTGTTTCCGAAACGCTCGAAACTAATATCAAGGATTGGGCTGCAACCATCTCGACTTCACTATTTAGCGCCACCCGCGGCGTAGTCAATGGATTGCTCTCGGCACTTACAGTCTTGATTGTGTCTTTTTATCTGACGGCCGAAGAGAACGGCATGAAGAATTTTATAAAAAATCTGGTCCCGTTTAAACATCAGGCTTACTCTACGACCCTAATCACCAAGATTCAGAAAAAGATCGGCTACTGGGTGTTAGGCCAACTCATTTTGTCGGTAATTATTTTTGGCGTCACGTATTTAGGTTTAACTATTATCAAGGTTGAATATGCTTTAGTGTTGGCTCTAATCGCCGGTGTTTTGGAAATCATTCCATTTATCGGTCCGTTTATTGCACTGATTCCCGCTCTTTTCTTTGCCTTCTTACAAAATCCGCCTTTGGCACTTGCCGTTTTAATTCTGTATTTGATTATTCAACAATTGGAAAACCAAATCATTGTACCGGTGGTAATGAGTAAGAGCGTTGGGCTAAATCCAGTTGTTGTTATCTTAGGCGTGTTAGTTGGCGGCACATTGGGCGGGGTAATTGGCGCCATCATCGCGATTCCAATCATCAGTGGCATTTCGGTTTTTGTCCAAGACATGTGGGGACAAGAAACATAAAGAATAAAAATAGGAACCCCGGCCAACGTTGGTCGGGGTTCTTTTTTTCGGGCTCGGAGACGCTCCTAGTGGATCACTAAGTAGAGCTGGGGGTTGAGGTTGCGCTCCATGAAAGCTGTCGAGAGTTCAGCCTCCATGCCCTGGCACAGTACGCCGCGCAGTGCATGGAGGATTTCTTCGACGTCATGCTCTTTGCATGAAGAAGAAAACTTGAGCGTGATTTCGTCCTCAGCTCTGGAGAGTTTCAACAAGCCGGCCCTGTTGACCTTTTCCAAAGTGGGGATTCCAAGCAGGACCATGATCGCATCTTGCGGGCTGATGTTGCTGAGGTAAATGCGATTATCGACCCTGTCGACTGAGACGGCAAGCGTCATCGAGAGCCTCCTTCAGGCTTACGTTAGTTCTATTATAATCATTTCTTATTCCAAAGCAAATTTTGGCGGTTTGTGGTATAATTTGGTTAGCCGATGAGGCTTTTTCTATTTTTACAGCGTGGAAGATTTTATTTTATGAACAACCCAGAACGCAACAAATTCTATATAACCACACCGATTTACTACGTCAACGATAAGCCGCATATTGGTTCGGCTTATACTACCATTGCCGCGGATTGTTTAGCGCGTCTGCATCGACAATTGGGCGAGGAAGTGCACTTACTGACTGGCACTGCAGAGCACGGCAACAAAATTGCCCAAAGCGCCGAAGCTGCTGGCAAAGACCCACAAGAATTTGTGAATGAAGTCTCAGCAAAGTTTTCACTAGCTTGGGATACCTTAGGAATTGCACCCGATGATTTCATTCGGACTTCGGAAGAACGACACGTGAAGGCTGTGATTGAATTTTTTAAGAAGCTCAAGGAATCTGGAAAAGTTTACGAAGATGATTATGAGGGTTTGTATTGTATTGGCTGCGAAGCCTTTAAGAAAGAGTCAGAACTGGTAAACGGGCTTTGTCCATTGCATAACAAAGCACCAGAAGTAGTGAAGGAGCGAAACTGGTTTTTTAAGCTTTCTGATTACGGCGCAATCCTGACAGAGAAAATTGAAGATGGGGAATTGATAATTGCGCCAAACTCCCGCCGAAATGAAATTTTGTCATTTATTAAACAAGGTTTAGAAGATATTGCAATTTCCAGGCAGAATGCCAAATTTGCAATTCCACTCCCGTGGGATGAAAGCCAAACAATTTATGTATGGCTGGACGAGCTGTTCAATTATTGTTCCGCAATCGGGTACGAATCCAACAAAGAACAATTTAATAAATTCTGGCCGGCTGACATTCATGTGGTTGGCAAAGACATTATCAAATTCCATTGTATTATTTGGCCGGCGTTGTTGTTGGCAATTGGCGAGAAAATTCCAGCCAAAGTTTTTGCGAACGGATTCTTAACTGTTGATGGCCAAAAAATCAGCAAGAGTTTGGGCAATGCGATTGACCCGGTGGAATTAGCCCAAAAATACGGATCCGATGCCGTCCGATATTTTTTGTTGCGTGAGATTCCATTTGGTCAGGACGGGGATGTTAGCGAAGAAAAGCTCAAGGCTCGTTACAACGGGGATTTGGCTAACGGCTTGGGAAATTTAGTTTCCCGATTAACCAATATGGTAGAAAAGTTTTTAGATGGGGACATTGAACAATACATTGCCTCGCCGAAAGATTTATCCGAAGTTTTTAATGATTTTTCTAGCCTTAATTTTTCCGAGGGCTTAAACAAGATTTGGGCGGAAATCGCCTGGGCGAACCAGTTGATTGATAAATCCAAACCATGGGACCTCTACAAAACTGATCCAGCCAAAGTGGAAGAGCTACTGATTAATTTAGTTGCTTTGCTTTATGACATTGCAATTAAACTGGCGCCAATTATGCCAGAGACTGCTGACAAAATTCGAAAAATAATTGAAGCCGATAAAATCGTTAAGGCTGAACCTTTATTTGCCAAAATTGAGTAATATGTTTTTTGACACCCACACCCACGTCAACTCCACCGCGTATAAAGATGATACTGATGAAACTATCAAGCGTGCGTTAAATGACACGTGGATGGTTAATGTTGGGACTCAAAAGGACACTAGCAAGTCCGTAGTCGAGTTGTCTAAAAAATACCCTAGCGGAGTTTTTGCGGCTATCGGCTTGCACCCCGCGCATACTTATCAGCAAATAGAAGATCCGGATCAAGACAATGCAAAAATCGCGGAGGAGTCCTTTGATGAAGATAATTACGAACTTCTGCTTTCAGAAAAAGTAGTAGCAATTGGTGAGTGTGGCTTGGATTATTATCGGTTGCCAGAAACTGATCGTGACGTGGCGATTGCAAAACAGAAAAAGTCGTTTGTCGCCCAGTTAAACTTTGCATCAAAACATGATCTGCCAGTAATCATTCATTGCCGCGATGCTTACGAAGACGTGCTTGATATTCTCAAATCGGAATTTAAAAATGGACGAGGAATTATCCACTCCTTCACAGGCGATTGGATTACAGCTAAAAAGTTCCTCGATTTCAACTTCTATGTGGCTCTTAACGGGATCTTAGCCTTTGATAAAACTGGGCGATTGGCCGAAGTGTGTAAAAATCTTCCTTCTGATAAAATACTTATAGAAACTGACGCGCCGTACCTGGCGCCGCCGCCATACCGCGGTAAACGAAACGAGCCAGCTTACGTCAAACATGTTGCAGAAAAAATTGCGGAACTTCGTGGTGAGACAATTGAACAGGTTGCTGAATATACCTTTAACAATGCGTGCAGTATCTTTGGGATAAACCCCAAGACATAAGCCAAATTCATGTACGAACACAAAGAACGAGATAAATATTGGCAGGATAAATGGGAAGCAGAAAAACTGTATGCGACCCCAGAAAATCCTGATGCAACTAAAAAGAAATATATTTTAGATATGTTTCCGTATCCGTCGGGTGCGGGCTTGCATGTCGGACACCCGGAAGGCTACACCGCCACAGATATTATTAGCCGGCAAATGCGGATGCTTGGATTTGATGTGCTGCATCCAATGGGCTGGGATGCTTTTGGCTTGCCCGCAGAAAATTACGCTATCAAAATGGGGGTGCATCCGCAAGAATCCACCGCCCAAAATATCAACCGCTTTAGAGAGCAAATTAAATCTCTTGGTCTTTCTTATGATTGGTCAAAAGAGGTGAATACGTCTGATCCAGAATATTACAAATGGACGCAATGGATATTTTTAAAATTGTATGAAAAGGGATTGGCTTATAAAAAAGAAGCGTCTGTGAACTGGTGCCCAAAGGACCAAACGGTTTTGGCCAATGAGCAAGTTATTGATGGGGCCTGTGATCGTTGCGGCACACAAGTCACCCAGAAAAAATTATCACAATGGTTTTTCAAAATTACCGATTACGCCGATCGGTTGCTGGCCGATATGGAAGTTTTGGACTGGCCGGATTCAATCAAGCACATGCAAAAGAATTGGATTGGCCGATCAGAGGGGGCACGAATCAAGTTTTATGTTCAGGATTCAGATCAGCAGATTGAAGTCTTCACCACGAGACCGGATACTTTGTTCGGTGCTACGTACATGGTTTTGGCTCCGGAGCATAACCTCGTGGCAGAAATTACCACAGATGAACAGAAGGAGAAAATTAATACTTATCTTGAAGCATCAAAGAAAAAATCTGAATTAGAGCGGACCGCACTGGAAAAAGACAAGACGGGAGAATTCACAGGCAGCTTTGCTATAAATCCAGCAACCGAACAACCGATTCCGATTTGGATTGCGGATTATGTTTTGGCAACTTATGGAACTGGCGCGATTATGGCCGTACCAGCACACGATGAACGTGACTACCAATTTGCGGTTAAATATGATTTGGCAGTCAAACAAGTTATTAAAACCCCAATCGATTATAAGGAAGAGGTATTTACTGGCGAAGGCCAACTGATTAATTCCGGCGAGTATACTAATTTAGATGCAAGTGAAGCGCGAAGTCACATCACTGCTGATTTTGGCCGAGCGCAAGTGCAATATAAATTGCGGGATTGGTTAGTCTCGCGTCAAAGATACTGGGGCGCGCCGATTCCGATTATTTATTGTGAACGCTGCGGCATGATCCCAGTTCCGGAATCAGATTTGCCAGTAAAACTTCCAACAGATGTGGATTTCAAACCAACCGGCGAATCACCTTTGGTTTACTCCAACGATTTTCACAACGTGGTTTGTCCAAAGTGCGGTAGCCACGCCAAACGAGATTCTGATACCATGGATACCTTTGTGGATTCATCCTGGTATTTCTTGCGCTTCACCGATCCACAAAATGACAAAGTATTTGCCAGCCAGGACCAGATATCCAAATGGATGCCCGTTGATATGTACCAAGGTGGCGCGGAACATGCAATTCTACATCTTTTGTATGCTCGGTTCTTTACAAAAGCATTGTCAGATTTAGGTTGTTTACCTAAAGAGGCGTTTGTGAACGGTGAACCATTCACAAAACTGAGGAATCAGGGATTAATTTTAGGGCTTAATGGTGAACGCATGAGTAAGTCTAAAGGCAATGTGGTTAACCCAGATGAAGTTGTGGCTGAGTTTGGCGCAGATTCGTTTAGAATGTATGAAATGTTTATGG
The DNA here is from genome assembly GCA_025450105.1 of Candidatus Doudnabacteria bacterium. GTDB lineage: Bacteria > Patescibacteriota > Doudnabacteria > UBA920 > O2-02-FULL-48-8 > JANWIA01. Next base: position 4,996 of record JANWIA010000031.1, on the reverse strand, counting down.
GGCCGCTGGAAGATGCCAAGCCTTGGAATACGCAAGGAATCGTTGGTGTACGAAGATTTTTAGATCGAGTTTTTAAATTCCAGGAAAATTTTGTTGAAGGTCAAGGCAATGCCAACATTCATAAACTGATAAAAAAGATCAGCTCTGATATTCAGGACATGAAATTTAACACCGCAGTGGCGGCGTTCATGGAATTTTTAAATGAGAATCAATCGATGGACAATCAAACTTGGGAAACCTATCTCAAACTGCTCGCTCCATTTGCCCCGCATATCACTGAAGACCTTTGGGCGAAATTGGGACACGACCAATCAATTCATAAGGAAGCTTGGCCGATCTTTGATCCAAGTTTAGTTATTGACTCTGAAGTGACCATGGTTGTGCAGATAATGGGCAAAACTCGAGGATCATTCAAGGTGGCTCTGGGTGTGACCCAGGAAGAAGTTAAGACTAAAGTGATGTCTGATGAGTTAATCAAAAAGCATTTGGAAGGCAAAGAGATTGTTAAAGAAATATTTATTCCCGATAAATTGATTAATTTTGTTTTGAAAAGTGAAGAATAAACCGCAAGAAGTTGATTTAGATGCAATCAAAGAAGCAGTCCGTGTATTAAATTACGGCGGTATTGTGGTTTATCCGACTGACACCGCGTATGGATTAGCAGTGGACGCCACAAATCTGACGGCAATTAAGAATTTATTTGAACTGAAAGGCAGAAAATCGAACAAACCGGTGCATGTGGTGTTTCCATCATTTTCAGATTTGAATAAAACAGTTAAACTTAATCCAGTAGCAAAGAAACTGATTACAAAATATTTTCCAGGACCGCTAACGTTGGTTTTGCCTCTGAAGGCCAAAACTAAAAATTGGAAAGTTCTGTCCTCCGATTCCGGGTTTATTGGGTTTCGACTGCCCGATCATCCGGTAGTTAAGGCCTTGATGCAGGAATTCAAAAAACCAATCACCACCACTTCCGCTAATCGCAGCGGCCGCGGCAATCCGTACACTATTCCCGTTGTAAAAAAGCAATTCTCAAAATCGAAACACAAACCCGATCTTTACCTCAACGCCGGCAAGCTCAAAAAAACTAAGCCCTCAACCGTCATAAGGTTTGTAGATTCTAAAATCGAAGTGCTTCGAGAAGGTCCAATAAAAATCACACAAATACAAAAGGCTATTTAATGATTCCACATCACATTCACTATTTCACCAGACACCTGGACCGAGAGGTTAAGGAGGTTTATTTTTTTGCCGGCATAAATTCCCTGGCTATTGCCTTAACTTACATTTTTGAGCCGATCTATTTATTCCAGCTTGGATATTCGCTGCCTTGGATCATGTGGTTTTATGTCCAAGTTTACGCCTGGTACTCCGTGGTCATGTTCTTTGCGGCAATTGTTGCCGGAAAGATCGGGTATAAGCATTCTATTTTTATTTCGAGTTTGATGTATATTGCGTACTGGCTAACATTGTATAACATCAAGGACATGCCGGAATTGTTTTTTGTGGCTCCGTTTTTATTTGCTTTGCAAAAATCTTTTTTTTGGCCGGCATACAATGCAGACGTGGCCATGGGCTCAAAAAAACAGCAACGTGGTCGGGAAGTTGGCGTGTTGCTATCAGTGATCGAAGTTTGTGCGATTGTCGGACCGTTCCTGGGCGGACTAATTTCCTCAACATTAGGATTTAACGCCTTGTTCATTTCCTCGTCGACCTTGTTGATTCTGGCGGTGTACCCGTTGTTTAAGAGTCCAGATATTTACGAGGACCATAAATTTGAATTTAAGAACTTTAAGGAAATTTTTAATAAATATCCTTCCAACTTCTGGGGATATTGGGGCTACGCCGAAGACTTGATGCTGACTAATCTTTGGCCATTATTTATCTTTTTGACCATCCCTTATTTCTTGGGAGTGGGAATTGTGGCGACATTTGCCGGGCTAAGTGCTGCCATGCTAATGTTATATATAGGAAGGTTAGTGGACACCGCCAACAAAATGGCTTGGATCAAAAAAGCCTCGATCGCTTATGGATTCACCTGGGTTTTTAGATTTTTAGCCATCGGCGTTCCGTTCGTTTTGATTTTCGACGTTATGACCAAGACTCTCAAGGCTTTGATCAACGTCCCGATGTTATCCCTGACCTATGATTTGGCGGGCGGCAAATCTGCCAACCATGCCATTGCTTACGCTGTATTTTATGAATTCAGTTTGTCGATTGCCAAAATCTTTATGAGTTTGGCTGCCATAATTATTTTGGGACTAACTGGAAATATATATTTGGTCTTTGTGCTCGCGGGTGTCTTAACAATGTTTTACTCCCTGCTAAAAGAATGACACTAAAACAATCTGACCCAGAAATATACGATCTCATCCAACTGGAAAAAAAGCGCCAGGCTGATGTTTTAGAATTGATCCCGTCAGAAAATTATGTTTCCGATGATGTCCTTAAAGCCATTGGTACGCCACTGATCAACAAATATTCGGAAGGTTATCCAGGCAAGCGCTATTACGGCGGCAATCAAGTTATCGACGAAATCGAAAATTTAGCTATCAGTCGAGTGCGAGAGGTTTTTGATCTGCCATTGGATTGGCATGTAAATGTTCAGCCGTATTCTGGTAGTCCAGCGAACATTGAAGTCTACATGGGACTGTTGGAACCAGGTAACACTGTCATGGCGATGGATTTATCCCATGGCGGCCATCTAACCCACGGCTCAAAAGTTAACGCCACTGGGAAAACCTATAATTTTGTTCATTACGGGGTTTCGCCTAAAACCGAAAAGCTCGACTATACTGAGATTCTCAAAATTGCTGATCGAATTAAACCGAAATTGATTGTTTCGGGTTTTACTGCTTACCCGCGAGAAATTGATTTTAAAAAATTTAAGGAAATTGCCGACAAAGTTGGGGCGATTTCGATGGCCGATATTTCACACATCGCAGGCTTGATTGCCGGCGGTGTCCATCCATCGCCAATTCCATTTTTTGACGTTGTCACTACTACGGCACACAAAACCTTACGCGGTCCGCGCGGGGGCGCCATAATTATGTGCAAGGATAAGTATTCAACTGCTATTGATAAAGCGGTTTTTCCAGGGATGCAGGGCGGCCCACACGAAAATGTCATTGCGGCTTTGGCTGTTAGCTTGAAGGAAGCCAAGAGCGCCAATTTTAAAAAATACGCGGAACAAATTGTGAAGAATACCAAGGCTTTGGCTACTCACTTGCAGGATTTTGGATTCCGATTGATTTCTGGCGGCAGCGATAATCATCTGATTCTTATGGATTTAACCAATAAGAATATTTCGGGCAAAGATGCAGAGAAGGCTTTGGAGAACGCGGGGATTGTGGTGAATAAAAATATGATCCCGTTTGATAAGCGTAGCCCATTTGATCCATCTGGGATTCGTCTCGGCACCCCGGCCATAACTAGCCGCGGCATGAAAGAAAAAGAAATGGGTAAAATCGCATCTTGGATTACTGCGGTCATTACTGACGTCAAAGTTGCCCCAGATGTGGCGGAAGAAATCAAACGATTTACCAAAAATTTTCCCGCACCAGGACTGTAAAATAATATGAGTTTTTTTCAGGCCATCATTCTAGGAATAATTGAAGGTCTTACCGAATTTTTGCCCATCTCCTCGACTGGGCATTTAATTTTGGTTACAAAACTTTTGAACATTACCTCGACTGATTTTGTAAAAAGTTTTGAAATTGCGATTCAGTTCGGGGCCATTCTGTCGGTGGTGGTTTTGTATTGGAACTATCTTTGGCGAAACTTAGCGATTATTCCAAAACTGCTTGCGGCATTTATTCCTACCGCCATCGTCGGACTTCTGGCATATCCAATTATCAAGGACAATTTTTTAGATAATGAACAGTTGGTGATTGTAAGCTTGTTTTTAGGCGGATTAGTTTTGATTGGCTTTGAGTTTTGGTATAAGACCAAACAAATAACTGAAACCAATTTAAACCAAATTACATATACCCAGGCAATTATCATCGGAGTGTTTCAGTCGATTGCAGTTATCCCAGGAGTCTCCCGGGCCGCCGCAACCATTTTTGGTGGTTTAATTTTAGGATACAAACGGTCAACCATAGTTGAGTTTTCATTTTTATTAGCGATTCCAACCATGTTGGCGGCAACTGCTTTAGATTTACAGCAATCGGCGCCGCAATTCAGCCGCCAAGAATTTCAGGTTTTGGCAGTCGGATTTATCACCTCATTTATTGTTGCATTCATAGCGGTGAAATCTTTTTTGAAATTTGTCGAGAAAAGCGATTTTATCCCGTTTGGTATTTATCGGGTGGCGATTGCAGTCTCAGCTTGGATCATTCTGTTTTAGGCAATTGATCCTTCCGCATTCAGTAATAATTGAGTAAAATACAACAAAGAACAAAATACTAGAAACAAATGGCAAATACAATCTTTATACAATTTTTTAGCTGGTATTTTCTCACTTTTCCGCTAAAAATTTTAGAAAACGGCAAGGACTTTATGATTTGGTGCTGGCGGTTTTTTTCGATTGGTTTTTTTCTTCCCAGAATTTTTTCGCCATGGCACAAAGACATTACATCGTATGGCCGTGGATTTGATTTAGTTATTTGGTTTCATGCGGCTGCCTGGAATCTGATTTCGAGATTTGTTGGCGCAATTTTAAGATTATTCTTTATTATTATCGGTTTAGGTTTGGAAGTCGTAGTGATTGCTTCAACTGTAGTTTGTTTTGCCGCGTGGTTTGGGTTACTGGGTTTGATAATTTATTTATTAGCTTCAGTTGTTTAATGAATGAGTTTATAAAACAATCGGGATTTTTGCCCGCAATAAAATTAGAAAAGCTTTTGCCTAAAAGAGTTGCAACCCTGGCAATGGTTTTGTTTTTTGCTTGCGGCATTGGATTGCTGATTTTGGGATTAAATCTCGAAAATGACAAGGCCATTGCATTTGCCAAATTTTTCGCCGGACTAGGTTTGTTAACCATGGTCTTGGTATT
>JANWIA010000030.1 GCA_025450105.1 Candidatus Doudnabacteria bacterium | reverse complement strand
ACACCATGACCTGATTAATAATTTTGTTTTCATTTCCATTGGCGTGCCAAGCCGCACCAATATTGCCGAATACAAAACTTATAATAGCCAGATCGCGCACTTGGCGGAAAAAATCAACAAAAAACACGGCACTAAGGATTGGAAACCAATTTACTTAATCAAGCACGGTGTCACGCGCGAAGATCTTTTTACTTATTATCATTTAGCGGATGCCTGTTTGGTTACTGCGCTCGACGACGGTATGAATTTAGTGGCCAAAGAATATGTCATCTGCGCCGATTCCAAAAAAGGCATGCTGGTGTTGTCTAAATTTACTGGCGCGGCCAAGGACCTCAAAGATGCAATGCTTATCAACCCGTTCGATATTGAAGGCTCGGCCAATGCCGTCTATGAAGCCTTAACTATGAAAGAAACAGAAAAAGAAGAGCGAAACGAAAAAATGAAAGCGATTCTGCAGGACAATACAATTTACAAATGGGCCCGCGACTTTATCCGTAATTCGCTCAGCTAACCAAGAAATTAAAAACATAAAAAATAAATAAATGAAAATTGCCGTCGTTTCCGCTTTCTCCGAACTGGTCCCGCCAAAAAAATATGGCGGCACCGAACTGGTGGTTTCAAACCTGACAGAAAAATTAGTGGCTATGGGCCATGACGTAACTTTGTACGCGCCGAAAGGTTCTGTAACCAAAGCCAAACTCGTACCAGTTTTAAGTTCGGATCTGCGAAGCATGAAACTTAAAACTGACCGCCACGGCAATGCCCTGGTGGTTTACGCCGTGGGGAAATTGGCGGCGATGCTTAAAAAAGAAAAATTCGACATAATCCATAATCATATCGGTTGGCGCCTGTTAAGCGTTGAAGAATTAATTGGCTCCCCAATAATCACCACCCTCCACGGTCCGCTGCACGACGAATACATGCAATTCGCTTATGGACTATTCAAGGATGCGAATTACGTCAGTATTAGTTTGAACCAACGCAAAGGTTTCCCGACTATGAATTTCGTGGCCAACGTTTACAATGGGCTGGACATGGATAAATTTAAATTTTTCCCAAAACCAAGCGGCAATTACTTTGCCTTTTTGGGACGCATGTCCCCGGAAAAAGGCCCTGTCCAAGCTATTGATGCGGCCAAGAAAGCCGGCGTGAACCTGGTTATGGCCGCGAAAGTTGATGGTGTGGACAATCAATTTTTTGAAAAAGAAGTTAAACCGAAAATTGACGGCAAGCAAATTAAATTTCTAGGCGAAGTTGACCATGCTGGCAAACTAAAACTCTTGGGCAACGCCAGAGGTTTAATCGCCCCAATCCAATGGGAAGAGCCGTTTGGTTTGTTCTTGGTTGAGGCATTAGCTTGCGGCACACCGGTAATTACCATGAAGCGCGGGTCTGTTCCGGAATTGATCAACCCGAAGGTCGGGTTCGCTTGCACTACCCAACAGGAGGTAGTCGACGCCATTGGCAAAATCGACACCATCGACCGAAAAACCTGCTTTGATCACGCCTCGAAAAACTTTTCCTCAACAAAAATGACGCAAGACTACCTTGCGGCCTACAAAAAAATCGCCAAGAAAAAAAGTTGGTTCGGACTCTAGTTCGGCATTACGCTTACTTCCTCAGCATCAGGTTCCAAAAATTGCAAGGCGTCGAGCCAGCTATCGAGCTGGCTTTTTGTATTGACGTAACCTAAGATATTCGGCTGCGCCCCCTTGTGAATGCCCAAATGTAGGTGTTTGCGCTGGCCATCAGTTTCTTCACTAAACCCTTTCCCTAACATTCCAATTTGCTGCCCAGCTTTAATTTGCTTGTTGGTTTGTAACTTAACACTCTTAATGTTCAAATGGCCGTAGATAACAGTAATCGGTCCACCGTCAAGATTACATCGCTGGACTACTACCCCACCGTATCCCGAAGCACTTTTCTTTTGGACAAGGGCACCGGTGCACACGGCATAGACTGAAATGGCAGTATCGGCTTCCCCATCCAAAATTTCAAAATCAACACCAGTGTGGTAGCCATAAAAATTTTCTTCCTCCAACGGGGAATTTTGCGGCGAAACAAAAATACTAAACGGCTTTTTGGTGACCCGGTCCTGCCATTTCGAAATTGGCGCCACTAATTTTGCCTTATTGGTTTTGGCTTCCGCCACTTCTACAACGTGTGAGGTTATCGGGGTTTGTTCAACATCACTACCCGCTGGTGGATTTATGCCTGGCGCGTTGTATCCGGTAAACAAAATTACGGCAACGCAAACAAAAATTACAATTGTTGTTCCAAAATATTGGTTGATGTTCTTCATATCCTAATTTAAATCCAATGCTAAGGATTTGAAAATCAGCAGAATGTCCAAACGGTCTTGTACAAAAAGAGAGCATTCGAGCTCTCTTTTTGTTAAACCTGATAATTTTTGCGGATAATTATGTCCCAGGAGTCGGGTTAGTCCAGACATAGATACTTCCAGTCCGTGTGTAAGACTGGCGCTTCATGGGCTGGCTAAACATCAAACTCTGAACGAGACTACCAGCAGCATTCTTTAACTCAATGGTTTGCATTGGGTGATTGCTCAAAACTAACTTAGTTTGAGATTTGGTTAGGACCAAAATGGCACTTGGTGCTAACTGTACGTCGCCAAACACAAACTTTTTATCGCCAATGACAATGGACCAATCTTTGAGGTTAGCCATGGCCGTGCCAATGTTCTTGAGTTCAATGTATTCTTGTTGATTGGATGCCGGATGTGGAAAAATTTCATTAATGACCACATTTACATTGGTTGCTGGTGGTGGAGGTGGAGGTGGAGGAGGATTCGGTTGCGGTGTCGGAGGCGGCGGTGGTGGTGGAGGGTTTGGTTGTGGGGATGGTGGAGGTGGAGGAGGATTCGGTTGCGGTGTCGGAGGCGGCGGTGGTGGTGTTCCCCCACCCGTATCAAAAACCTTATTACGCGGATTGGTGTTGCCCAGCGCAAAATCCACTAAATTATTATCGGTATCGCTTGCAGTGCGCATTAATGATTGTTCCGATGCTGGCAACGGCGCATTACTTGTTTCTGGCGAATTCGTCGGCGAATCGCCATAACCTAATTTATCGGCAATGGAACTATCTGTGCCCGATGTTAACAAAGTAGTGCTGTGAACCAAAAATACGGTTGCCCCGGTGCTACTACCCGACATGGCAAAAACACTGTGGGTAAGATCAGCAGTAACACTGCCATTGTATCCGGTATTCCCAACCAAAAAATATTTCTTTGCCGGAACCGTTAAATCCCCAAAATTCTTTTTTGTGGTTAACGGAAAAACACCGGAAGCAGTCTTGTACTGCAATGACCAATCCGACAAATTAATATCCACATCAGTTGGGTTATAAATTTCAATGAATTCGTCGTTTGCGCCGCCGTCACCAGATACTTGAACCTGGCTAATGACCAATGTTCCAGATTCAGCAAAGGTTAAAAACGGCATAAGCAAACTAACCCCCAATGCGGCAAGCATGAGTTTTATTTTCATTTGTTATTCAGTTAATTATTATGTCGTTGCTTAAGACAACGCTTACATCAAATTTGACTAAGAAAAAATAATAATTTACCCCATACTTTTCGTCAATCAAAAATGACTGTGGACAACTAAAAAACGCCGGTCTATTTTGGCGTTTTTTTAATGCGATAATTTTGGGCGTTTTAGGATTAACTCTTCTGCCCCATGGATTAACTTCTGTGTATAACCTTTGCCGGTTTGGAATAACTGATTAATCGAAGGGATTCTTTTGGGATCAAAAACTTTGGTATAAGGGTTGGGCCTGTGGAAACTTATATCGGTCAATAACTTCGCACTAATCAAGGAGTAAGTCATGCCATTGCCGGAAAATGCCGTGGCAACCATTTGGTTTTCGCGGTACTCACCAATGAGAGCCAAGCTATCACTTGGTTCCAAAATTGTGCCGGTCCATTTATTTGTGATTTCGTACTTTAATGCCGGTACTACAGTTTGCAAATAATTTTCTAAAACCGTAAAGCCCCGTCCTTCGTCATATTTAATTTCTGATCGGTGATCGGCCCCGCCCAAAAGCATCCGGTCATTGTCTTGCATTGAATCAATTCTAAAGAAATAATACGGATTCGAACAATCCCAGTACAATCCTTCTTTTAGGCGATCCTTTGTGATGTTTACTGCCAATTCATAAGTTTTATAATTTCCTTTTTTGAAAAGCGTTTGAATCGGATTTTTAAACGGTTTGTAAGTTGCCATGATTGATTGTTTGGCAGTAATGACGCCTTGTTCCGTTTGAATGGTAACGCTTTTTTCTGATTCAGTAATATTAATCGCCTTTGTGTGCTCAAAAATTTTAACACCCTTGTTGCTGGCAACTTTGGCTAGCTGATACAAAAACTTCAGCGGATGAAACTTGGCCTGGTTTGGGACAATCCAAACGCCGTTATGTTGCAATCCAAGTTCATAATGTCTGTGGTATTCACCGGCAAACTGAAGTTCTTTTGATTTTTTAAAATCCTCTTCCAGAATCTCCGTCTGTTTTTCATCGGCCGCATAAATATATGCGTTGCAGCGCATAAATTCGCAATCAATTTTTTCCATTGCAATTATTTTTTCCAAATTCTGAATTGCGTCTGCTCCTGCCGACCAAACCAAACTCGCCCTGCCCGAACCATACATTTTTACCAACTGGGAAATTCCGTTATCAATGATGTAAGAAATCATGGCCGTGGTGTAACCGGTCGCCCCGGCACCAACTTCTCTTGACTCAATCAAGACTACGTCCCGCCCTTCTTCTGCCAGCATGTAGGCTGTTGTAATCCCAACCAAACCGCCGCCAATCACAACAACATCACAATTAATATTTTGTGTGAGTCTTTCGAACTTCACGGGTTTTTGATAACTTTTCCAAACGGATTCGTTGGTTTTCATACCAACAATTTATCCTTTGAAAATAACCTTGCCTATTGGTTTTTTTAACAACCTTTATTTCAGATATTGGTCAAAAAAATCTACTGTCCGTTGCATGACCAATCCCCAACTGGTTGTAAATTCGTGCGGCTGTCCTTGGTAAACATGGTAAATAAATTCGTCATTATGGATCTTGTTCATTTTTTCGTTTAACTGGTCTGACCATTCTATCGGAACGGAATCATCCGCTGTGCCGTGATGCAACATGATTGGAGTCTGCACGCGGTCCAAAAAATTAATCGCGGATATATCGTGCCAAAAATCGGGATTTGATTCTGGACTGCCATAAGTTGCCACTACCTGTTCCGCCAATTCGGGCCGGCGTGTGGTCCAGCGCTCAAAATTTAGAACATTGTTCGTTGACACCGGCGCAAACAAAACCGCGGCATCAACTAAATCCGGTTTAGCCACTAGAATATTTTCAGTCACGCCGCCGCCCATGGAATGCCCCAGCATGCCAATTTTTTCTTTGTTGAAATATGACAGGTCGGAATTCTGCACGGCATAAACGGCATTAATGACATCTTCGACATAACCTAAGCGGAACTGCAAATCGGCATTGGGATCCTTATCCGATTGCGCGTGATTGCGATAATCGGAATGGATGACAACGTATCCGCGCTGCGCCAAATAATCCTGTTCCCGTTTTAGGCCGCGACCATTAGTATAAACCGAAGTATCAATGTGGCCGTGATTCAAAAATAAAACCGGAAACGGTCCTTGGCCTTTGGGCACGTTCATAATCCCAGAAATTTTTAAATCCCCGCTCATATATGTAATGTAGTAGCGGGTATAACTGGCAGTTTCTGCCAAGACTTGCCCGACCTTAAAATCTTGGCCGTCAAATTCTTTCTTGGCCAGAGCTGGCAATGACACGGCGTGATAATCTTCCCCGTCTTCTTTTGAAAATTCCGGCACTGCTTCGATTTCCTGGCCCGAAACTGATTCCTTTGCTTGTTCTAATTTTTGCGGTTCGTTCCAAAAGAATGCGGCAATGGCGCCAGCCGCAAGAATGACTAACAAAAACGTTAGTGGTTTACTTTTTGTCATGGTAAAAATGTACCACGAAAAAAATTCCGTGCAAATTGGCTGATAATATCAATGGCAATTTATCCAATTCCGCAAACAGTTATATAACTTTATTATAACGATAACTTACAAAGAAAGGGGGTGGTAACAATGGCAGATACACCAGGCAGCGAAAAGTATGACAAGAACAACCCGAACAAGGACACTTCACGCAAGGGTGACGGTTCTAGCACTGACATGTAAAATAAAATGATTTTTGGCTATGAAAAAAGCATCAATCATGATGCTTTTTTCTTTTTTGATTATTTTGCCAGGAATGACCTGGTGGTTGGGCCGACTCGGCCGAATCCGGTTGTGGATTCATTGCCGCTGCAAACAATTCCTTTTGCACACTGAAATTTTTTTACTGCTTCCCGCGTTAACGCCCCAAACATTGTGGTTTCGTTGCCAGGTGAACCCGGCCCGCTGGCCGCAACCGTAAAACCTAATTTGTTTAGGGTTTGTTGTAAAATCAATACTTGCGAGTTAACCATACCGATATTCATGTTGATTGTAATCGGTCCGGAGGAGGTCCCAGTTGTCGGTTTTGGAATGACAGGGGTTGAACCTAAACAACCTTTCCAAGGCGCGGTGCCGTTGGCATCGTACAAGCGGCGGGCATATGCAATGTTGCCGCTTGCAGTATAAATGTCTATGCCATGATTTAATGCGCTTGTTCTGTGAATCAATTCATCGATTTGAAAAATACCGACGTAATTTTTCTTTGTCCCGCCTCGGACCAAAGATCCATCGCTGGTAAATTGCCGGGTCCCGGATTCACATTGCGCAACCTTAATCATGTCCGGGGCATCACCAAAAGCAAACCTTACAAGGTCAGAAACACCAGCGTTATAGTCAGTTATGGCGTTTACTTGTTGAGGTGCACAAGCGCTTATGGTTAAAAGAGCTAGCAAACAAATTTGTTTGATTTTCATGCTCATTACTTTAGCAAAAATAAACCTTTCAATAAAGACATGCGACTTGGCATCAAAAATTATATCCTCCAAGTTTCAAAGGTCACCTTTGAAAATAGCTTCATTCTTTTTCGAAATCTCAACAAATTTCTTGTAATTTAAAGGATCGTTATTGAACATTTTCAATACAAACCCCGTTGAGCAATAACCTGGAACATGGCCTAAATATTCAGAAAAGCTTGAATAATTATAGTTGGAATCCGGTGGGTTGTTGTGTATATAAGCGGTAAGATGACTCAGATAAACATCATTTTCAATTAACTTTGCCTTATATGTATCCTGAAATAATCCTCCCACCTTTGAGTATTTTTTATTAAAATACTTTACATAACTTGTACAGATTCTATTTATAATTGTTCCGATTTTAACATCTGTATTTTGCTTAATTAACAAGTGAAAATGATTAGACATCAAGCAGTATGCAATTAACTCAAAGCTATTTTTATTTACCGGCGTTATTCGAAGGTGGCCTTTGTTAGTTTCAAAACCTAAGATAATGAATAATCTTTTTATAAAATTAATATAATCGTGATCATCCAAAAAAATATTCATTTTATTATTACCCCTATTATAAACGTGGTAATAATTATCTGGAGATAAATTTTTATAATCCCTTGGCATAAATTTATAAGGGAACATTCTAACGTTTCTATAATAATAATGCAAATTGCAAAGGTGACCTTTGCAAGCAATAATAAAACCGGTTGAGGATTGCTCCCCAACCGGTACTTGTGACGTTACTTACCCGATGGTGTTGCTGATCGACTGACGATCACCCGGTCCAGAACATCGGCACCGTTGACCGAAATCGGCACACTAAGTGTTCCGAGGGCGATCACGGGCTTGTGGTTGTTGGTCACCAAGAATGCCGCGAATTGCGTGGCAAGGGTGTCGTTGCCGCCGGTTGTGACATCACTCACCCACGTGCCGTTGGCCGCGATCGTGGTCAGTGGTGAAATGTCCGTCGGCTTGATCCACCACCGTCCGGCAACCTCGATGTAAACCACAACTTTGTGGTTGGATGGCACAGCATTCTTAACTGAGCCACGCAGGTCTTGCGTACTCATCCATGGCGGGATGAAATCAATCGAGATTGACGCAGGGCCTGTTGGAGGCGGTGGCGGCGGCGGTACCACAGAAGTACACGCCTTAGTCTCGTTTGGCGTGCCGAGTGTCTCCCCGGCAGAATTGATCGCGGTAACGCGGTAGTAATAATCCGCGTCATTGCGAACAGTTTCAGCAAAGGATTGAACAGTGACTGTACCAGCGCTTGTCCAAGCACCAGTACTCCATTGTCGGTGTTCAAGCCGGAAATTGCTTGCTCCAGAAGCTTGAGTCCAGGTCAGGTTCGCCCGTTGGAACGTCGAATCGATCGTGGTACACGAGGCCGTAACGTTGAACGTTCCCGGTTTGGTCGTTGGCGCTGTGGCGACGTTGACTCGAATTGATGCCCGAGCTGTGGTCCCTGCGCTGTTAGTACACGTGACCTCGAAATCCCTACCTGCTGTGAGCGCGCCTGTGTTGAAAGTCCCCGAAGTCGCTGCGACTGCTCCTGCCCAGTTGCCCAAACACGATTGTGCATTACTGGAACTCCAGCCAATGGTCGCAGACGCATTGAACGCGATGTTGCAAGCACTGCTGCTACCATTGCATGTAACTGTCACGGCCGGATTGCTCGGAGTCTGGTCAGGAGTCGGCATGGTCGGACCATTGCCCCCTCCGCACCCAACAGTCCAGGCAGCAAGACACAAAACGACAGCCAATACCTTACGCATTCTCTAATCCTCCTTAAGAACCAAAGTGGCCCTACTCTAACGCAAATTTCATTTATTGTCAATCCTTTTTAGCATAAAGATCAACAGCTAATTTTGGCTAAGGAAAGATTAATAATGACAATCTATTAATGAATATCCACACAGTAAATGATTGACGTGAAGGTTAAAGATTTTTAAAATTAAAGTCCAATAAACTTATTTCATCCCTTTTGAAAATGACACTCGAAAAACTAGCTGAAATCACGCAAAATGGATTCCAACAAATGCATGACTTTTTTTCTAATCAGCTGGTACTGATCAAGGATGATATTAACGCCATTAAAAATGATATTAATACCCTAAAATCAGATATGGGCACTGTTAAAACTTCTCAGTTAAATATGGGTAATGAACTGCATGACATTAAACTAAAACTGGACTACAAAGCAGATAGATTTGAATTGGAGCAATTGAAAAAGCAAATGAAGAAATAAAAAATCCCGAGGTAATTCGGGATTTTTTATTACCAAACTTTATAAATCTCTCGCGAACCGGTTTGATACATCTCGGTATAATTCTGCATTTTTGACATCGACTCTTTCATCTCCGGCGTTGGGTTATTGTAAGCCTCAGCAGACTTATCATAAGCAGTTAAGTTTTCGTACTCGCTGACCATAATCACGCGGTTATACTGCCCCGTGACGTCGGTCATAATGTGCTTAACCTCCGAGAACCCAGCCATGGTTTCCTTAAACAACTTGGCAAGCTTTGAAGCATTGCCCGGTTTGCAAACAAAAATATCGTGAACAACTATCATATTTTTTGGTTAATTGTAGAGATCTTATTATGAAACAGGGATAATTATTAATCAATTGGAAAAAGAAAAAGGCCGCAGGTGTGTACCTAGCGGCCATCAAACAGAACCTTACTTGTGATAGTACTTGTCGATCTGCTTCTTGACCGCATCGTTCCCGAACTTACTGACGATCATGAAGTGTTCCTGATCCATGGGATGCGCAATCTCAAACGGAAACTCAAGTGGCATCTTCCCCAAGCTAACGTGTTGGGCCAGTACTTCGCCGCTGACAGAGAAACGATCATCACCATGGTGATCAAAGGTGAAATCAATGCGGCTGAACGCTGGCCAATTTTCTGGCACGATTTGCATCCTGCACTTGGTCTGAACGACCTTATCTTGCACGAACGTGACAACACGCGGACCGGAGCCAACTAACCCGCCAAAGATCCCGTTGAGTTCCTTGAAAAATCGCTCAATTACGGCGTAAAAGGCGCGGCGGTCGATAGAACCGTCCATTGTTCCTCCTGAACTTTTGAAGCCTAATTGCTTCACTCTAAAAAATTTAACCAATTAAATTCTTGAGAGTGAGGAGGAGCGGAAACGAAACCGCTCCCCTTTGAACTACTGAATAGTGATGGGTTTATCGAGCATCGCCCAATCATGCTTACAAGGCACACCGTTCTCGACAGAGTACCAGCAGCCACATTGGGCCGTACCGCAGATCCGTTCCTTAAGCTCCTCGATGTAAACCGCGAGGATTTCAACCTGCGTGTGCTCGCACTTGAACAACGCGATGAACGACCGGAGGGTTTCGTCCCGCTTGATCAGGTCGCATTGGGGGAACTTTCTCTCGCGACAGATTTTTGCCGCGAGACCCCAGTCGAAGCGCTCTTGGCATTCTGCGAAGAGTTCCTCGACAGTCTTCTCAAGGTTCCGTCTTATCGCTTCTGCTTTACGATCCATACAATCCTCCTCAAGAATTCAGAATAAACAATTCTAATAAATTTTTGACGGTTTGTCAATGCTTGTCAATCAAAATACTCAACGTCAATTTCCTGTAAATTTCTTTTAAAAACAGGTGAAAAATCATTGACAAGCATAGGAAATTGTTTTAAAATACAGGGGAATTGATTGAGAAATTCTCAAGGCAATTTTTTTTCCGGAAACTAATTCCGGGACGCAATCATAATTAAAAGAGAAAGGTACGACTATGGAAGAAACGACCCAACCCGCAGCCCCTGCAACTCCTACAGAAGAAAAGAAGGACGAAGCTACAACTGCAACTCCAGCTGCTTAATAAAATCTTTTGATTTTATGATGGCGCCTGAACTTGTTTGGGCGTCATAATAAATAAAAAACCGCGGTTTATACCTCGGTTTTTTATTTGGCTATAAAGCTTTTCTCTTAAACCACAGTACCATGGTCATAATTCCATTTGTTGTTATCATGGCAACGGAATGCAGCATCGTTGCCACATTGTAAGCCTCAAGTGAAAATAAAATTAATATGTGGCGGAGGACATTCATACTGAATAGTATTGAATTTTCTGATTTTGGTATCCGCCAGCCTTTCTGGATTGTAGGAACAAAAGCGATCAAATCAATTGTTACAACGATTACCACAGAAAATGTCGGGTCCTTGGTAAGGAACCAAGGGATTAAACCGAATAAAGCGGCTAGAAGGAAATATTTATCACGTGGGATAATATTCTTAAAGCCATATTGCAGGGAAAAGAAAAAAATAATGATTGTAAAAATCTCTGAAACCGCCACGGGCAAGGATCCTATCCCCGCCCCTTTTGCAAGTTGTCCAAAAAATGTAATTCCGGAAACCAAAGACCATACCAACCAAGTATAAGGATGGGGTTGAATTTTTTTCCTTATGACATCCCGAAGATAAGGGATGTTGCCAATGATTGCCAAAATTACAGCAACTGAAGCAAATAATTCTTTCATATTATATTATTACAAAACCCGCCGGTTAGGCGGGGTCTGAATTATTTTCCTTCATGTGCTTTTTCCAGTTCTACAACGTCAATCTTTATCATTTTGAGCATGGCCTGCATAACGCGATTAGCCTTTTCTTTATCTGGATCTGACAATAATTCACCAAGGCGTTTGGGAATAATCTGCCAGGACAATCCCCACTTATCCTTGAGCCAGCCGCATTGTGATGCCGTGCCACCATTGGATAAAAACTTATCCCAAAGCTCATCAACCTCTGCCTGGTCCTGGCAATTGACGTACAGGGAAAACGCTTCCGTAAATTTGAAGGTCGGGCCGGCATCAATGGCCATAAACTCCTGGCCGTCTAGTTCAAAAACCGCGGTCATGACTTTACCTTCCATTGGCCCGCCGGGATATTTAGCGATACTTTTAATTTTTGAATTCTTAAAAATGCTCGAGTAAAAATTTATCGCTTCCTCGCAATTATTATCGTACCACAAAAATGGTGTAATTTTTTTCATCAATTATTAAGTTAGGATTTGATAAGCAACAATAACCACAACGGCCTTAATAAGAATGTAACCAGTTTCAACTGCAGTAGTATAGTGGGTCTTACCGCTGAACAGATCATTAGATTTTACCGCCATGGCAATTGCAACGGCAGTGAGTATGCCAAGAGCTAAGGATTGACCAAGGACCAGGACCAAAACCCAAGACATAACTATACAACTAATCGCTTCTACAAACAGGAGCATGCCCATGTGACGGCCAGCCACTGCGGGCGACCCCAAACCTTTGCGCCATTTTTTGCCGAACATAGTTTCGGAATACCAAACCGATCCGACCACAAACGAAACAAACGCGCTGATGATGACCACGACCCAGTTGACGTCAAAAATAGATTGCATATTTTTGTTTTTAATTAACTAAACTATATCAAACTTTTATTGCTCGGGCTAACTATTTTCCACGTACTTCTTAAAATTATTTAGCATGCCCTGCCAACCCCCGCGCTGCATTTCAATTGGATTTTCATTTTCCGGGTCAAACGCTTGGGTGATTTTAGTCCCGTCCCCGTCCTTGGCAAATACCGTTTTGACCATGCGGCCGTCATCCATTCGATATTCGATCACAGAATTCGGTTCAACAGCGGTATATGTTCCTTCAAAATCAAAACCGGTGCTCTTATCTTTGGCTTGCATTCGGGTAATGAACCTGCCGCCAGCGCGCAAATCATTTTGGGCAGTTGGCGCTTCCCAATCATCGGACGCAAACGCCCATTTGGTAATATGTTCCGGTTCATTCCAATATTGCCAAACTTTTTCAACTGGCGCGTTAATGATACTTTCAACCGTAATTTTTTCCATATTGTTTAAAGATGGATTTTAATTGAGAACTGCAAGGATTGCCCATCGCGCAAACTTTCTTTTTTGCGGACCTGGGCTTTGAGCGGCAACAAATACGAACCGGATTTTTTGTCGAAAAAAATCGATGTCTTCCATTTGGTCTGACCCACGGTCACGGTGACGGGCAAGGATCCCCAACCATGATGCTGTCCGCCGAACAATGTATTGATTTGCTTTGATTGTTTTTTCGGCAATGACAGAAACCGCCATGCAGCCATCCCGGGATAAACCCAAACTTTTGCTTTCAGTTTGTATTCGCCCACATCCATATTATTTTTGCATTGTTGGTTGAAGCATGGCCACATAATTACCTTCAGTATCCTCGAAAGCAATGAAAAGACCGACGCCAGGAATATCATCTGGTTCACCTAACTTTTGACCGCCAATTATTTTTCCTCCGGCATCTTCCACGCGCTTCATGGCTGCGTGAATATCTTCTACACCAATAACTATAGATGGATGTTGCTTGTCGTTGGCGCGTTTATAGAATCCGCCGTTAATTCTTCCGCGCTCGAGCGGGGTTTTGTCTGGCCCGACTTCCGAAGTTGTCACGACCACATACTCGCCCATCTCCGGGCCGAGCATTTGAGATTGCCAGCCAAAAGCCTTGGCATAAAAATCGGACATGCGTTTGCTGTCATCAGACGGCATTTCAAAATGAACCACTGGATTCATCATATTTTTTAATTAATTTTAAACTCGTAAACTTTTAGCTTTCACACATTTGTTTAAGTTTTTCCAAAGCACTCGGCCACATACCCGAGAACATATCTTTCATTTCATCTGGGACGCTCATGTCGACCAAAAGTTCCGTGCCTTCACCTTTTTCATTCAAAGTGTAGTTCTCGTAAAAATCCTCTCCGCTCTCATACATTTTCTGCACACCCTTATTAATCTCACCACGATGGATAATGGACACGAAATCAAAAGGTCGGGCTTCTTTAATCCTGCTGATCATGCCACCCATTTGCCCATCTTTGTCCGGCCCTAAAAACTTAATATCACTGCCGGTCTTCCACTCGCCTTCAAAATATGACCCGCCTGGATTAAATACCGAAGTCCATTCCCTAAAAGTCACGTCATCGAGCATAACATGCCAAACCTTTTCCTTCGGCGCATTAATCAATGTTGAATAATGTAGTTTTGCCATAATTTTTTGTTAATTATCTCAATAACATACTAAAAAAGGATTACTGAGTTGTAAATACTACAATCCGATAATCCTTAAAAAACTTATATTAATTTTCGAAGGAGTGCTGAACGACTGAATAGCCGGGTGCTAGCGAGCCAATT
>JANWIA010000029.1 GCA_025450105.1 Candidatus Doudnabacteria bacterium | reverse complement strand
CCATTGGCCAATTTTAAAATTAAATTCTTCTTTGAATTAAGTTTTTGTGTAAGCTGCTTACCAAGTGTCACGGCTTCGGATGGCCTTGAGTATTCCTTACCATCTTCGCCTAGCCTGAGATTGGCCATAGAATCTGCCAACCAAATATCCAACATTTTTTCAAAGTACGGGTGTTGAACATAGTCGAGCTGCTTTCGAAGCGAAGATTGGCGAAAGACCAATCGATCATCGTGGTGTTCAATCAACCAGCTGATCAATCGCTTTGATTTAGCAGAAAATTTTAGTCGTTCCGCGAACGGTTTAAAGTGTTCAGCAGAAACCTTTTGATGGTCAAAAAATTTGTTTACCCATTCCCCGTCCTTGTGAATTTTTTTACCCGTGTAATTCTTTCCATAATCGTGAAAAAGAAACGCATAATTTGTATCGAGTTCATGCAGGTAATTCAAACCGAGTAAGGTATGAGCAAAAACACTTCCTTCCAAATGATACCTTTTTGAATTATGGTAAACATTGTTCAATTTATGGAAATCAGGAATAAGGAACCGGAGCAAGCCAAGCTCGTTAAGTAATTTTATGCCTTTAACCTTCATATCAGAAAGTATAATCTTATCCAACTCAGGTTTGATCCGTTCACCTGGCAGGGTCTGAATATACTTGACCCGAGTCTTGATTGCCGCAAAAGAATTCTTTTCCAGTTTAAAATTTAGCTGCGCAGACAAGCGTACTCCCCGCAACATCCTCAGACCATCCTCATCAATACGGTCAGTCGCTTTACCAACGAAACGGATAAGTTTTGCCGATAAATCCTTCATTCCCTTTTGGGGATCCAAGACCTCGCCAGAGTCCAAATCTAAGTACATGGAATTGATTGTAAAATCGCGGCGTTTGGAATCAACCAAATAATCTGTTTCAAACTTTACATAGTCTGGGTGGCGGCGGTCTGAATAACGGCTTTCAGATCTAAAGGTTGTGATTTCAATTGGAAAACCATTTGAGACTGTAAAAATTGTTCCAAATTTCTTGCCAAAGTCTTTGGTAATGTATTTACCTTTCTTTAAAATCTTTTCGACTTCTCCAGGCAATGCGTCAGTCGCCAAATCAAAATTATCAATTGGCCGGTTCAATATCAAATCGCGAACCGTTCCGCCAACCAAATAAACCTGATAATCGTTCGATTTGATTAGCTTGATAATATCAGTAACCGGTCGAAGTAATTTTTGTTTCTTGATTAAATTTAGTTTCATAGAAAAACCCAACTTTCGTTGGGCAATCTGTTAAATAACTTTTTTAAATGTAATGTTGTTGTCGCTGTCGATGAGCGCGAGGTAAGCCTCAACTTGCTTATCTGGGTACTTTGCATGAACCGCGGATACCGCATGACGCAAATATACTTCCTGCTCTGTAATTTCAACTTCTGGCGATTGGAACGCTGCAGTACCGCCATATGCGCCACAGTCCTGGTGATTGATCAAAATTACTTTATTGACCTTGTGCAAATTAACTGCAATGTCGAAATTCTTGTAAATAAAATCTCGAAGCTCACCTTCGTTTTCGATCAACTGCTTGACCCCGCCACCAATAGCCATGTGATCCACTGCGTAAAGGTTTAATTCGTTTTCAAAAAAATCATGTAAGGCTTTTCGGAAACGGAAATCAATACAGGTTAATGCAACCGCTTGTGCTGTGTGGGACATAAGAAATAATTAATGACTTGTAAATATTAGCGAAAAAAATATATTTTGGCAATAAAAAAGGACTGGAGAGTAGACAACTCTCCAGTCAGGTTGCACGTTCTAGTGCCTGTGTGTGACGGTGACCCTGTCAGGATATTGTTCCTGGAGCAGGTCCACCACGGTCGGCAGGTGACTGCAGCCCTGCAATGCTGTCCGACTGACTTTGAAGGTCTGTTTGCGGTTGTTGTTGAATTCACCGCCGTCGACGTCCAGACACAGGGTCACGGACAGGTCAGGGCAGCGGGTCTTGATGACCTTCTTCGCGGCGATGAGCCCCAACACGACGTGGTTGGCGAACAGGTTCTTCTGGAAGCACTTGAGGCACTTGATGTGGGCCTTGGCTATCATGTTCATGATGCCGAGTTCCACGTGGGCATCGTAAATGTCGTCGAGAAGATCCAGGTGCGCCGTCCTTCCGAGCGGCACCAAAGGTGAAGCCGGGGCAAGCAACATGGCGCCGCCGTTACGCTTGATGCTGTGAACCTTGGGCATCTTCGCGTGATTTGGCAGCAGTCGCATCAGGTAGTCAGTGTCCTCCGGGTCGCGATTGGCATCACCGCATCCAAGCACAATTACTCCCGTGTTCATGGATTGCAGCTTTTCCTTGTCGAGGTCGACAAGGATGCCATTTGTTCTGAACTCTTGCACAGTCTGCCAGTCCTTCTCACAAATCTGTGGCATTTCTCCTCCGAGAGAGTTGTATTGTCCTCCAGCAATTTTAAAGCGCTGGCGACAAGACATATTACCATAAAAATGTCCTTTCTTCAACGCTTTTGCTTGAGCTATGTACTGTGGCTGCCTCTAGAATGGTGCTTTTTAGCTACGCGAATGCGGGCCAGGTTTTTCTGTAGGGCCGCGGAAACATCGGCAAAATTCTTGGTGCCTTTTTGCTGCATGATTTTTTGGGCGTCTTCACGAGCTTTTTCCGCGCGATCAAGATCAATCTCATGACCAAACTCAGCAGTGTCCGCCAAAATTACAACCTGATTTCCTTTTTTGATTTCAACAAAACCGCCCGAAACGGCAAAGGACAGTTGACCTTGCTTGCCAGAATAGCGAACCTCACCTGGCGCCAAATTGGCAATCAGCGGAATATGATTCTCCAAAATCGTAATCTCTCCCATTTCTGTGGGCACTGTAATAGAGTCTACCGTTTCGGTAAGCAGGTTGCGTTCTGGTGTTGTAATGCTAAAGTTGATCATAAATTAGTTTTAGATCCTGAATCTCGGGCATCAAGCCCTTGTCCAGGATGACGCTGCGCTCGAGCTTCGCGTCATTTAACGTCGTCAATTGAACCCTGCATGTAGAAAGCGGATTCGTCCTTATCGTCATGCTTGCCATCCAAAATTTCCTTGAAGCTTCGAATGGTGTCTTTAAGCGGAACATATTTTCCAGAGCGGCCGGTAAAAGTTTCGGCAACGAAGAATGGTTGGGATAAGAAGCGTTGAATCTTGCGGGCACGGGTAACCGTCAATTTATCCTCGTCCGACAATTCTTCCATACCAAGGATGGCAATAATGTCTTGAAGATCTTTGTATTTTTGCAAAACTTTCTGTACGCCGCGGGCAACTTCATAATGCTCCTGGCCAACAATGTTTGGGTCTAATACTGTGGATGTGGAATCAAGCGGATCAACAGCCGGGTAAATCCCAAGTTCTGCCAAAGCGCGGGACAAGGTTACAGTTGAATCCAAATGCGCAAAAGTTGTAGCAGGAGCCGGGTCAGTTAAATCGTCTGCCGGCACATAAACTGCTTGCAACGACGTAATGGAACCATCAACGGTGGAAGTGATACGTTCCTGCATTTCGCCCATATCAGTGGCGAGTGTTGGTTGGTAACCTACAGCGGAAGGGATACGGCCGAGCAAAGTCGAAACTTCGGATCCGGCTTGAGTGAATCGAAAAATATTATCGATGAACAAAAGTACGTCCTGTTTTTCTTCGTCGCGGAAATATTCGGCAAGAGCCAGACCGGTTAAACCAACGCGGGCCCGAATTCCTGGTGGTTCGTTCATTTGTCCGAACACAAGTGAGGATTTGCTTAAAACTCCAGATTCCTGCATTTCTTTGTATAAATCATTTCCTTCGCGTGAGCGCTCACCGACACCGGCGAAAACGGACACGCCGCCATGCTCCTGCGCAATGTTGCGGATAAGCTCTGTAATGATAACGGTTTTGCCTACACCAGCACCGCCGAACAAACCGACTTTACCACCCTTAACAATCGGCGCGATCAAGTCAATAACTTTAATTCCAGTTTCGAGCAGCTCAACCTTGTTTGAGAGTTTGCTGAATTCTGGCGCAGTTCTATGGATTGGGTATTTTTTGGCACCTGTAACCACTGGTTTGTTATCTATTGGCTCGCCAAGAGCGTTAAACATGCGTCCCAGCGTTTCTTTTCCAACACTAACGGAAATAGCCGCGCCGGTATCAACAACGTCTAAATTGCGTTGCAAACCGTCGGTTGCACCCATAGCAATGGTTCTGACAACCTTGGCACCAACGTGCTGGGCAACTTCCAAAACCAATTTTTTTCCGTCAAAACTGACTTCTAGGGCGTGACGAATTTCTGGAAGTTTATCTGCAAACTCCACATCGACAACCGGACCAATAACTTGAGTAACTTTCCCTTTGTTCATAAAATTGTATTTATCCTTCCATGGCCAATTTTGCCGCGGAAATTTCTGCAAGTTCACGGGTGATCCCTGCTTGTCGCGCTTGGTTGGCACTTAAAATTAATTCGTTAATTAAATCACTAGAGGCCTCGTTAGCATTGCGCATGGCAACCATGCGTGCCGAATGTTCCGATGCCGAGGTTTCAACTAAAGTTTGGTAAACTGCAAAATCAATTGTTCTGATCACTAAATTTTCCAAAACCTTCTGGGCGTCCGGTTCAAACACAAATTCATCCTGGGCTTTCTGCTCAGATGGCGCAATGGGCAATAACTGTACGACATTTGCTTTTTGAGTAAGTGTCGAAATAAAATCTGTAAAAATTATGAAGACTCGGTCATAGGTATAGTCTAAAAATTCCTTAATAGCTATTTCTGCAACTGGCTTGGCGTCAAAGATGCTTAAATTTTTATCTTTGACTGGGAATGCGGCAATGATTGTCTTGTTGAGCTTACGGACAGAATCCGAACCTTTTTTACCAATCGTAATAAAATCAAAAGTTTTACCCGCATTATCCTTTAGGAGGTTCAGGGTCTTGTTAATGGCGTTGCTATTGAATGCTCCCGCCAGACCTCGGTCCGAAGTTACCAGAATTGCCAAATCCTTGTTCTTGGATTTTTTTTGTCGGTTAATCGGGCGCATAACCAATGGGTGGGTTTCGTCCCCTGTCTTGCCTGACAAATTTTGCAACAACTCCGTGGACAAGGTTGCGTAAGGCCTGGAAGCCTTAGCCAAAGCTTGCGCTTTACGCATTTTGGCAGCCGAAACCAACTCCATAGCCTTGGTAATTTGTCCGATATTTTTTACGGACTTGATTCGTCGCTTAATTTCTTTAGAAGATACTGCCATAAATTAGACGTAACTTTCGCTAAAGGTTTT
Source organism: Candidatus Doudnabacteria bacterium (assembly GCA_025450105.1). GTDB lineage: Bacteria > Patescibacteriota > Doudnabacteria > UBA920 > O2-02-FULL-48-8 > JANWIA01. Next base: position 29,314 of record JANWIA010000029.1, on the reverse strand, counting down.
AATTGCTGCTTTCAATTCATTTTCAATTTCTGGAGTCCAATCCTTACTAATCTTTTCGAGTAGCTGCTTATACTGTAATCCCATAAAGCGGTGGAATTTTCCTTCCCAATCCTTAACCTTCTCGATTGCAATGCTGTCCAAATGACCGTTTGTTACGGCATAAACGATCGCGACCTCATTCTCTACGGCCAATGGTTGATATTGATCTTGTTTCAGAACTTCAGTAATGCGACGGCCCAACTCAATACGACCACGAGTTTGCGGATCCAAATCAGAAGCAAATTGTGCAAACGCAGCAAGTTCCCGAAACTGCGCCATATCCAAGCGCAACTTTCCGGCAACTTTCTTTAACGATTTAATTTGCGCCGATGATCCGACGCGCGAAACGGAAATACCAACGTTCAACGCCGGGCGAATACCCTGGTAGAATAAATCGTTTTCCAAATATATCTGTCCATCAGTAATGGAAATAACGTTTGTTGGAATGTAAGCGGACACGTCGCCGGCTTGTGTTTCGATAATCGGCAACGCCGTTAACGAACCGGAGCCATTTTCTTTGCTCAATTTTGCGGCGCGTTCCAGCAAACGGGAATGTAAATAGAAAACATCCCCAGGATAAGCTTCGCGCCCTGGTGGGCGGCGCAGCAACAAGGAAATTTCGCGGTAAGCTACAGCATGCTTGGATAAATCATCGTAAATAATCAAAGCGTGTTTACCCTTATCCATAAAATACTCACCCATAGCACAACCGGCAAACGGTGCGATATAAGATTGAGCCGCGGCATCAGATGCGCCGGCAACGACCACGATGGTGTGTGCCATGGCATCATGCTTTTCCAAATCAGCAACGATGCGGGCAACTTTCGATTCCTTTTGGCCAATCGCCACATAAATACAAATAACGCCCTTACCTTTTTGATTGATGATCGTGTCTAATGCAATAGCAGTTTTGCCGGTTTGGCGGTCACCAATAATTAACTGTCGTTGTCCACGACCAATTGGGATCATGGAATCAATTGCTTTAATACCTGTCTGAATTGGTTCGTGCACAGATTGTCGGGCAATAACCCCTGGGGCAATTTTTTCAACTGGATAAGTCTTTTCGGTTTTGATTGGACCTTTGTTATCAATTGGCTGACCCAAGGCATTTACTACGCGCCCAACTAAAGCTTCGCCCACAGGAACAGATAAAATCTTACCAGTGCCCTTAACTTGGTCACCCTCTTTAATATGGTTGTATTCGCCAAGCAAAACTGCGCCTATTGAATCCTGGTTCAGGTTCAAGGCAACACCGAGCGTGCCACCAGGAAATTCCAACATTTCTGACGCTTTAGTGTCACTCAACCCGCTAACCTTTGCGATGCCGTCTCCAATTTCAAGAACCTGGCCAACCTTTTCAGTTTTGGTACTGACTTGAAATGCTTCAATTTTCTTTTTTAAATCCAGTATTACGTTACTCATATTATTCGCTTAGGTTATTTTTTAAATCTTCCAATGCCCTTTTTGTAGAGCCGTCAATCACAGTGTCCTCGACTTGGACCACCACTCCGCCAACAATTCCCGCATCCACTTTCTTTTTCAGTTCCACTTTCTTGCCAATAAGTTCGTTCAGTTCATGGATTAATTCTTTCTCCTCTGCTGCGCCTAACGGTTGCGCCGTCGTAACTTGTGCCTGAATTTTTCCCTTGCTAGCCAATTCGATCTTATGGAATTCTCCAGAGATATTCTCGAATAACTTGAGGTCGTTGTTTCTAGCCAAGACTTGCACGAACTTATCCAAAACTGTGTCATGGTCTTTTGGCGCGGTAGTACTCAAGGTATCATGAAGCGCCGTGGCATATTGTTTCGGGCTGATTTTCATTATTTCTTAATCGCTTTCATGATTAATTCGTGGTCCTTTTTGGAATCAAGCTTTTCGCGCAAAATCTTTTCTGCAGCTTCAACCACCAAGCCTGCCACATCCTGCTTAACTTCCTTAAGCATGGTTTGCTTTTCCATAACCATTTGTGCTTTCGTTTGTTCCATCATTTTGCTGGATTGCGATTGCGCTTCCGTAATAATCTCCTCTTTCATCTTTTTCGCAGTATCAGTGGCTGATTTGATGATTTTTTCCGCTTCTTGTCGAACAACGCGCATCTCTTCAATTTTGTCAGTGGCCAATTGGCGCTTTTCTTTTTCAATCATCTCGGCATTTTGCAGACTCTTTTCAATTTTGTCCTGCCGGGCAATTAAGCTGGAACTGATTGGCCCAAAAATCCATTTCCAAAATACAAACAAAACGATTGCAAAGTTAAACAACTGAGCCAAAAACAATTTCCAGTTAATTCCCAACGTGCCTAAAATTCCGCTTGATTCTTCCGCGTGTGCGGTTGTTTCAGCAGCCTCTTGCACAACCTCTGTGGCTGCCAGTAATATTTGGTGTAAATCCATATTTAGATATTAGAAATTAGATATTGGAAATTAGTCCCCTAACTTCCAATTTTCAATCTCAAATTACAATATAAACGTGATAACTAAGGCGTAAATGGCGATGGCTTCAGCAAAAGCCATGCCCAACAACATCGGAACAAACAATTTATCAACCGATTCCGGGTTGCGGCCGATTGATTCCATGGCCTTGGATCCGATTTTACCAACCGCCAATGCCGGTCCAATACCGCCGATTGCGATTGTAAAACCTTTAACAAAAGTTTCCATCATTTCTGGTGACATGAACATTATCCTTTCAGTCGACATGAATAATTTTTTATTGTCGCTGTTTAAGAGTTCAGAATCAGGAACTTACCGACTTTTATGGTGTAAGTTACTGAACACTAAATCCTAATGCGCTGTGGTTGCTTCGGCGTGAGCCTCACTATCATGCTCGTGAATCGGCGTAGTAGCAATCGTTAAGTAAACCAAAACCAACATTGAAAATACCGTGGCCTGAATTAGTCCGACTAATATTTCAAGCGCCATAAACGGCAAAGGCACACCATATGCAATAAGGCCGGCCAAAACAGTCAGCAAAACCTCACCAGCAAAAATGTTGCCAAATAAACGAAGAGAGAGCGAAATAATTTTGGCTATCTCAGAAATGACTTCAATGATACCAACAACAAATTCAATCATTGCCACAAAAATACTCATGCCACCCTTTGAGAAGGATTTGATAATATCCCAGACTTTAATAAACTTGTTGGCGTACTTAAAAAATCCAATCATGGCAATACCAACAACGTGCGAAATAATCACAGAAAATAGGGCCATGGCTAAGGTTAAATTCAAATCACTGTTTGCCGGGCGCAAGATTGGCACCAGTTCCAAATGTCCTTCGTGGATTAACCATCGGCCTATCGATCCAGTCCCAGGAATCAAACTAATCCAGTTAGAGAACAATATAAATAAAAATAGCGCTCCAACGATTGGAAAGAATTTCAGGGATTTTTTTCGGTCCTTGGTCACCTGATCAACATAGCCCAGTAAAAATTCCATCACGGATTCGGCAAAGTTCTGTAATCCTTTTGGCACGGATGCTTTTCGGTTGCGCAAAAGCAGTCCCATGATCAAAAAGAAAACCACCGCGATACTGGAATTAATGTAGGCGTTGGTTATTGGGAAACTTCCGATATGAAAAATTGGTTCCGCAACAAGTGGCGGCAAAGCTAGAATCATTTATTTAGGTATTTGGATAATCTTTTAGTTAACCACATAGTGGTCGATGCAATCGCTATGGCAATGCCAATGAGCGTAATCCACGGAAATTCGTGGTGTAAGCGGTTATCAGCCCATCTGCCTGCGAGTCCGAACAAGACCAAAGGCAGGGCGATTATATAGCCCAGTTCAAAACTTAAACTGATAAACGAAGACTTGTTCAAAACCATTTTCGGGCCTTGAGGGTTTGTTTTATCACTCTTAGTTTCAATTTCAGGTTTTTCCATGTTAAGCGCGTAAAGTCTAACAAAAAAATGCCGTTTCGGCAAGCCTGGCATTTTTTGGCCCTCTTGACTTTTTATCTATATTTCTTCGACTTCTTGAATTGGACTGGTTACGATTGTTTTCTTGTCCACTATAAACTCCAGATGCATTCCGCGTCCAATAAATTGATCCTTGATGACTGAACCTCCATATGTTGAACCATTAATGACCGCTAGCACAGGATTTTTGAAGCGCTCGCCACCAGAAATATAAAACCCGTCCTCCCGATGTTCAATCGTATATTTGCTATTTAAAGTCGTGACTAACAATGATTTACCTACTTCCACATTACGAATATCTACCCCGCCCAAAATTTCTGCCTCTTCCATTTTATCCTGTAAATAGGGATCAACATTCGGGTGACGTTCAAACTCTTGTGGCGGTGGGTTCATTTCTGGATTCATATGATAATTATTTAATTAATTTCTGGAGCCGATGGTCGGGATCGAACCGACGACCTCTGCTTTACGAAAGCATTGCTCTACCAGCTGAGCTACATCGGCAATGCCCTAAGTATAGCGAAAAAGACTTAGTTTAGCTATTTAATTTTTTATGTAGTGCTTTAGCTTCCGCTACCAAATCTGCAATATACTTTAGCCCTTCATTCCAAAAGTTTTTGTCCGTTAAATCAATTTCAAACATTGCCAGTAGTTTTTTTGGTGAGGAAGAGGCCCCTGCTTCCATTAATTTGATATATTTATCGACAAAGCCTTGGCCATCTTTTTTATACTTGGAATATAGAGCCAAAACCAACAATTCACCAAAACTGTAGGAGTAAACATAAAACGGGGTGTGCAGGAAATGCGGGACATAACTCCACCAATTGGCGTCCTTATCCTGAATCTCTATTGAATTGCCGTACATTTGTTTTTGGTATTTGACCCAAAGCTCATTAATCTTGTCCGGCGTTAGTTCCCCCACATCCTTTTGCAAATAATGAACTTCCTGTTCAAATTGGTGCATGGAGGTTTGTCTAAACACTGTGGCAAAAATTCCCTGGATCCGGTCCATGTAAATATCAAAGAGTTCTTTGGGGTCGGTAACGGTTTTTTTAAACTCATCAAACAGCAAACTTTCCGCAAAGACACTGGCGGTCTCGGCAAGGGTCAATGGGGTTTCATAATTTAAGAGTGTTTGTTTTTGCATAAAGACGCCATTGATGGCGTGCCCAAGTTCATGAGCCAAGGTTTTAACGTCCTGATTTAAATAGGTATAGTTGAGAAAAACGAGCGGATGGAGGTCTGGTGTTAGGTAAGTACAGTATGCACCTCCCCTTTTTCCAATTCTCGTTTGCGCATCTATCCAATTATTATCAAAAAACTTCTTTGCGATTTCGCCAAACTTTGGAGAAAAATTATTAAATGCTCCAAGCACTAACTGTTTGGCATCAGAAAACTGGTACTTTGTAACAGAATTTGTAACCGGGGCGTATTTGTCATAGGCATACAATTTATCCAGCCCCATAATTTCCCGTTTGAAATTATAGAAGTCTTCCACTATCTTATAGTTGGCCGTAACTGCTGCGACCATAGAATCAACAGTTTCCTTATCAAGTTCGTTGGCAAGATGCCTGGATTCCTCGGGTGTCGAGAATTTTCGATAGGCATCGCCGATTGCCTTTTCCTTAATTAAAGTATTGTAAATTAAGGAGTTCATTCTTAAATCCAGTTCTAAACCTTGTGTAATTGCCTCTGCCGCGGCTTTGCGAGTCGCGCGGTTTGGATTTTGAGTCAGAGTAATAATTTCTTCGAGGGTGTATTCTTTTTCGGCCCCATCAATTGCCGCCTTGAAGCGCTTCAATGAGAAGTTTTGGTCAAACAAACGGAGAAAAGCATTTGCCGTGGCTGATTTGTCGTTAAATATTTGCTCGGCTTCCTCCGACAATTTATGTGGTTTCCAAATTAAAATATTTTGGATGAAGTGTTTATAATTTTTTAATACCGGACTAGCCGCTAATTCCTCGATTTTGCTGGCATCGAGTTCCATTAATCCTAATTCAAAAAATATGAGATTTTTCCTAGTTTTAAGATAGTTATCATTTGTTTGCTGCATCAGCACGCCATTTTCGGCGGTTTCGCTATCGGTGCTAAAAACTATATGGGCATATTGAGAAGCTTTAGCAATCGGTAAATATACAACCTCATACTCCTGAAACATTTTCAGTAAATCTTCAGGAGAAGTAACCATATTAACTTTTCCGTAATACCTTTTTTGAAATTTTTCTGATTCCGCAACAGAAAATTCCTGATCCTTTTTGATTTTTGGATCAGTAATTCCTTTGTAGATATCGGATAAATCCCAAGATGGTAATGTATCTTTTGAATCAGTCATTACTTAAATTATTTAGAATCGTAAAAAACTTCGGGCAATGAACTATCAAATGAATCCTTACCCCACTCTGAAACAAAATTTGTTATGTATGCTTTAGCTATCGGATCCTTTATTTTTGAAATAAATGGTACCAACCCCTCTAATATGACTTTAGCATCTGATTCCTTAAATAAATTTAGGTATTTCAAATAATGCCCGCACTCTAAATAATCAGCAACTTTTGCTATAAGACCTTCATCAGTTTGAGCATCCATTATTTCATTTGTAAGTGTTGCGTAATACTCCTTGTCAAAACTAAAATATCGTGACAAGAATTTTTGGTTTTCGGTTTCGTATGCCTTGGCCAGCTTTCGAGCTTCCGGATTGATTGCCCCGTAATGCCTCGATATATCGCTGCCAAACAACTCACCCAGATCGTGGATCAAACAATACTCAACAATTTTAGCAACATCAATTTTTGCTCCTTTTTCCACCAATTGCCTTCCTATATGCCAAGCAATCATGGTCACAAGATAGTGGTGTTCGGCAAGACTACTCAGGTCACTTTTTCTGAGTCCGCTCAAAGCATAGCCATACTGTGGTTGTGCTCTTGTAACCTGGAGAATTTTAAACAGTCGAATCAAGTCTTTCATAGAAAATTATTAATAGTTTAAACAATTGGCTGCGCATCGTGTGGATGCGGGTACCCGAACCAGGTCGGATGAAAAATTCTGGCCATAATTTCCACGCCATCGACTAGCCGCGGGCCGGAACGGGTAATGTAAGCATCTCCGTCCATATAATACACTTGTTTCCTCTTTACCGCTTTTAGTTTGTCCCAACCAGTGCGGTGCTTGAATAAATAAATTTCCTTTTTGGACCGCTCAATGTCGAAGCCGCATGGCGCCAAAATAATAAAATCCGGGTTAGCGTTTACGATTTCGTACCAATCAACGTAGCGGGACTTAGCTCCTGGTTCTGATAAAAGTAAATTGCCGCCAGCGATTTTGACCATATCATTGACCCAATGCCCGGAAATCATTACAGGGTTTAGCCATTCCACAACAATTACAGTTGGCTTGCGGACATTTTTGTGTCGCGGTGGAATATTGTCCAGGCGGTAACGAAGCCGCTCGATTACTGACCGAGCCCGGTCCGGAATACCGGCTTCCTTAGCAATCAAATTGATATTTTCAAAAACATCTTCAATGCTGTGTGGCTCAAGAGATACGACGCGGGTTTTATAATCTAGGACCCTGGCCGCTTTTTTTACTTCCGTGACAGTAGGGGCGCAAACCGGGCAAAGTTCTTGTGTCAAAATCATATCTGGTTTCATGCGCGCCAGTCTTTTTTGGTCGATGTGAAAAACACTTGTGCCGCGATGGATTAAGTTTTTCACAGCCTCATCAATTTGCAGACTGCTTAAACTTTCTTCAATGTTTGGTGCGGAAACAATTTTCTTTTTTAGAACTTCAGCTGGAAAATCTGAATCATGGGAACGGCCGATAATATTATCCTGCAGTCCCAACAAATAAAGAATTTCCGTTGCTGACGGAAGTAAAGAAACTATTCTGGATTTGATCATGATTTTCTGGAGCGGGATACGGGAATCGAACCCGTGCCACAGCCTTGGGAAGGCCGCGTACTGCCACTATACGAATCCCGCCTGGCTTAAAACAAATTTATAACCTTAATATGCGTTGCTTGGGCATCAAACCAAGCTTCGAATCCACGGGATTCAAAAAAGATATGCTTCACATGCCATAGTTTCTTGCCGTCAATGTTTGTCGATTCGACCGGATAAAGGACATGGTAGCCATATCTCGAAACAATAATATTTTCTGTGACACTTCCTTGCGGGCTGATTGCCATTTGTTTTTCCAGTTCCGGCAACAATTGCCCATGCTCGACAAATCCTAAATCCCCACCCAATTGGCCGCTAGCGCGATCTTCACTGTATTGCATAGCCAGGTCTTCAAACTTTTCGCCGTTTTTAATTCGGTCCAAAACACTTTGGGCCAGATCAAACTGCTCCTTACTATTCATTAATTGGGAATTGTAATATTGTCGGACCAATGCTTCCCAGGCGCGTGGATACGCAACAAACTTTCTTATGTCCGCTTCATGCCCACCAAAACTGGTATCTAGCATCTGTTTGTAGGCAGCCAGGTCGGACTTTGAAATATGAGTCAGCTCATCCGAAGCGGCATCGCGAGGAAGTTTTACTCGCAAGCCTTCGGCAAAATTGCGATATTGTTCGGCGCGAATCAATTGTTGCATGACCTGGTCTTCGGTAACAGTTGGATCAATATTTTTTGCTGCATTGTATGCGACTTGGCGGTCATAGGCTGAAACCATGTGCCACCCGATCAATTTTACAGGATAAAACTGTTTAAACTGCAGGCTGACTGGATCAGATAGTCGCGTACCATAAACATCAAACAATACTAAACCTTTCAAGGCGATAATGCCTAAAACGATATAAATTATTGTTTTGTTTCGTTTGGTCAACTTCATTTATTCCCAAAAAAATAATTAAACCACAATTTTGGATTACTTTGATCTGCGACATTTGCCCCGGCAACCTGTTCATCAGAATCTTTTGGTAAAACCACAACATGTTCGCCTTCTTTTCTCAAATTCAACTTTTCGCGCGCTTCTTTTTCGGCATACTCCGGCGTGTTCAAATATTTTATCAGTTCGGATAACTGTTGGTTGCTTTTTTGAACTTCATTGGCTTGGGATTGAAGTTTTTGGATTTCCCTGTCGACCTCCCGCTTTTGCAACAACAGTCTGGCCGTGACAATCATTATTAACACCAACATGCTTGCCAGCAAAATTGTAGTAATTTTTGATTGGAAGAAAACTTTTGGGTCCATTATCGTATGAAAAATGCCGACATAGTAAAAACCAACATGCTGAAAATTGCAATCAGCGAGATGAATATCCAAACCGCCTTTATTAATTTCCTATTCCGCATAAAATTATTTCTTTAGAATTGCCAAGAATGCTTCTTGTGGAATGTCTACCGAACCTATGCGTTTTAAGCGCTTCTTTCCTTTTTTCTGTTTCTCCAATAGCTTCATTTTTCTAGTTACGTCACCGCCATAGAGTTTTGCAGTCACGTCCTTGCGCACTGCTGAAATGGTTTCGCGGGCGACAACTTTGCCGCCGATTACAGCCTGAATAGCAATCTCAAATTGCTGACGGGGAATGAGGGTTTTAAGTTTTTCTGCCAAAACCCGGCCTTCCATTTCTGCCAAATCTTTGTGGACAATCATAGAAAGCGCGTCTACCTTTTCAGTAGCGACTAAAATGTCCAATTTTACCAAATCTCCCAAACGGAATTCCATAAACTCGTAGTTTAAGGAAGCATATCCCGAGGAGACACTTTTAAGTTTATCATAAAAATCAATAATGATATTGGCCAGTGGCATTTCGGCTGAGATCAATACGCGGTCATTGGACAAATAATCCATGTTTTTATAAATCCCCCGCCGGCCAGTAATCAATTCCAAAATTCCGCCAATGTATTTTTGGTCAACCAGAATTTCAATTGATACCCAAGGTTCTTCGATTTTTTCGAACAACGACGGGTCTGGCAATTCCGCTGGAGTATGAATAATTTTTTTCTCCCCAGACTTATAATGGATTTTGTACTCAACAGACGGCGCGGTTAATACCAGATTCAAGCCATATTCGCGAGTCAGTCGCTCTTGGACAATGTCCATATGGAGCAATCCAAGGAATCCCGTGCGGAAACCAAATCCCAATGCCGGAATATTTTCTGGTTCAAATTCCAAAGCGGCATCGTTCAATTTCAATTTGTCGATTGCATCACGTAACAACGGATATTCATCCCCACTAACGGGAAAAATACTGGCATAGACCATCGGTTTTATTTGCTTATAACCAGGCAGTGCTTCGATTTTATCGGAAACCGTAACCGTATCACCAACGCGCGCTTTGCGAACATCGCGCAAGCCAGTAACAACGTAGCCGACTTCACCGGTGTTTATTTCTTTTGCCGGAACCATTTTTGGGTGGAAATATCCGGTCTCTAATGACTCCGCAGCCGTTTTTGTACCAAGCATGTAAATTTTATCGTTTTTGGAAATCTTTCCGTCCACAACGCGGATAAATGTAATCACTCCCCTGTGTTGATCATAGGTTGAATCAAAAATCAGCGCCCGAAGTGGTTTGTCAGTATTACCAGTCGGTGCTGGGACGCGATCAACCACGGCTTCAAGGATTTTTTCCACACCCTCGCCGGTCTTGCCGGACGCATATAAAATTTCTTCTGCTTTAAAACCAAAGGCATGAATAATTTCCTGCGTCGTTTTTTCGCGGTCCGAATTTGGCAAATCAATCTTGTTGACTACAGGAATAATCTTAAGATTGTGCTGCTGGGCCAAATGAATGTTAGCCAAGGTTTGTGCCTCAATACCTTGCGTAGAATCGACGACTAAAATCGCCCCTTCACAAGCTGCTAAGGATCGGGAAACTTCGTAAGTAAAATCGACGTGGCCCGGCGTGTCGATTAAGTTCAGAATATAATCTTTCCATTCCATTCTTACCGGCTGCAATTTAATCGTAATACCTCGCTCACGCTCCAAGTCCATTGTGTCGAGGAGCTGGTCCTTCATCTCGCGCTTAGAAATAGTTGAGGTCATTTCTAAAAGACGGTCTGCCAATGTAGACTTGCCGTGATCGATATGCGCGATGATACAAAAATTTCTGATCTTGCTTTGCATTTTTAGCTCCACATGCTCCAAATTATTACGAATGGTCGCACCGTTTTTGTAAGCATACTTCTTAAGAGTTTAACTAAATTATGCGATTCAGACAATCCTAGCATCCAGCCAATTGCCAAATAAACCGCCACGCCAAAGGTTCCGGCGCCAACGGCTTGAATCAGAACGCCGACATAGCGGGTCATGTCGACCCATGGGGCAATCATATACAAACCAATAAAAGATGCAGTTGCCGACAAAGTTGTGGCAATTAATATCTTTAGAGTGTTAATGATCAGGTATTCATCATGGATGTTACCAAGCTTATGGTGAAGTTCTGCCAGCAACAAAATCAAATTGATTATTGAGGTCAGTGAAAAAGCAATTGCCATGCCCGGAATCCCAAGCCATCGGGTAAAGAAATATGTTGCGACAACATTAATTACGACTGTGATGGCACTAATGACTACTGGAATGACAGTATTTTGCCGGGCGTAAAATGCTCTGGTGAGGAGTGGAATTAATCCTTGTGCAAACAACGAAACCGAAAAGAGTCCCAGAGTCAGAGCAACGATTCTGGTGTCATCAAAAGTAAAGTTCGTGTCTTGTCCCACACCCAAAACCAAACGGACAATTTGGGCGCGCATTATCAACATGATTGCCGACAATGGAACTATAAAAAACAATATTTGAATTGCGGTTTTGGCAATGACGTCCTTGAACCCTTGCTCGTCTTTTTGGTTAAAGAGATCTGAAAGCAATGGGAATACAGCAAGAGCCGCTGAAACCGCAAAGATACTTAAGAACACTGCCTGCAAATTATTGGCGTAATAAAACGCGGATAAAGACCCGGCGGCCAAAAACGATCCGAAGAACGTAGCAATCAATAAAGTAATTTGGCCGGTGCCCATTGAAAAAATCCGCGGCCAGTACAATCGCCAGAATTTTCGGAAAGCTTCGTCAGCAAAATTAATTTTCGCCTGATATTTAAATCCAATTGTAAACAATTGTGGGACTTGGATGGCAAAGTGCAGGAAGGCCCCTACGACGACTCCGATTGCCAAACCAACGTTCCCAAATTTAGGGTAAAACCAAACCGCGCCCATAATAATCGACAGGTTGTAAATTACCGGAGCAAAAGCGACAACACCAAAACGCTTTTTTGTGTTGAGCATGCTCGAAACAATCGACGATAGGGTCAGGAAGATCGGCGCCAACAAAAAGATTTGGGTAAAAGTTTTAGTCAGGTCCCGTTGTTCGCCGGAAAATCCCGGGGCGATCAAACTAATGAGCGGATCAATGAAAATTAATGCTATGGCACTTAGCCCGCCCATTAATAACAAGGTCAAATTAAGGATTGATGAGGCTACTCTGTCTGCCTGCTCCTTATTTTTCATCAGAACTTCTGAAAAAATCGGAATGAAAGCAACAGAAAATGTTCCCAGGATAAGTAAATTGAAAATAAAATCAGGAATTCGGAATGCCGCAAAATATGCGTCAATAATGTAACTGGTCCCGAATTGGTTGGAAAAAATTGCATCACGGGCAACGCCTAGGACTTTGGCCAGCAATGACAAAACCGCGATGACGATTGTCGCGCGTCCGACGTAGCTGTTTGAATTATTATTTTCTCTAGTCATTGCTTAAAATCACAGACCAATAATTATCGCGCTCTCCATTGGTGTTAAACTTAAACGTTCCGTTTTCAATTATCGAATTAGCAGAATTCCAAATGACATCAAAGGCTTTTGTGTCCCATTCTCCAGCAATGTTTGTTGAATCAACTCCGGGCTGCTTTTGGAATGTTAGGCTGTGCGAAGCGTTATTGCTCAACCCCGAAAAATCTAACTGAGCTGGCAATTGATAAGTTAACTTCACTGTTCGGCTATCAACAGCTGGAACATCCAACCAACCGGAAAATTCGGTTTTGCCCGCTTCAATCCTTTCAAAGATATTTCCATCCCTGTTAATTCCCTTATCCCACTCGGTAAGCAACGGGTCTGGCTTAAAGCCTTCGGCCGTAGAACTAAATTGCGGCGTGATATCAAAACCGTTGGCAGAGATAAGTCTACTGCCAAAAGGCACTAGGATTCGCATAAAAGATTTATTATGTTCCTGCGCAGAATTTTTACGGGTTATTGTGAGAGTATCGACAATTTCTCCGGAGGAACTAAGTTTGGAATTGAATTCAATTGTTTGTTCTACTTTCCAATCACTTTTAGTGCCACCGAGGTTTGAATTATTAATATACAAATAATCACCCTCCGTTTGGACGACATCTCCGGCTAAACCCAATCTTTCAATAAATTCCTGGACTTTTGGATCCGTGCTGTAAAGTAAAATATTCTTAGCCAATAGATTGTCGTTCAAAATTTGAAGCAGTTTGATCCAATCTTGATCCTGCAAATTCTGTAAGCGATCCAAAAAGACCGGCGCAAAATCCGCCAAAAACTTTTTTGGTTGGTTCAGTTCTTTGTCATACTCATAAGAAGTTTCCCGCTGCACTGTGTTTTTAAAATTATCTGCGGTTAAAACTTCGTTATAATCCGTCATTTCAATCGGACCAGTCAGATTTAATAGTTGCACAAAAACCTGCGGTGTCAGGGCAATTACCCCGTCGGCAGTTTCTCGCCCTTTCTCAAAAAATTCCAAAAGCTTTTGGGCAGAGGTTGGAAAATCGACAAACCAATTAGCATCCCGGCTGCCCCATTTCTTTATATCCGGCTGAAACGGGCCGGGTGCCGCGATTTGGTCATAGATACTCCCGTCCAAATTGTAGATGCTTTCAATATTCAAGCTTTGGATTTTATTATCAGCAATTTTCAAAACACCGAATGTGCCGATAAATCCTCCAGTGGCCCGTAGCTCGTCGGAATTTTGAAAAACCAACAAATAAGTTTTGGATTGGCTTCCAAAAATTGATAAGTACAAATTTTCAATCTCTACCATGTTGGTGAGTAATCCTTGAAGTAAAGTGATTTGGGCTTGTGCAATCGTCAAATTTTCCGAATAAGGTTCTGGCAAACTACTAACTTCCTCAAATTCTGTTTGCGCTAACCTCAAAAGAGTTAGGGTACTTTGGAGCGAGGCACTGCTTTGTGCCAATAAACTTGTGAAATCAACCGTCTCAACACCTTCATGATTCACTTTCAATTCGCTTAATATCTTCAGTGATGAACTGAGTCGTTCACCGGCCTGCGCCAAATACTGTGCACCATTGAGTAACTTATCAGCACTTTTTGCCTGAGGTAAAATCTTTGTCAGCAACCAATACTGGTCCAGGCTTCCTGCCGCGGTATCGAGATTAACCTGCGCTGCTTCAAACAGGCTGGCGGCATTTTCAAAATTCTGTTGTTTTAAATCATCTGCAGCTAAATTAATATTGGAATAACCCTGGGTTGCAACACCTAGGATTTTTTCAGAATCATTTTTTGCCGCGGCCAAATAACCAATGGATTGCATAACCAACATGATCACGACTATTCCGCTAACCAGCGTGAAAATTTGTGCCGTGGGCGATGATCCTTTTGGAAATTCCTGCTGTTTAAGCTCTTTGTTCATTGTTTAGGTCCGCAAAGCGGGAAATATTAAGGAGGATCCCAATTGCTGATAGGTTTACAACCAAGGCCGTTGATCCGTAGGAAATAAAGGGCAACGGGATCCCGGTCAACGGTATGATGCCGGTAATGCCGCCAATATTTATTAAGGTCTGAAAAACTATCCAAGAAGTAATTCCACCAGCCAGTAATTTTCCGAAAGTATCCGGGGCCTTACGGGCAATTTTGTAGCCGCGCCAGGCAAAGGCAAAAATTAAAAGTAGGACAATTAAGATTCTGATAAACCCAAGCTCTTCCGACATGATGGCAAAAATGGAATCGCCGATTGGTTCCGGCAAGTAACTGTACTTTTGCCGCGATTGGCCAAAGCCTTGCCCCCATATGCCACCAGAACCGATGGCAATCAAGGCCTGGGTAATTTGATAAGAAATTCCCTTGGAATCAATCGACGGGTCAAAAAATGTCGTTAAACGTTCCAAACGGTATGGTTCGGCTTTGATTAAAATCCATAACATGAACAGCGCAGCACCCGCTGCGGAAAATAAATATTTCATGTGCACGCCACCGATAAAAAACATACAAGCGGCAATGGCAACCAGGGCCATCATGGTGCCCATATCCGGCTGCAAAATAATCAAGCCAGATATTAATCCGATAATGGCTAAAATCGGCAAAAATCCGTAGTACAAATCGTGGACATGGTGTTGGCGTTTGTCATACCAACTCGCCAAATAAAAAATCACTGCAAGCTTTACATACTCCGCCGGCTGAAATAAAAATTGGCCAAAGTGAATCCAACGCCGGGCATTTCCCACTTTAAACCCAATGGATGGAATCAATACCACAACCAACAATGCGATGCCGACAAAAATCGCCAAGGGCGCAAACTTTTGCCAAATGTGATAGTCAATCCGTGACAAAATGTACAACATGACAATCCCCGGCAACAATCCATAAAGTACTTGGCGCAAAAAATAATAATTATTGTTGCCGAAGCGCTCGAACGATAATACGGTTGAGGCCGACGATAATGCAATCAGTCCAAATCCAAGAAGCGCGACAACAACTCCAAGCGTATAATAATCTACTGATGGTAAAAATTTCTTCATTTAGATGTTGCCTCCTTCTGGAACAAATCCCCTCGCTCGTTGTAATTTTTGAAAAGCCCAAAGCTCGCTGCAGCCGGTGACAAAACAATCGCATCCCCGGGACTGGCTAAACTTCTCGCCGCCGCGACAATACTTTTCATATTGCTGCCGCCATCAACAATTTTTCCAGAATAGGCACTTAACGCGCCTTTAATCCTATCGGCAACATCACCCATAACAACTATACCTTTAATACGATCAGTGTTAAAAATTTCCTCGGCCAATGTTTTGTAATCAAATCCTTTGTCAGATCCACCAAGAACCAAAACCATTGGTTGGGTAATGGCGCGAATCGCGGCAATCGAAGATTCTTCATTAGTACTGGCAGAATCATCGACATAAACAAGCTCATCTGACCCCTTAAAATACTGTAACCGATGAGGGTATGGTTTAAATTCCGAAACTGCCGCCCGAATGGTTTTGTCATCGATATTGAGAAATCTTGCCGACTCCACAGCAGCGGAAATATTTTCTAAATTATGTTTCCCAAGCAACTGAGTTTTGAAATCCGCAACACTATCCGGATTTATAAAAACTTTCTTTGCCATCCCCAAATCCTTAAACCAATCTGGAAGGGCCGGGTGGAGTACAGCAAAATCGGTTTCGGTTTGGAATTTTAGTAATTGAGATTTAGCTTCCACATATTCTTTTTGCGAGTAATGCGTGGACATTTTTAGGTTTGGGTTGATATGGTCCTGGGTTACGTTCAAAACCACAGCAATATGCGGTCCCTTATGCAAGTCTTGTGTCTGAAAACTGGAAAGCTCCAAAACAACAAAATCCGATTCCTGGATTTGGTCCAAAAATTCAAATGGATCGCCACCGATATTGCCGGCTAGCCAAACTTTTTTTCCGGCAGTTTTTAAAATGGCGCTGATCAAACTGGAAGTGGTGCCTTTGCCTTTCGTGCCGGTCACGCCAATTATCGGACACGGACACAAATCAAAAAACAATTTCGTTTGGCTATAAATTTCCACCTCGTCCTTTTGTAAGGCTTGGATCAGTTCTGATTTGTAGGGCAATCCGGGCGTTCGAAAAACAATCTCGTAACCCCTAAGTTGCTCTTTTATTTCCATTGGGTCGTTCCAGCCATCAAAAATTTTGAACGGAATATTTTGCTTAGTAAAATAATCCGCCAGGTGGCGGTTGTTTACTCCCATGCCAAGGATGGCAATCTTTTTTCCTGTTAAATTGATCATCGTCGAATTATTTCCCCGGCCAAGGCTTGAGTCTTAGCTTCACCTTCACTGTAGGCAATTTCCCCGTTAACGATGGTAGTGGTAATCCCCTTGGCAATTTGATATGGCTGGTCGTAATCGGCTAAATCTAAAACCGTAGCCGGATCGAAAACCACAACGTCGGCAAAGGCTTCAGGCTTCAAAACCCCTCGCGATTTCAATCCCATTAAACGCGCTGGTTCAGAAGTAATTTTTTTAATAGCCTGCTCCCAGGTTAAAAGTTTTTTCTCACGGACAAGTTTCAGTAATTTTGGCATGCTGCCAAAACATCGCGGGTGGACCAAGTCTGCACTCTCGTGGGTGTATCCGGCACCATCGGTGGCGACAATTGCCAGCGGCGAGGAGATTAATAATTCCATTTGTTCGGTCGAGACATTACGGTCAAAAACAATGGCCTGGCCTTTGGATGCGGCCAGCACGGTCAACATTGCATCTTCCTTTGACACGCCTTGATTCTCGGCAATTTGACCTATAGTCTTTCCGACTAACGTTGGGTTATCCTTTGCGGTCGCGACACGCATGCTGTTGTAATCGTATTGCTGGTTGCGCAAAAAATCCAAAATTTTTCGGCGTTCTGTTTGATTACTTAATTTAGCTAAAATTGCATCACGCCCGCCTTCATACGCCCAGCGCGGTAAATATGTATAGAGGACTGACCACGAAGTGGAATACGGATAGGCATCATAAGAAACATCTGAACCCTGGTGGAAAGCATTTTCCAGTTTGTTCATGACATGCTCAAACAAATGCCAATTTTGCTTTTCGCGAACTTTCAAATGGGAAATTTTTAGTTTGATTTCGCATTTTTGAGCAATGTGCAAGGCTTCGTCTACGGCGTCTAAAATTTCGGCGCCTTCGTTTCGCAAATGAATACTTAAGTATTTATCCTGGCGCTTTAGGTTCTTGGCCAATTCTTCCAATTCAGTTTGAGTTGAATCAACTTCGTGCGCGTAGACCAATCCCAGCGACAGTCCTAGCGCGCCTTCATCCAAAGATTGATTTAGTAATTTGCCCATAACTTTCAATTCGCCGGGGGTAATATTCCTAACTTGATCTCCAAGTAAGCCGCGGCGCAAAGTGGCGTGGCCGATTAAACTCGCGACATTAACGCCGATTTTAATTTGCTCCAATGCTTTGCAAAATTCCTCAAATGTCGCCCAGTTAACGTTAACTCCTGTCAGGCTGTGCCATTTCTGAACAGTCTTAATTGCCTCCTGGTTAAAAATCGGGGCCAATGAAGAACCACAATTGCCCATGACAATTGTGGTAATTCCTTGCGAAACTAAACTTAACTGATCCGGCTGATCAAAAATTGTCCAATATGAATCGGAGTGGTTTTGGATGTCGATGAATCCCGGTGTGACGTATTTGTCTGTGGCATCAATAACTTTCTTGGCGCTCTTTTCGGAAATATTTGGAGTAATCTCCACAATTTTATTTTTATCAATCAGAACATCGGCTTTGTAAGCCGCCTTGGCAATACCGTCAATCACAGTGCCATTTTGTATTAAAATATCTTTCATTTATCGTCCAATTAAATTAACTGCCAACCCAACCACTGCCCCGACCGCGGATATTACCCAAAACCTCATTGTGACTTTTGTTTCCGGCCAACCCAATGCCTCGAAGTGATGGTGCAGCGGGGTAGAAATAAAAACTTTTTTCTTAAATAATTTTCTGGATGTCAACTGGATCATAACTGATAACGATTCAATGACTAGAACCAGACCGATCAAGGGTAGTACGGCAACAGAGTTGGTTAAAAATGCAATGACAGCCAGGACAGTACCCAAACCCATCGCCCCGGTATCACCCATAAAAAATCTTGCCGGGTAAATATTAAACCATAAAAATGCCAATAAGCTTCCACCAATTACTCCGGACAGGGCGGCAAGTTCAAATCTCCCCTGCAGGAACGCGATTAGTCCAAATGAAAAGAATGCGATCGTTAGGACGCCGCCGGCCAGACCATCCAGGCCATCGGTCTCGTTAACAGAAAAACTGGTTGCGACAACAATAAAGATAAATAGTGGCAAATACCAAGCGCCGATGACAAAATCTCCGAACCCAGGAATATGCAAAGTATCAAAACCTAACTTGTAATAGAACCACCAGGCGCCGACAACAGCGACCATGGTATACAAAACCAATTTGAATCGGATTCGCAAACCGCCGCCCTTCCCACCGATACCGCGAATGCCCAAGTAGTCATCTATAAACCCAAGCATCGAGCTGGCCAACAGCGCCCCGAGCGGTAATAAGGTTTGTTGTCGCGTAAAAAAATTCAACGGGTGAAAAATTTCTAAATTCAAAACTCGATCCAGAAACCAAAATAGAAACGCCAGCGCAATGGTCGTAAACCAAACTAAAATCCCACCCATGGTTGGTGTTCCTGCTTTTTTGGAATGTAATTTGGTAAAGACCGGAGTATCGCCGTCAGCCCGGATCTGTTTTCCGGCCTTGTATTTGTACAGCAACCCACTCAATAACGGAGTCAAAAGTATTGCCGTAACGAAGGAAAGTGCTGATAAAGTGAAAACCCGAATGATTTGGTCAAAAATTGCCATGAATTTTGTTTCTCAAAAAAAGAAAATCTGTCCTTAACACTAAAAATCACCTTTATTATACCATAAATGGTATCGTCAAGGCAAAATTACTGACTCACCAGACTGGACTACCAACGATAAGCGTTAAAAATCCACTCAATTAACTTTTTGGTGTCTTCTTCACGGTTGTCACTACCTAAAACAATGGTCACAATTTCGGTACCATTGTGATTTTGGTGGATAATCAAATTTCCTTTGGCTAATGATGTGAATCCGGTTTTGATTCCAACGACTTCCGGATTTTCCAACATTAGCTTGTTGGTCGTGTGCAATCGATGGACAATGTAGTTGTTGGTGGAAGTGACTTCCTCTTCCCGTGTTTTGACAATTTCGGAAAATATTTCGTGCTTGTTAAGCTCAGTAAGCAATAACGACAAATCAAACGCCGACGAATAATTGTTATCAATATTATCCAAACCGTCTAAACCGGTTGGATTTGTAAACCTGGTTTGCGTCATTCCCAGAGCAAGCGCGCGCTCATTCATTAAACTGACGAATCTTTGTTCGGTAACCGATGTCGTTCGGGCTAAACTCTTCGCCGCGTCATTACTGGAAGAAATCAACATGCCTTTCAGAACATTTAGGACTTTAATCCGCTCCTCTGCCAACAAACCCATGTTCGTGCCAATGACTGTTGTGTCTTCCTTTGTGACAACCATGATTGAATTCAAGTCGCGTTTTTCCAAAACCAACAAGGCGGTCATAAGCTTACTTAGACTGGCAATTGGCAAGGCTTCGTCAAAGTTGCTGGTATACAAAATTGTGCCGGAATTGACATCAAAGGCATAAGCCGCTTTGGCAGTCAGTTCCGGAGTCACTGGTGAATTTAAAAACTCGGGCGCAGGGTTAATATACGGTTGCTCTTTAGTGGCGGAAACTCCGGCCACGCGAGCCGGTTTGATAATTTTTTCTTCCAAAGCCTTGGCCGGAAAAAAAAGCGTCCCTGCCAAAAGGACTGTTGCGGTGATGATTTTAGTGGGGGTGCCGATTTGTTTCATTTTTGCCAATAATTCTTAAATATCTTACTAGAGAAACAATGTTTAAGCAACCGCCGGCTCGTTGACAACCTAAATTCCGGACCCTTATAATAATTTGGCAACGTAAAGTAATCCGTTTACTACTGATAATCATCAAACGCGGCTAATGCAGGGTATGCGGTAGAAAGAAAACAAATGGAACATGTAATTACCGATCAAAATTTTGATCAAGAGGTATTGGCTTCGGAAAAACCATTTTTGGTGGACTTCTGGGCCGAATGGTGTGGCCCGTGCAAACAGGTTTCTCCGGCAGTCAGCGAACTGGCCGAGGACCTGAAAGAGCATTTATCAGTCGGGAAACTCAATGTTGATGAAAATCCGACCTCGACCTCCAAGTATTCAGTGTTCAGCATTCCGGCTCTCAAAGTCTTCAAAGGCGGAAAAATCATTGGTGAGATCGTTGGTGCGGCGCCAAAGCATGTCATTGAACAAAAACTTAAGAATATCCTTCAAATCCAGTAACCTCTTACATAGTGGCAAATAAAAAACCTCTCGAGAAACGAGAGGTTTTTTATTTTATTTTTACGGGGTTGTTTCGCCTGCTCCATTTGTCGGTACCGGATTTGGAACATTTATATTGGTTGAATTATCCGTGGTTGGGGTCGTGTTTCGTCCAATGTAGCGGAAACCCAGTAACAGGATTGCGGCTACCAGGATAACGGTCAGGACAACCCAGACCATTCGGCTACCTTCAGATTCAGACTCTAAATGCTCATGATAGTGATGGTAGTGTGCTTCACTTGGCTCTGCCATATGTTTTTGATTAATGATTTAGGTTAAAACCCTCTACTGACCGGGGTTCTAAAGCCTCGAACAATCGATAATAGCACAATCGCGCCGATTAGTGCAACGATGAAACTTGAGAGGTTAAACCCTGTAACCATTGGGCCACCAAACAATGTTACGATCCAGCCGCCCAAAAGTGCGCCGAGGATACCAACAATGATATTGCCCCCAACACCCATTTCCGAATCCGTGCGCATAACCAAACTGGCCAGCCAGCCGACAATGCCTCCGAATACAATCCACAATATTACGTTCATGTTAATCACCTCCCTCTTAAATTAATTTTATTGAAGCGGGTATCGGTTCAGATCGCCTATTCTTGCCAGGCGATTTTGATTTTATCCCAATGCTTTAATAGATCACTTTTCAAATCCTGCAATTCATTGTCCCCGATTCGTTTTACTTTGCGATATTTATCCGATGTTTCGTCAATCAATTTTTCGTACTGCTCTTTAGTCATGTCCTTGACGTTCCTGGCCTGATCCAAAACTTCGGTTTTCATTTGGTTCCAGGTCTCATTGTTATTCAGCCATGATTTAATCTTTGGGCCGAGCAATGCCCAGGCGACCATGCCACCAAGAAACGCAATCGCCCCGGTCCCAATACTGTTTTCCTTATAATGTGTCATATTATCTCCTTATTAACCTGGTTAATATTTTCAAGGCTACTCCCATTAAAGTTACTGTACCCCATTTGCTGGCCGCAGAAGACATTGATTGGTCAAAATTTTTGCGCAGTTCCGCCATTTGGTTGCCGGCGTTTCGAATTGCTTTTTGCAAAACGAACAGCGTCACAATTACTAAAACCAAAACCAGGCTTAAGAGCCCCATGGCAAACGCGGCGATTGCATAAAAAACTTCTTGTACTTCCATACTAGTATTTTATACATTCCGCACAATGCCTCAACTGGCCAGCATAGCCAAAGCAATTACAGGCTTATGGCTAGAATGTGAAATATTACACAAAAAATTGTGGACAAAAAACCCTGCCTCTCGTAAGAAGCAGGGTTTTGCACTAGTAAGGTTTAGGTGTGTCGGTCGGCAACTGACGATGCGCCATAGGAATCTGGTTTGGTTTTAACTTCAAATCCGTTTCCTTTGATCATGCCCACGATTTCGTGAACCATTTTTTTGGTTTCGCCATTTGGGCCAACGTCAACGTGGATGACCAGGTTGAAGTCTGTGATTTGTTTTTCGCGAAGCGAAGTAATTAAAGTTTCGGCTAACTTAAGGGACGACAACGCTTCCAGAAAAATTCGGTCGCGCAAAGTGTGAAGTTTGGTTTCGTGGCGCTTGGACCAGAAATAAATTCCACCACTGCGCTTGCGGTGAACTACAATAGCCGAGACAAACTCGGCCTCGGCATCCGGGCCGGGCATGGAATCAGTGCCAATAATCAATTCATAAGCCATCCCTGGTTCAGCTTGAAGATATCCAAGAAGTTTTTCAACGACTTCAGGAAAGTCCATTTGGCCATGAGTGGGGCTGTTAAATCTAGCAAATTTATGGTCAAAATCAAAGGTCATAAAGGTATTTTAGGAATCTCGGCGCAAAATGGCAAGTCTGGTTACTCGTGGCCAAGCGCTTGAATTGGGTCCAGCCGCGAAGCTTTGCGGGCGGGAAAGACTCCAAAGATCATACCAATAGTGCCGGACACACCAACACCTATGATAATACCACTTAAAGGGACCACAAATTTCCAGTCGAAATTAAAAGCCTTGGCAATTTGGGCGACAATAAATGACATCATAGTCCCTACCAATATTCCCAGAATGCCGCCGATCAGCGTTACCAAAAGCGCCTCAATCAGGAATTCGTCACGGATATCTTTTTGAGTGGCTCCCAGGGCTTTTTTAAGGCCGATTTCAGCCGTTCTTTCAGTTACGATGACATACATGATATTCATAATTCCAACGCCTCCTACGACCAAGGAAATGGCACCAATGGCAATAAGCAGGAACTTGATAGCATTTAGGATCGTATCAAGAGTTTCCAGGCCTTCCGCCTGGGTCATAACCTCAAAATCATCCTTGGCTGGGTCGGTAATACCGTGGTTTTTCCGGATGATAAACCGCATGTCCTCCGCAGTTGCTTCAGCAATGGTCTGGTCCTTCATTTGGGCAATGCCCAATACCAAATGGTCGATGCCCAATAGTTTTTTCTGCGCAGTGAAAAGCGGCACAAAAACCTGTTGGTCATCATTGGAAAAACCAAAACTGCCGCGGCGTTCATAAACGCCGACAACCGTAAAATTATATTCTCAAACGCGAATAATTTTGTTTATAGGATCATTTTGGCCAAATAAATCTTTGGCAATATCAGAACCAAGAACCGCGACCTGGGCCGCTGCAGCGTTTTCGGCCTCGTTGTATGCCCGCCCGGTTTCGATTTTGCCGCGGTCAATATCAAACCGCGCCGGACTGGCTCCAAAAATAATGGCGTTCTTGGTGACATTTTGGTAGGACACAACTTTTTGTCCGGTCACTGCACCATAAACACCATTAACATTTGGCAATCGCTTAATATCCTCAATATCCTTGTTCTTAAAAGTCGTAATGGCAATTACAGTTGATTGCGGGCCATTGTTAGCCGGTCCGCCGTTTCGCGCTTTAGTCGTGGGCGGCACGCGCGTTTGGATAAAGACTGTATTGGTTCCGAAATTTTCAATTTGTGAAGTAATATAACTCTTAAATCCTTCACCGATTGAAAAAACCATAATCACGGTGGCAATGCCGATAATGATTCCAAGCGTAGTTAAAGTGCTTCGAACCATGTTCGAAGTCAGAGCGCGCACCGCTTGGAAAAATATTCGGATCAATCTACTCATATCGTAAAGCCTCAATTGGATTAAGTTTGGCTGCTTTAAACGCCGGGTACAAACCAAAAACCACACCTGTGAGAATCGAAACGCCAATGGCTAAGATAATGGACAGCGGCGTGACCACAAAGTCCCAATCAAAACCAGCAAGCCTTGCCCCAATTGCGGCAAGATAAGAAATTACAACGCCAATCAGCACTCCAATAACGCCACCGGATAAAGTCAGGGCGCCGGATTCAATCAAAAACTGGTTACGGATTTGTTTGTTCGTGGCGCCAACGGCTTTGCGCAAACCAATTTCGCGGGTCCGTTCCGCAACAGTAACAAGCATGATGTTCATAATGCCGATGCCACCGACAACCAAAGAAATTCCAGCCATGACAACTAAAAATAATTTTAACGAATCGGTAATTGCCGATAACGTATCAACGGCCGAAGCTAAATCCCGGACAGAAAAATCATCATTTTCCGGATCACTAATATGGTGACGCTCCCGCAAAATTGTCTCGACCTCATAAATAGTTGAGTCGACATTGTCCGATGAATCAACCTTGCCGCGAATGAATTGAATATATTTAATTCCCAGCAGTTGTTGTTGGCCAATATTTAACGGCATAAAAACCTGGTCGTCTTGGTTCTGGAACGCAACTGTGCCTTGTCTAGCCATGACCCCAACCACCTGCAATGGGACATTTTTAATTTTTACGACCTCGCCAATGGCGTCAGTCTCTCCAAACAATTCCTGTTTGATGTCAAACCCAAGAACAATAACGTTTGAGCCAAGTTCTTCGCGCTCATCAAAAAACCGGCCTTCTGCCACTTCCACATCTTGGATTTTTGGATAGGCCGCCTGCGTGCCAACAAAATTCGTATCGATATTTTGGTTGCGCCAAATGATTGTCGCAGGCCCCGTAACGAATCCAGCGATATCAGTAATGTGTGGAAAGCGGGTTTTATCCTGCATAGCCACGACATCTTCCTGAATCAAGGTCGTGACCTGAATCCCAAAAGCCTGCGCCGGCGGACCGGTTTCATTACTTTTTCCGGGCAACACCCCAATCAAATTAGTCCCGAGTTTGGTAATTTGGGATAGGACCAGACTTTGGGCGCCGGCCCCAAGCGACAGAATGATAATCACACCGGCCACGCCAATAACGATTCCCAGGACAGTAAGAAAAGACCGCGCTTTTCTGGATAAAATCGCGGTGTAGACTTGTTTAATATTTTTGATCCAGGAAATAATCATTTTATTAACTCACCTTGGTCCTTAGCTAATTTTCGTTGTTTGATTTTCTCGTCAAGAATAATTTGCCCGTCCTTGATCCTGATCAATCGCTTGGCATGCTCGGCCGTGTCCATTTCGTGCGTGACCAAAATAATCGTTTTGCCCTGGTCGTTTAAGTCCTGCAAAATTTTCATGACCGTGTTGCCTGATTTGGAATCCAAGTTCCCGGTTGGTTCGTCGGCAAAAATAACTTTTGGTTCGTTGACCAATGCCCGAGCAATTGCCACGCGCTGTTTTTCCCCGCCGGAAATTTGGTTTGTGAAGAAATTCAGCCGATGACCAAGCCCCACCCCCTCTAAAGCCTTTGTGGCCATAGCGTCGTGGTTTTCTCGTTTGCTGTAAACCAACGGTAACTTCACGTTCTCCAAAACCGAAGTCCGGGCCAACAAATTAAAAGCTTGAAAAACAAAACCAATGCTTTCGTTACGGATCTCGGCCAGCATTTGGTCATCGAACTCGGTTGTGTCTTTACCCTGGAATAAATATTTACCCGATGACGGCCGATCCAAAAATCCCAAAATATGCATTAGGGTTGATTTGCCGCTGCCAGACGGGCCCATAATGGCCACAAATTCCCCGGCCTCAATTTTAAAATCAATCCCCTTCAAAACCGGCGTGACTACATCTTCGTTGACGTAATCCTTGGTCAGGTTCTTGATTTCAATCAGGGACATTTATTTGCTATCAATAAACGTGATTATTTCCTGGTCCGCTTGCAGGCCGGAATTGACTTCCACTAAACCGCCATCAGCCAGCAAACCAGTTTGGACTTCTGTTTCCACATACGCTTTGGTTTTTAGGTTAGTGACCACGCGAATATATTTCTTGTTATTTTTTTGGATGATGGCACGTTGCGGCACGGCAATGACATTGGATCGCGATCCGGTTTCAATGGTCATGTTCGCGGTCATACCCGGACGCAATTCCGAAAACTGATCAATCCTTGCCGTCAATTTATAATTGACCACTCCGGAAACAACGTTCGAGGCTGGTTCTACCGAAGCAACTTTTGCGATGAATTCTCTGTCCGGGCCGAGTGCATCAAATGTAACTTTTACTTCCTGATCCATTTTAATTAAGGCAACGTTGGCTTCGCTGACATTGGCCTCGAGATACAAATTATCGACGTCTTGAAGCACAATCACCGCGTCTGAGGATGTGGCCAACTCGCCGACCTTAATATCAACACTGGTGATTGTTCCGTCCGCCGGAGCGCGGATGATTGTATTTTCCAAAGCTGATTGCGCGCTTTGGACTTGGCCCTGCGCAGACAAGACTTGCGCTTGCGCTGCCTGTAAATCTGCTGGTTGAGCCTGCGCTTTTTCTAAATTCAAATTTGCTACTGCCGAATCATAATTCGATTGGGCCGAAGCCACAGTCACTATCTGTGACTCGAGCGCGGCTTGGTAAGCATTTAAATTTGTTAAATAGTTTGAGGCTTGTGTGTTTGGAATTTCAACATCCCAATTATCGCTAAAGGTATTGGTTGTTCCATCTGGAAAAGTAATGAATAGTCCTTTGGTTCCCAGAGGTTTAGTAACACCGTCAGGAAAATTAACATCATCAATTGATTCTAATCCACGAATATTGAATTCACCGCCGTTTTGGTCGATGGTGTATTTACCCTCAACAGTTCCCAAATATGAACCTGTAATAACCGGATCCTGATTGTTATAGTTTCCTGAGCGCGGTTCGGCTTCCAAGCCGCTGTTCAGATAGATACGCAAGGCGTTGTTAACGATAATCTGCTGTTGGGCCTTGGTGCTGTTTAATGTGACCAGAGCCCCATCAACTGCTTGTTGGGCAACCTGGATTTCTTCGTTCGATGCGCCGCTTAAAACTTTATTGTAATTTGCCTGGGCCGAAGCGAGTGCACCACGAGCACTAGTCAATGAGGCCAATTCCGAAGCCTGTTCCAAATTCGCCAACAGTTGGTCAGCCTTAACCTTATCTCCAACCTTAACACTGACTTTTTTAACAATGCCACTTCCTTTAAAACTCAATGACAAATCCGTGTTGGAAACCACTTCACCCGTGGCCAACACCGATTGCGTTAAATTCTGCCGTTTGGCAGTCTCAGTCAAAATATTACTGGTATCGTGTTTGGATTTGTAAACTTGCATGGCAATGAGCCCAACAACCAAAGCAGCAATACCCCACCAAATCAATCTCCGTTTTGTAAAAAATCTTCTAATGCTCATATTTAATCTTAATTACTGGATTTTAGTTTGTTTTTGTTTCTAAACATTTCTTTCAAGCTTTAACATTATACTAAAAAGCTGACAATTTGTCAGCTTTTACATTCACTAAATTTATTTATTGGATTAAGTCTAAAACCTCTTGTGGGCTGGCAGTTTGGCCCGGGACACCACCACTTAGCCCTGCAGACAGTGTTCCGCTGACAATCCAAGTGATGATTAAACAAAAACAGGAAAGGATGGTGCAGATCATTGCGTTCTGCAGCCCGTCTTCCTTATCCGAAGTAAAATACTTGATGACATAATAGAAACCGGCAAGCGGTACGGCAATCGAAACAATATATGCCCAGCGCTTTTCTTTGATTGGGATGAAATTATCATTATGAGTTTCCAGGGCCTTAACCATTAATCCGGCGACATCGATACTCTTATCCTTTTTCGCTAATTCCTGGAGCTGTTTAAATTGTTCTTCAAGTTTAGATTCAGGCATGAATATATAATAACAAAAAACCGCCACGAGGGCGATAATTATGTTTCCTGGCTGGGGCGGTAGGGATCGAACCTACGAATGGAGGCTTCAAAGGCCTCTGCCTTACCGCTTGGCTACGCCCCAAAATGCGCTCGGATTTGCCTGAAAAATTATCGCTGTCATTTTGCTACCGCAAAATGCAGCCTACTCGCTCGTCCTTGCTTAGCAGGACTACGGGTTAATTTTTCATCAAACCCTCGCTAACCGAAAATATCGTAATAATTATACTGGTTTTTGGGTTTATTTTCAACAACATTGACACTGTCCCAATTCCAGAGTAGACTTTGGAATCAGAGTTCGAAGGAGGATGTTGTGACAGTACCTATGAGTGATGAACGGTTTGCGGACCTGAAAAAGATTCTCGAGCAGAGACGGAGGGAAATTCTCGACGAGGTTATGAAAAAAGTGAGCGAGGTTCGTAAAACGACGGTCGACGAAGACGATGCTCTCAGCGCGTTTTCCAACGCCGACGTCGAAGATGACATCGAGTTTGCCCTGGTCCAGATGAAAGGGGAAACCCTGCGCAAGATTAATGAAGCGCTGATCCGGCTCGAAGACAGAAAGTTCGGGTATTGCTTTGAGTGCGGCGGTGAGATTTCGGAACGGCGTTTGAAAAGTCTTCCATTCGCTGTTCGCTGCAGGGCGTGCGAAGAAGCCCGAGAGATTCAGGAAGACAGAGAACGACGCGCGCGGAAAGTCGGAATCATCGATCTCGACTGAACACAACCACGAACGTAAGTTCAAAAAAATCGCCAGACCAGTCTGTCGATTTTTTTGTTTTTTAAGCTAGACATAACTCTAGTTTTAATGTTAGGATGTTAAATCGAAAAGGAGGACAAATTTGTCTCTTATCCGCAAAGTCTACGAACAACCGTCACGGGCCGTAGTTGTGGAAACCTATCCAGGAACAAATGCCCGGATGTCTTTTGGCATAACGCCCCTTTACAATAAGGAAGTTCGCCACCATTGGGATGTTATGGAGAGTCCCACACCATAGAAGTGAACTTGACGATAGTACTCATCGTGAATACTGGGATGTACCTATGTGGGGAGTATTTGAGTTCACAGGCAATTGGCCCTTGATTCGCTGGGTCCCTCCCAAAAAAGTACTGG
>JANWIA010000028.1 GCA_025450105.1 Candidatus Doudnabacteria bacterium | reverse complement strand
TAAAATCTAAGGTTAATGATTCATATTATATTGGGAGCTGTGAAAATGTTTCGATTAGACTTGGGCAACATAACCGCGGTTTAGTAAAGTCAACCAAACGTTATATGCCATGGGCCCTGGTTTATACTGAAGGGTTTTTGGGAATTGGCGAGGCTCGAGCTAAAGAAATGCAAATAAAGTCCTGGAAGAAGCGCTCGGCAATTGAAAGATTGATAGATTCAAAAAAATTATAATAAATCGTGGATCCACGACATTTTTGGCGGGCTCGTAGTAAAATGGTATTACGCGGCATTCGCATTGCTGAGGTAGGGGTTCGATTCCCCTCGAGTCCACCATGGACTAAGATCTCGCCAAAAATGTCGGGACATTGTGGAAGCGGGAGTTCGATTCTCCCCGGGTCCACCAAAAAAAATTTTATTCAAATCAACCATAACTCGCTTGGTTGTTTTTTGTTAAGGTAAATAATGATAAACTAATATTACCCATGAAAATCAAAGAGTTACACAAAAACCATAATTTCGTTTTCTTAGCCGTGGCCAGTATCATTTTTTTGCTGTTTTGGCAGGCACAACGTTCGAATTGGCCGGCAACTTTGACGTATTGGTACCAGTCTTTTAAATACCATGTCTTACGGGTGAATTCCGTTGAGGGTGAGTTTACCTCACAGATCAGTTTGGATTGGCATCGCCAACAGCATTCCTTGAGTTGCGAAATCGCATCGCTTAAGATGGCATTGTCCGCTTTTCATATTAATGTTTCAGAGTCGGAAATTATCAGTAAATTGCATTTTGATCCGACCAAGCGATCCAAAGGAGTTTGGGGTGATCCGTTTACTGGATTCGTCGGTGATATCGACGGCGTCATGGGAGTTAGCGGGTATGGCGTGTATTGGGATCCAATTGCCGAGGTTGCCAATGAATACACACGCGCTGAAGTGAAACGATTTAATAAACCTTCCGATCTTGCTTTTGAAATTGGCGCCGGTCGTCCTGTAATTTCTTGGGGATTTAACGGCCACGGTGAGAAAATTACCTGGACAACACCACAAGGCAAGCAAATTAACGCCACTAACGGTGAGCATGCGCGTGTTGTCGCGGGATTTGCCGGGCCACCAGATGCCCCAACTCATTTTATTGTTTACGATCCAATTTACGGCAAGCTTTTATGGAGCGCAGAGGAAGTTTTTAACAACTGGGCGCCATTTGATAACATGGGCATTGTCGTTTATGCTGACCCAAACTCAATTTTTGATGCAAATTTAATCATTCAATAAATTTATGAGAAAAAAAATAGTTGTGCCTATAACATTGGCTTTGGTTCTGGCGCTGGGATTTTATTTTTACGATAAAAATGCAAAAACGGATGATACTGTCTTGCCGCCCGGACAAGATTACAATAGTTTCACACCCCCACCCCCTCCGCCAGGCACACTAACCCCTCCGTCAACAAAACCGACTCCCCCACCTTCATCCTCCACAAAAAATGAGGTTAATTTGACGGTACCGTTTACTTCGCAGGCGCCGCATGCCAATTGGTCCGAACCATACCAGAATTTTTGTGAAGAGGCTTCGGTATTGATGGCAGCCAGTTATGTTTTAGGCCAGTCAATTGCCAACGCCAATGACGCTGATCAGAAATTGCTCGCCATTAAAGATTATGAAATGAAGGAGTTTGGGTATTATCTTGATACCACTGCAGCGGAAACGGCCAAGATTCTTACAGATTACTACAAAGTTAAGCAGGTCAAACTTCTTGATAATCCAACAACCGACGATATTAAAAATGCCGTGGCTGCAGGCAAGGTAGTGATCGTACCTGCCGCTGGCCAGGACTTGGACAACCCTAATTTCGTTGGTGCTGGCCCGGTTTACCACATGCTTGTGGTTAAGGGTTATACCAATGATGGTAAATTTATCACGAACGATCCGGGTACAAGGCTCGGTTCCAATTTTCTTTATAAATATGATAATTTGATGAACGCCATCCATGATTGGGTCGGATTCGACCGTGATATTCACGAAGGCAAAAGAGTGGTTATCATTGTCGGTTAATAAATAAATTAAAAAGATCCTGACATAAATTCAGGATCTTTTTTTGTTGCTAAAGTTTTTTTAATTCTTCTATTACTACCTGTCGATCGTCCCAAGGAATGTATCCGCCCTTCACTGCCATTTTTTGTTCCGAGCCTTTTCCTGTAATTAATACGAGATCATTTTTTTGCGCGAATGATAATGCTTTGGCAATTGCTTTTCGTCTATCCGGTTCGCGGAATAAATTTGTTTTAATTACTTTTCCAACTTCCACGGCGCCGTCCGCGACATCGTGGATTATTTGAGTTGGGTCATCATCGTAGGGATCCTCGTTTGTGACAACAACCATGTCGGCATTTTTCCCCGCAATGTTTCCTAAAATTTTTCTGCGGGCAATGTCGCGTCCCCCACCGGTTGATCCAAGCAAATGGATTATTTTATTTTTTTGCCAAAGTTTAACAGTTGCATAAAGTTGGTTTAATGATTCAGGTTCAGGCGCATAATCAACCACAACAGTAAATCCTTTGTCATTATCTATGACTTCCATACGTCCTGGGATGACCGAAATTTTTTCTAGAGCCGTTTTGGCAGTACCCAAATCAATTCCGTAACCAGAACAAAGCGCGACTGCAGCAAGGGCATTATAAAAGTCGAATTTACCCTTTAAATTCAAGCGAAAATCAATATTTTGAACTTTAAAAATAATCCCCGCCGGAAGGATTTTTAAATCGGTCCCACGAACCTTTGCCAGCTCTGAGTTACCAAAAGAAATTATTTGGTCGACTCTAAATTTAGCAAAAT
The DNA here is from genome assembly GCA_025450105.1 of Candidatus Doudnabacteria bacterium. GTDB lineage: Bacteria > Patescibacteriota > Doudnabacteria > UBA920 > O2-02-FULL-48-8 > JANWIA01. The sequence continues at coordinate 8,219 of JANWIA010000028.1, read as the reverse complement.
CTTTTCCATGCTCATCGTCAAAATTGTAGGCAATAATTTTTGGAATCTTTTTTCCATCAATTGTTTTTTGAATTAACTTTTCTAAATTTTTAAAATATTCAATTTTAGAATTTTTATAATTTTCAAATCCGCCGTGCGCTTGTAAATGTTCAGGAGTTAAATTTGTAAAAACCATTGCGTCATAATGAATTCCAATATGACGATGCTGCAGAACTCCTTCTGATGAGGATTCAATGACAGCAACCTTGCAATTTTCTTTCACCGCATCACTCAAAAATTTCTGCAAAAAAAATCTTCCAGGCATTGTCATCTTCAAATCATTCAATTTATCATTCTCCCCAATCTTAAAATTGACAGTTGATGTAACTGCTGTCTTCATCCCCGCTTCTTCAAAAATTTTTGCAATTAAATTTGCAGTTGTACTTTTGCCATTTGTCCCAGTGACTCCAACAATAATTAATTTCTCACTCGGATTACTATAGATTTTTGCCGCAAAAGCGGCCATTGTGTAGTGGTAGCTTGAAAGGACGAACCTAGGTGTCAGGTTTCGAACAAATTTTTTAAATTGATGAAACATTTAGTTCCTTATTGGGATTGCTACGGACCAATAACAGTCCAAGTAGTAAAAAGAATATTAGTTGCCCTTGTTGAATTGTAACAAAATAGTGATCAAAGTTCGAAATGATCAAAAATGTTAAAAGTAAGATGCTTAAGATGTAATCTTCGTAGGTTTTTAAATTGTTCCACGTGAAACGTGCCATTTTTAGCAGTAATCCTATAAACAGCCCAAGTCCGACTAGGCCAAGTTCGGCAAGGATAAAAATGTAAACATTGTGGGGAGGTTGATATTGCCAGTTTTCTAGCTCGAACCTTTCCCTCATTGTTTCAATGTAATTCCCCGTCCCAATTCCAGTAAACTGGGATGATTTCCATAGTTTCAGGCCCATATCATTGAAAGTTTCACGTAAAACAACGCTGTTTGATGAAGAATTAAGCTCCGCGGTCCTGACTTTCAGAAGGTTACCATAAAGAGAAACGATTGTTCCACATGAAACAATGGTAAGGGCTGATACAAGAATGATAAGTTTCTTATCCCGTTTTATAAGAAAGATTAACAGGCTTCCCACAAGCAAAATTGATGTTCCAAACCAAGCAATCCTCGAGAATGTGAGGAATGTGGATACTATTATTACGATTGTTCCACATGAAACCAACAATTGGGTCTTGAGGTTTTTTAATGTTTCACGTGAAACAATGATTAATCCAGAGGATATCCCCACCAAAAGGAATGCTCCTAGTACATTTGGATGAGGAAAAGTTCCATAGGCTCGGATTAGTTTTATGTTTCCAATATCAATGGTTGATAACCCTGGGGTCCCAAGTCCTGCAATGTATTCCCCAAGAAACCTTAGGCCAACCATATGTTGCACGTGAAACTGGAGAATACCAAGTAATCCCTGGAACAAGGCCCCAATGAATAAGATGTAAAGTACATTGATTCGGTGTTCCACGATTCTAGGGATTAACCAAACCAGACTTAGCACTTCAGCCCATTTTAAGGATTGGTATAGGCCCAGATTCAGATGTTCCACGTGAAACGCCCTTAAAAGCGCCCAAAAACCCAATAAAATGAGAATTTGTGCTAGTTGTTTATTCGATGGTCTTGTCGGTTTCACATGAAACAAATAACTCCCTACAACTAGGAGGTATAAAAGATCAGAAAGATAAAACATGAAACTTTGGGTATACGAAAAGACCTTACCGATATTTACAGAGTGAAGGATTATCCTAGTGTTGAAAGGAATCGTCAGGATAAAAAGGTACAACGTTGCTTCTGTGAAACCTTTGGGTTTAATGTGAAACATTGACAAAAGTATATAATTATTGTGTAACGATAAACATTGACGGATCTAGAATTCTTAGTAATATTAATCTACAACAGCATTGGGCTGTAGTAATCACCAACCGAAAGGAGGGTAGAAACATGGTGAGTTCGAACACAAACAGGCTGATTGTGGACGGCCGAGCGATCCTGGAACGTCAGATTCCTCCAGGCTCTCAGGAGTCCAAAGCCTGGCTTGTTTCGGCAAAGCGCGTACTCAAGCTGAATGAGGATGGGGAAATTACCCTTCATCCAGCAACAGTTCGCGTGATGCAGGAGCTAATCGCACAAGTCGACGCTCGATTTGCAAAGATCAACGAAGTTGCGATGTAGGAGCCTACCATGTATCAATGGACATAAGCGCCGGTATCAATTCCCACGATACCGGCGTCGTTCTTTTTTATGTGCAATATAAAAGACCCATTTAAGGTCAGTTTACCAAATTTTTACTATTGCAGCGTACGTTTTAAAATCAACTTAAGCTGTTCATGTCCGTAGCCACTTTTTAAAAATGTTTCACGAGCTCCCGCATCTTTTTTGTTAAGAAAATACTCGTAGTAAATTAACTTAAGGTAACGTCTGTTTTTTGTTGAAACAACTTCACCCCTAGCATGTTGCAGTAATCGTTGTTTTAAATTGGACGTGAAACCGATGTATAATTTTTTGTCATAAGTGCTTTTTAATACGTAAACATAGAATTTGTCATGCATATATTAATTGTTTCATGTTCGGCACGTCTGACGTGCCGAACAATATTAATAAAAATAAGAGCTCAGCATACATAACAAAAACCAGTCCATCAAGGACTGGTTTTTGTATATAAATATCTATCCCGTCAAACGGGACAGAATGTTTGACATTCTGGTCGGGGTGCTGGGAATTGAACCCAGTCTACACGAACCCGAATCGTGCGTACTACCGGCATACGCCACCCCGTATGAAACATATTTTACATTGATTGGTAGTTTCTATCTAGTAGGGGAAATAGTAAACGCACAATGCAATTGCAATTACTTGGGTCAGAGTCCCAAGTAACCAATATTTTGGCATTGGGAATTGCGGCTGCCAGGTTCTATGAATTCCTAAATGCAACCTGTGAAACTGTTTAAAGAAGGGGAGTCTGCGAAGGGCGTCTTTCCAAAGTGGGAAATTATCAACTAAATCGGGCAAATAACCGCCGAGCGCGCCCCAGGCAAAGCCGGAAAGGAAATTGAATTCAAATTGGAAATACCAAATAGCTAATGTCAGGAAAAACGCGATCAGTGAATCTACAATTGCGAATCTATATAGGGATTTGTCCCAGACGACATCATCGCCAATAAATTTGGCATTTGGCGGTAGGTCGAGATGGGGGAGTAAATCGCAAAGTAAGTGTGAAACAATACCGCTGGCAACAGCAGCTGCAGCACCAGCTTCGGGATTGGAAGTGGTTTTGGCAACTATCGCCCCAATTGTTCCACCAATAATTACATGTGAGGTTGCTATCATAGAAAATAGTATAACGAAATTTTATTTTTTAAAAAAGAACTCCTGCAGTGAAACGTTTCGCGATGAAACATTTCGACTGCAGGAGTAAGTGTTGGCTAGACATAGCCCTTGACCTTCGAGATTACGAAGGCGAGAGTGTCCCAGGCCGCGAAGGTCCAGAAACTGTCGAGGCGGGATTGTGAACCGCCGCCGTATTCGGACCAGGCCTTGGTCACGTAGATCTGACAGCCGGAGCCTTGCCAGCGCCTGTGAAACGTGGCGAGAACGCGGCGGGCATGCCATTGTTGTGCCACGACAATTGCGGACTTCCATCCCTGATCCTTCATGATCGCTAGCGTGTTGTCAGCGTTCATATAGGTTCGGTAGGCGTTTAGTTCCAGCACGAGTTTGTCTGACGGGACTCGACCCTGGATATGGTCACGCATTGTGGTCGCTTCTTTGTGGTCGGCACCAACAGGATAGCCCCCAGTGAAGAGCACGTTCCGCACGGCTCCTTCTAGGTACAGGTCGGCGCATCTGTCCGCGACCGAAGCCGAGTAGGGACTTGCATGCTTGCCATCCTTTGAAACGTCGATACCGACCCCAATTGCCACGTCGCAGATTTTTGGGATCGGATCACTCCTCATAACGAGCTTCTTCTCGAGCCAATTTGGCACATCGTCCTCCTGACGAATTCGATTGACCAGTCTACCACAATTGAAGTGGTTTGTCGAGAGTTTACAAGACGGCTAAAAATCAGTAAAATGAAACAGTTCTAGTCCTCGAAAATGAATTGACTTTGCCCTCGTAGCTCAATGGATAGAGCAGGCCCGTCCTAAGGGCAAGATGTAAGTTCGATTCCTACCGAGGGCACCAAAAAATATTGTACGGGCCTCTAGCTCATTTGGTAGAGCGCTTCCATGGCATGGAAGAGGTGAGGGGTTCGAGCCCCCTGAGGTCCACCAAAATTTCTGGAAGAAATTTTATGAAATTTCCAACATACAAAAACGAAACACAAAAGTTAGATGAAGGTTTTTTATATGTGGCTGGTTGTGATGAGGTTGGAATTGCGCCGTTGGCTGGACCAGTCGTTGCGGCAACAGTGATACTCGATCCAAAATCAATCGGCAAACAACGAAGCAAAAGCAAGTGGTGGTATCGCGTGCGCGATTCCAAAACTACGAACGAAAAAGAACGAGCAGAGCTCGTTAATTTTATTAAAGATCATTGTTTGGATTTTGCGGTCGGAACAGTATCACACGAAACAATCGATGAAATAAATATCTACAATGCTGCCCAGCTGGCCATGAAACAATCCGTAGATGGTTTGCGGCAGCGCCCGGATTTTTTATTTATCGATGGTTTACATAAAGTGAAATCAGTTGATGTTCCACAACAGGCAATTGTTGATGGAGATGCAAAAGTTTTGTCGATTTCTGCGGCGTCGATAATTGCCAAGGTTGCCCGCGACGAAATGCTAAAGCAATTACATGAAACATTTCCAATGTACGGATTTAGTAGTCATAAAGGTTACCCGACATTGTCACACAGAAAAGCCTTGATGAAATATGGCGTTACGCCAGTTCATAGAAAAAGTTTCACGTTCGTGCAGGACGTAATCAAGCGATATTGTTCCATGAAAACTTTTCAGAAAGTTTTGGTCACAGCGTAAGTTAATAACGGAGACGTGGCAGAGTGGTCGAATGCGTCGGTTTCGAAAACCGATAAGGGTTTACGCCCTTCAGAGGTTCGAATCCTCTCGTCTCCGCCAGGAAAATTATGAAGATAATTGTTGTCGGACCCTCATTGTCGGGAAAAACAACTCTAGTTAAATTTCTCCGCTCGAACCAACATGTGAGGGTTGGAGAAATTGACGAGGAGTTGGTGTCCAATAATGGTGGTAGTTACCCAACTGATCTTATGAATAAACATGATGTTTTAGCACCCGCAATAGTCGAGGAAGTGCTCGGGTTGGATAATATTATTTTTTTTACAAATACAAACTATTTTACTTTCAATGATATTGAGCGCGCAAGAAAAAGTGGCTTTAAAATTATTCAACTTTTATTAAGCAGGGAACAACTTGAAAAACGAAATAAGGATAGAATCGAAAATGAAGGCTATGAAGATCAATCAAAGTGGTTTCCAGGTATGATTGAGTATACACAGCAACTTAAGGATAAAAAACTTGTTGATAAAATAATTGACGCTAATTTAACTACAGAAAAAATAGCATCAGAAATATTAAACTCTAACTAATGAAAAAAAGACTCCAAATGGAGTCTTTTTTGTTTTCCGTTAGATGTGGAAGTTTTTGGCGAACTGACCGATGACGGGTAATTCTTTTTGTTGTCCATTAGCTGCGGCCATGATGCCCATGACCATCAGGACAATGACGCCAATCCAGAGCAACCAACCGAAGATCGGGATCCAAAAAAAGATTGAACCAAGGATCCAAAAAATCAGCAACACCAAACCTTGCTTGATATGAAATTTTACGAACTCATCATGCTTAGCTTCTGTCAGTAACGGAACGAGAACGAGGATGCCGATGTAACAGAGGATGGCCATGCCGGTGTTATGAGTTGGGCCAGAGCTTGGCGGCATCTGTTGTTGCGGCGCACTTTGTTGAGGTGCTTCACCCATTGATGGGGGAGAAGTTTGTGTGTCCATATTCGTTGGTTAAATTGTATGAATTTAGTGTATAGCAAAATTATTTTAATGGCAAAGTGTATAGATCCCGGATCGCCTTCGCGATTAATAATCGCTCATCGCGTCCGGGATAGTGAAGGTCAGTAATTTGTAAAAAGAATAAGAATAGGTCACAATAATATTAACGATAAACGGCACGAAATAAATGAAAAAGAAAATATTAATCTTTTACACTTCCGTTGGCCTTGGCCACAAGTTTATTGCGCAAAATATTGCCAAGCATTTAGATGTTTCCGGATTCGAAACAAGACTTGAGGACATGCTGGTGGTTCAATCTGGCAAACTTGTTGACCGCGGTCAAAAGTTTTTTTTCTGGATGCATAATACCATCCCGTGGTTTTGGAGCTGGATATATTTTACGCGACTGACAAATTTACTTTTACCACTGCGCAAGGTCATGGGTGGCCGACACAGTGATCGCGCCGCAAGGCTTATTAAAGAGTACGATCCGGACATGATAATTTCGGTGGAGGTTAACCCTTCCGCCATTGTCGCATACCTTAAAAGTATCGGAGTATATAAAAAACCATTCGGAATTTCTTTCAGCGATTTTCATATTCACCGTTTTTGGGTTTATGACGAAGCTGATTTTTATTTGGTAAATATTTTGGAGCAAAAAGAAAAGTTGATTGACCTTGGTGTGCCCGAGGATCGAATCTTGATTGCAGGAATTCCAATGTTGCCAAAACCAGTTGATCGAAATGAAGTCCGCGCGAGGTTGGGTATTACCCAAAAAAAAGTTATGGTCGTCAGCGCGGGATCGCTTGGTTATGGTGTCGACAAAAAGTATATTTTGAATTTAGTAAACAGGATCAAAGAAAAATATTCTGATTTTGTCATGTTATTAGTTTGCGGCAAATTCCAAAAATTATACGATGAATTGTTGCCATTGCAAAGCGAGAACCTGAAAATTTTTGGATTTTACTCACCGATGGAAGAATTGTATTCGATCTCGGATATTTTTGTTGGCAAGCCGGGCGGATTATCAACTACCGAAGCATTGTTGTGGCGATTGCCAGTAGTCCTGACTCATTGGATGCTGGGCGGCGAAGAGTTAAATGTAAAATATTTAACAAAAAACCGACTGGTGATGCCGGTAAGTAAAATGCATGGGAATCGGGACGAAGAAATTATCAGTCAGATTATTACGGAGCTGGAAACCGGTGCATTTAAGAAGAATTTAGCTTTGCACGAAGACCTTATCAATAGTATCGCCAGCACGGATACGGAGAAAATAGGAAAGTTTGTTGGGAAATTTTTTCAGAATTAAGATCTTGGATATTTTAGTCTTCAAGTTTGAATCGCCAAGCGGCCAGGATAAAGAACAAGAGCGCCCAAAGTCCGAGCAGGGTCAGTTGAAAAGTCAGGTCTAAGATACCGTGTCCATAAAGATAAGTTTGACGAAGCCCATCCGCCAGCGGCGTGATGGGTAAAAATTTTGCCAAAAGCTGCAAACCGTGCGGTAAATTTTCAACCGGGTAAAAAACATTCCCCAAAAAAGTCAGTGGCAAACCAAGTGCGGCTGTAATCGGTGCCGCAGATTCATAGCTGCGAGCAAAGGTTGAGATGATCAATCCAATGAGGAGGAAAATTGCCCCGCCAAGGATGACCAAAGTCGCAATGGTGATGCCGCGCCAGGTAAATTGTGTGTTGAAAATCAAAACACCGATGACGGTCAAGACAAAAACTTGAATCAGCATGACTGTAATGCGAGCGCCCATCAAACTCAATATGTAGTGAGATTTGGTCACCGGCGTTACGGCCAAACGTTTGAATACTCCGCGGCTGCGCAAATCAATTACCGCGTAAGCTAAGGTATAAATGCCGCCCTGCATGACAACCATGGCGATAATTCCGGGCAATAAGTATTTTGGATAATCTATTGTGACGTTTGTTAGGCTGCCGATTGGTAAAATTGAAAGGGCGACATAAATACCAACCGGGACAATGATCGTCCAGAAAATTCCGGCCTTATTGCGGTAAATTAATTTGAGATTGATTAGGAAAAATTCTAGGAAGGCCATTAGTTTGTGTGTTCCGTTATTAATTCTCGGCCGGTCATGTCCAAGTAAACATCTTCCAGTGTTGCAGTGCGGACCGTGAATCCGGTAAAAATAATTTTATGTTCGCGCAATTGGTCTAAAATTTTTGATACGCC
>JANWIA010000027.1 GCA_025450105.1 Candidatus Doudnabacteria bacterium | reverse complement strand
TAAGGTTTACGTTACCATTACCGCTAAACGAAACGGGCTTCGTAACCGTAACCGATTAACTAGTTGAATTATATGGTGTCAGATTTATCAAATGAAGCATGGGATGCAAAAGTGATCGAGCTTGGCGGCTCGATTTTGCAATCTTGGACATGGGGAGAATTCCAGCATTCATTGGGAAATAAACTTTATCGATTCTCGGGACCGAATTATATTAATTCTGTGACCGAATTGCCTTTGATGATGGGCAAAAAATATTTATACTCTTCCAAAGGTCCGCTTGGCGATGTCCAGGCCGCAACCGCAGACATTTTAGAGTTAGCAAAAAATGATCATGGAATTATTTTTGCCAGAATCGAACCGGACAAGAAAGTTGATTTACCGGAGGCAATAAAAAGTCCCCAGCCAACCCTGAATTGGATTTTAGGATTGGAAAAAACTGAAGAGGAATTGTTGGCGACAATGAAATCAAAGCATCGTTACAATTTAAATTTGGCGCAGAAGAAAGGCGTGGTTGTGAGGCAGGGAACCAAGGAAGATATTTTGGTTGTTTGGAAATTATTATTAGAGACAGCTAGTAAGGCAAAAATTCGGCTGCATCCGCAAAATTATTATTGGAAAATGTTTGAACATTTATATCCGGATCATTTGCAGATTTTTATTGCGGAGTTTAACGGCAAACCATTGGGCGCCATGTTCCTGACAATGTTCGGCGACACAGCAATTTATTTGCACGGCGGCAGTTCACAAATCAATAAAGAAGTCATGGCCCCGTATTTATTGCACTGGGAAGCAATTAAGTTTGCCAAATCAAAAGGCTTGAGATTTTACGACTTCGGCGGCATTGCCCCGGAAGGCGACACCAATCATCCTTGGGCCGGAATTTCACGTTTCAAACGCGGCTTCGGTGGGTACGAACTAAGTAATCCCGGTGCCTTTGACCAGGTCTTCTCACCAATTTGGTATAATGTTTATAAGAACGCTAGGAAGATTCGAGGTTTATTCTAAAATTAGTTGAAAGTTGTCAGTTGTTTGTTGATAGGTAACTGTCAACTAACAACAGTCAACTATTTTGAAACAAAATGACACAATACAAAATTGCGGTATCGGGATCGGCCATCGACAATTGTTCAACTGGCGCTTTTCGCAAAGCCTATGAAGTCGGCCGGCAAATCGCATTACAGAACTGCATTTTGATTACCGGTGCGACGATTGGAATTCCACAATGGTCCACGCGTGGTGCCAAATCCGTAGGTGGCATCTCTATTGGACTTTCTCCTGCTGTGTCGAAAGCGGCTCACGTTAAAACTTACAAGTTGCCAACTAAGTACATGGATCTGATTATCTATACTGGTTTCGATTATTCCGGCCGCAATATGTTAATGACCCGATCTTCCGATGCCGTCATTACAATCTGCGGACGCATTGGAACGTTGAATGAATTTACCACAGCGTTTGAAGATAAGCGCATAGTAGGAGTATTAACAGAAACTGGTGGCATTGAAGCGAACATTGAGTCGATTTTAAAAAATGCCAAGCGCGGCCGAAAAAGAATTGTTTTTGATAACGACCCTAAACGACTTGTTCAAAAAGTTATTAAGCTGTTAAAGGTAAACGATAAAATCAAAGGCGCTCCTCGCTGGCAAGAAGCATTCTAAAAATCGCCCAAGTGGCGATTTTTTGTTATGCTTCTTTTATGATTTTATATATTGATACATCAGATAATGAAAAAATAACCCTGATTCTATTCAAGGAGGGTAGGGAATTCAAGAAACAGATTAAGGTTTCCAATAAGTTATCGGAAGTTTTATTGGAAGAGGTCCAAAAGTTCTTTCAAAAGACAAAGGTGACCTTTGCAAAACTTCAAAAAGTGGCGGTTGTGGTTGGCCCAGGACACTTTAGCCGCATCCGAACCGGGGTAATTCTGGCCAATACATTGGGTTTCTCGCTAAACATCCCGGTTGTTGGGGTTAAAAAGGGCGAAAGTTTGGATTTTAAGAAAATATTCGGCAAAAAGGGTGAAAAAATGGTAAAACCAATGTATGATCAGACACCAAACATCACCAAACCGGCTAAAAATAAATTGAAAAATATTATTTCAAACCTAAAACGATAATTTGGCTAAGATTAGCCTAATAATGGATCGCAAATCTCGGCTATTAAGCCCTCGCTTGGGACGATTTGACTTCAATAAAGTCTAATCGCTTGACAACATTTTCATAACGATTAGAATGTATAAGTGATTATAAACCTGATAAGAATATAGCCTAATGCGGCTCTTTTTGCCATTGCGCGGAAAGAGATATTATTTTATGTCCCAAAACAAGAATTTGGCTAACCTTAGCCTAGATCTGACCACTCCAACCAAGCATAAGGGTACCCGAAAGTACTTCACCCACTTCCATGAGATCATGGAAATGCCTAATTTGATCGAAGTCCAGCTGACTTCATATAAGTGGTTTTTAGATAAAGGGCTTAAGGAACTTTTTGCAGAAATCAACTCCATCAAGGACTTTACAGGTAAATCTTTGGAGTTGTTTTTTGGTGAATACTACTTGGACAAGCCAAAGTACGACGAAAAAACCGCAAAGGAAAGAAATACAACTTTTGAAGCGCCACTTTATGTCTCAGTAAAGTTGGCAAATAAGGTCACAGGAAAAACTAAGACCCAGGACGTCTACTTAGGAGATTTTCCTATCATGACCCCTCGCGGTACTTTTGTTATCAACGGTGTTGAACGCGTGGTCGTTTCCCAATTGGTGAAATCCCCAGGCGTTTTCTTTTCGGGTGAAGCTGCCCGCGGCCGCAACTGGTACGGCGCAAAAATTATTCCTAATCGCGGTGCATGGTTGGAATTAGACACAGACATTAATGGAGTCCTTAGCGTAAAGATTGACCGCAAGCGCAGAATTCCAATCACTGCTTTAATGCGCGTCTTTGGTTTGCAATCTGACGAGGAAATTTTAGCGTCATTTGCAGACGTCGACACCAATCCCGACATGCGCTACATGCAAACCACTTTAGATAAAGATCCATCCAAAACTGCTGATGAAGGTTTCAAAGAAGTTTACAAGAGAATCCGACCTGGCGATTTGGCAACTGTCGACAACGCTCGATCATTGATCGAAGCAATGTTCTTCCATGCAGACCGCTATGACCTTTCCGAAGTCGGACGATACAAACTCAACCAACGTTTAAATATTACTGGTCGCGAAGACCGAATTTTAACCAAAGACGATTTGATTCAGATTGTCCGTGAAGTCATCAAGCTCAACAACTCCCAAGGAGTTTGGGATGACATCGACCATCTTTCCAACCGCCGCGTCCGCGCTGTCGGGGAATTGATCCAAGGCAAGTTCCGAATCGGGCTGGCCCGTATGAGCCGCATTGCCCGAGACCGCATGAGCTTGGCTGATGTTGAAACCGTGACACCTGCCCAATTGATTCACGTTCGCCCAATTGTCGCGGTTATCCAAGAATTTTTCTCGTCCTCACAATTGTCCCAGTTTATGGACCAAACCAACCCGTTGGCAGAGTTGGAACACAAGCGCCGCTTGTCTGCCATGGGTCCCGGTGGTTTGTCCCGCGAACGCGCCGGATTTGAAGTCCGCGATGTTCACCGCTCCCACTATGGACGACTTTGCCCAATTACTACTCCTGAAGGTCCAAACATTGGTTTGGTTGCACACTTGGCATCCTATGCTCGCATCAATGAATTTGGATTTATCGAAACCCCTTACCGAAAAGTTTTAAAGCTAGTTCCAAACGACGGCAAATCCGCAGTCGGTGAACTTGCATTACACGATTTACTCGACGCATCAGAAAAAGTTGTCGTCACTGCTGGCAACGAAATCACTTCCGAACACGCCAAAGCATTGGCCGGCAACAAGAGCATGACTTCTGTCCGCATCAAACCGCACTTAACCAACCAGCTGGAATATTTGGATGCTTATGAAGAAGAACATTTTATTATTGCCCAGGCCAATTCACCAACCGACAGCAAGGGTTACTTTGTCGACGAACGTATTTCTACCCGCGTCCACGGTGAACCATCAATTGAAGAAACTTCCAACATCGATTACATGGAAGTCTCACCAAAACAAATTATTTCCATTACCACCTCTTTGATTCCATTTTTGGAACACGATGACGCCAACCGCGCTTTGATGGGATCGAACATGCAACGTCAGGCTGTGTCCTGTATCAAACCGGACGCGCCAGTTGTCGGCACCGGTGTCGAAGGCAAGGCTGCTTACGATTCCGGCCAGGTTATTATTTCCGAAAACGACGGTGTCGTTGCTTCGGTTACCGGCGAAAAGATTATCATTGCGGAAAAGAATGGCAAGAAGAAAGAATATTATTTGCAAAAGTTTGTTCGATCCAACACTTCTACATCTATTAACCAGCGCCCAATCGTCTTTAAGGGTGAAGCGGTAAAAGCCGGCCAACCTTTGGCTGACGGCGCGGCCATCGAAAAAGCCGAGTTGGCACTTGGTCAAAATATGTTGGTGGCTTTCATGTCCTGGGAAGGCGGCAACTATGAAGATGCTATTTTGATTTCATCCCGCGTTGTGGAAGAAGATCGCTATTCCTCTATTCATATTGAAGACTTTAAGGTTGATGTCCGCGACACCAAGCTCGGTCCGGAAATTATTACCCGCGACATTCCACACGTTGGTGAAGAAAAATTGAAGGATTTGGACGAGAACGGTGTTATCCGCATCGGCGCCCAGGTTAAGGCCGGGGATATCCTCGTTGGAAAAATTACTCCAAAGGGTGAAACTGATTTAACTGCTGAAGAAAAATTGTTGCGCGTCATCTTCGGTGAAAAATCCCGCGACGTTAAGGACACATCTTTGACATTGCCGCACGGTGAATACGGTAAGGTTGTTCACATCCGAGAATTTTCACGCGAACAAGGCGACAAGTTGCCATCTGGTGTTATCCGATCCATTCAAGTTTCAGTTGCAGTCTTAAGAAAGATCCAAGTCGGGGACAAAATGGCTGGCCGTCACGGAAACAAAGGTGTTATTTCCCAGGTCATTCCAGTTGAAGACATGCCGTTTATGGAGGATGGAAAAACGGTTGATATTATTTTGAATCCTTTGGGCGTGGCCTCCCGTATGAACATCGGACAGATTTTGGAAACCCATTTGGGATTGGCTGCCCGCAAGCTTGGCTACAAAGTTGCTTCCCCAGCACTCGATGGAGTACCAGAAGAAATTATCAAAGCCGAATTAAAACGCGCCGGATTCCCAGAAGACGGTAAAGTTGTCTTGCATGATGGTAAGAGCGGTGATCGCTTTGCTGAAAAAGTTACGGTTGGAATTATTTACATGCTTAAGTTGCATCATTTGGTTGACGACAAGATGCATGCACGATCCACCGGTCCATACTCATTGATTACCCAACAGCCTTTGGGCGGTAAAGCCCAGTTCGGCGGACAGCGTTTTGGAGAAATGGAAGTTTGGGCATTGGAAGGTTACGGAGCCGCCCATACTTTGCAGGAAATGTTAACCATCAAGTCCGACGACGTTGTTGGCCGTGCCAAAACTTATGAATCGATTGTTAAGGGCGAACCGATCAAAAAACCAAACGTCCCGGAATCGTTCCGCGTTTTGGTTAAGGAATTGCAATCACTTTGTTTGAACGTGGAATTAGTTGGAACCAAACTGGAAACTGCCGAAGTGGAACCAGCCGGGGAGATTAAAGAGTTAGCCACTACCGACAAGCCGGACTTGGATGCTCCAGAACCAACTTTAGAAGACGACGACAAGAAGAAAAAGAAGAAAAAGAAAGCGTAATGCAAATCCGCAATGGCGCAGCTAATACCGCCAATTGCCAATCCATTAGCAAATTAGCATTTCGAAACATTAATTAAGTCCCATTTTTATGGTACAGCAAACCGAAGAATTCAAAGCCGTTCGGCTCAAGCTCGCTTCCCCAGAAGACATTATGAACTGGTCTTATGGAGAAGTTACCAAGCCGGAAACGATCAACTACCGCACCCAACGTCCAGAAAAGGATGGGCTTTTTGATGAAAAGATTTTTGGTCCAATCAAAGACTGGGAATGTTATTGCGGCAAGTACAAGCGCATTCGTTACAAAGGTATCATCTGCGATAAGTGTGGAGTCGAAGTCACCCGCGCTGCGGTCCGTCGCGAACGCATGGGCCACATTAAATTGGCCGCTCCGGTTGCCCACATTTGGTTCTTGCGCGGCGTACCATCCCGTTTGGGATTAGTCCTCGACCTTTCTGTCCAGGAAATGGAAAAGGTTGCTTACTTTGCTTCTTACATTATTACTTCTGTTGACGAAGATGCCCGCGCTGCGACCATGGAACAAATTGAGCGCGAATTTAAATCCAAGAAAAAGGAAATTGAAACCCGTTACGAAGCTTTGTTGAACCAGGCTAAGGTCGGCAAGAAAGAGGCAGGAGGCAAGAGTCAGGAGACAGGAGATAAGGACCTCAAGGAAGCTAAAGAAGATGCGGAATCCATGCGCGTCCGCGACATGTGGGCCAAGGAATTGGAACACTTGGAATCGATCCGCGATCTTGCTCGATCCGAACTGAAGTCGATTAAAAAGAACCAAATTATTTCTGAATTGGAATATCGCGACTTGTCTTTGAAGTACGGTCCGGTTTTTCAAGCCGGGATCGGCGCTGCCGCAATCAAACAATTGGTGGAAGAAGTTGATTTGGAAAAATTGTTTGCCGAAATCCAGGGTGAATTAACTACAGCCGAAGGCGTTAACAAACGTAAATTATTGAAGCGTTTGAAATTGGTGAAGTCCATGATCCGCGCTGGTATTCGTCCGGAATGGATGATCATCACCAACCTTCCAGTCATCCCACCAGATTTGCGACCAATGGTCCAATTGGACGGTGGCCGTTTTGCCGCATCCGATTTGAATGATTTATACCGCCGCGTCATCAACCGCAACAACCGCTTGAAGAAACTTTTGGAAATCGGCGCCCCAGAAGTTATTACTCGAAACGAAAAGCGCATGTTGCAGGAAGCAGTTGATGCGTTGATCGACAATTCTATCCGCCATGGCAAAGAAGTTACCGCGTCCACCGGACAAAAACGCAAGTTGCGATCACTCGCCGACATGTTGAAGGGTAAACAAGGCCGCTTCCGCCAAAATCTTTTGGGTAAGCGTGTCGACTACTCTGGCCGTTCAGTTATTGTCGGCGGACCAAAACTTAAATTACATCAATGTGGTTTGCCTAAGAAAATGGCTTTGGAATTATTTAAGCCGTTTGTAATCAGCAAACTTATCCAGCGCGAATATGCGCACAATGTCCGATCTGCTAACCGTTTGATCGAACAGGGTGCTACCGTGGTTTACGATATTTTGGAAGAGGTGACTAAGGATCACTATGTGTTGCTTAACCGAGCTCCTACTCTTCACCGTCTAGGCTTTCAAGCTTTCTTGCCAGTCTTGATCGAAGGTAAGGCGATTCAAATTCACCCATTAGTTTGTCCGGCGTTCAATGCTGACTTTGACGGTGACCAAATGGCTGTTCACGTTTCCTTAACTGCAGCTGCTCAAGATGAAGCTCGTAACATCATGTTATCTGCCCGAAACTTGCTCAAACCAGCATCTGGCGAACCGATCATGGGACCAAACCAGGACATGGTGCTAGGTTGTTATTGGTTGACTCGAGTACATCCGAAAGAAAAAGGCGAAGGCAAATATTTTGGTTCATCCCAGGAAGCCTTACTCGCTTATCAATCCGAGATTATCAGCCTTAAAGCTAAAATTACAGTTCGACTAGAAGAAGGCTGGGGTAATAAACGAATCGAAACTTGTGCTGGTCGAATTATTTTCAACCAGGTTTTGCCAGAAGGCATGCGGTTTGTAAATGATGTTATGGATAAAAAGCGTTTGCAGCAAGTGGTGCAGCTTTGTTACCGCGACTATGGAATTGATCGAACCGCGCAGTTGTTAGACGATATCAAGGGTGTGGGTTTCCACTATGTCACTAAATCAGGAATTTCCTGGGGCATGGATGATCTGAAAGTCCCGGCCATAAAAGCTTCCTTGATTAAAACAGCTGATGAAGAAGTCCAGAAAACATTTGAACAATATCAAGAAGGTTTGCTGACTGCCCAAGAACGCAGCAACCGTGTTATAGAAATTTGGGCAGAAGTTCGAGATAAAGTTACAGAAGCGATAACTACTACTTTGGATGAATACGGAACTGTATACCAGATGGTAAATTCGGGTGCCAGAGGTTCAGTTTCGCAGGTGGCCCAGATGGCTGGTATGAAAGGTTTAGTAACTAACCCAGCTGGAGAAGTTATTGAACTGCCAGCTAAGGATTCATTTAAAGAAGGTTTGAACATTCTGGAATATTTCATTTCCACTCACGGAAGTAGAAAAGGTATGACAGATACCGCACTTCGTACTGCTGACGCAGGTTACCTAACCAGACGTTTGGTAGATGTGGCCCAAGATATTGTTATCAATGCAGATGACTGTCAAGTTACGAGTGGTAGAATGATTACCCGAGCTTCTTCGGAAGCCTTGGGTCGCCCATTGTCTCGTAGAATTTTTGGACGTGTGCTCGCTGCTGATGTCACTGATGCCTCAGGTAAGGTCGTAGCAGAAGCTGGAACAATGATTGACGATAAATTGGCTTTAGAAATTGAAAAATCTTCTACTTCAGAAGTTGAAGTCCGCACTATTTTGCGATGTACACTAACTCGTGGCGTTTGTGCCAAATGTTATGGATATGACTTAGGCTTTAACAAGCCAGTAGAACCGGGTGCCGCAGTAGGAATCGTGGCTGCTCAAGCTATCGGCGAACCAGGTACGCAGCTGACCTTGAGAACTTTCCACACGGGGGGTGTGGCTGGGGTGGACATCGCTCCAGGGTGGC
>JANWIA010000026.1 GCA_025450105.1 Candidatus Doudnabacteria bacterium | reverse complement strand
CGGCACTGGGAAGAATCATTGTGGCGGTGGATTGTCCATCGCTGGGCGAAGCGCAGCCAATCATTGCTATTTGCCGAGGGCTGGGAGTTAAACTGAAGCTCGGCATGCAAATTCATGCGGCCGAAGGAACTCCGAAAGTAATCCAGAACGTCGGCAAGGATTGCTTCAACGACCTCAAATTCCACGACATCCCAAACACCGTGGCTGGTGCCGTGCAAGCAGTAGCTGAGCATGTCTGGATGCTCAACATTCATGTGCTCGGTGGATTTGCTATGATGCGCTCCGCTCGCAAGGCAGTGGATGAATGCATGGCCAAACATGGTCACAGGCCACTGGTAACCGGCGTGACGGTCCTGACGAGCATTAGTGACGACGAACGTGCGTCGCTTAGGATAGGTCAGGGCATGTCTATGACCGAGCTCGTCGTGCACTATGCCATGCTTGCGCAGGGATGCGGCTTGGATGGCGTTGTGGCATCCCCACTGGAAGTTAAGGCAATCCGGGAAGTCGTTGGCAAAGATTTCATCATCGTCACGCCCGGCATTCGGACCGAGACCGACAGTGTTGACGATCAGGTTCGCGTGGCTACTCCCGAAGTGGCCATGGCAAACGGCGCAGACTATCTGGTCGTCGGTCGTCCCATCACTCAAGCAAAAGACCCGAAGCAAGCAATGCTGGATATTGCTGAACGGATCGCGCAGGGGTTAGCACAGCGAGGAGTGGAAGATTCATAATTCGGAGCGGCCGGTTGGTTGTCATTGCGACAATCACCGGCCTTTTGTTATAATCCTGCTACGGTTTTCAATGAGGAGGAGTGGATGGATATTGGCGTGTACCTCATGGGACGGAAGTTAGACGTCCGGATCATGATAGGGGCTGGGGTTTGCAAAACATTTGAGGAGTTGGTGACTGCAACAAAGTCTCCATGCGGGGGCATTGTCGGTGGGTCGGGGACAGTAGATGAGCGTTGGGTGCATGAAGGAGAAACATTTCACTGGAACGGTTATCGGTCCGTGAATTCCTTGGGTTTGCCCAATCCCGGCTTGCGGTATTACTTTGAGCATCTAAAGCTCATGGTTAACCACGCGCACGACCACGGCAAGGCGTTCCATTTTTCCATCGCCGGCAATACTGCCGATGAGTTCGTGACCATGGCTGAACTGGCGCGCGATGCTAAGGTTGACTGCATAGAAGTTAACCTCGGTTGTCCAAACATATGGAGTGTGGACAGGCGTCAGCAACAAATTCTTACTTACCAGCCGTGGTCAGTTTACAATATCTTAACTTCGATCCGGGAGGAGGCGCCGAAGGTTCAAATAAGTGCAAAATTTTCTCCTCATTTCGATAGATCGTTGCTTGAGGAGACGGCATTGCTCTTTCGAAAGGAACCGGAACTCATCAATGCAGTGGTTGTGATGAATACGGTTCCAAATGTCCGGCCACTAAAACCAAATGGCTCGCTCCTCCTGGTGCCTGAAGTCAACGGCTATTGCGGCCTGGGCGGTCCGGCAATTATGGAGATCGGGCTTGGCCAGGTGGCAATGTGGCGGTCTGAATTACCGCGAACCGTTCAGATCACCGGCATGGGCGGAGTCAGTAGTGGTCAGGACGTCGTCGATTACGTACACGCCGGAGCCGATGCGGTTGCAATGACGTCGTTCGTCATCAAGAGCGGAGACATCGATCCTGGCGCAGTCGAAAGGGTCGTCATGGAATTCGTCGACTTGGTCGACAAAGACAATGAAAGCATTAAGGGGGTTTGATGTTCCAAGTTCAAGGGTGCGAGATCACTCGATCTTGCACCTTTTTTGTTTTCCACACTTACTTCCGGTTGAACATATGTTCAGATCGGAGTAGGATATCTTCTTATTTATTTTTCACACCAATGAAAGAGAAAACAGAAGATATCAGATACATAATTCTAGCAACCCTTGGAATTTTTGGGATTATTTTTATCTCCATAACAGCCCCGAACATTCTTCAAATTTTTGGTATGTATAGTAATTATAAAAAGGTACGTAGGCAGAATTTTAAAAGATCGTTAGTCAGGTTAAAGGAACGAAAGTTAATTATTATGAATAATAAATCTATTGAGATAACTAGATTAGGCTTAGATGAATTGGGAAAATATAACTTAAAAAATATTAAAATAAAATCAAAAATCCGGGATGGCAAAACCAGGTTGTTAATGTTTGATATTCCGGTCCAGTTAAATAAAAGACGAGGGTTACTAACAAAGAAATTAAAGGAAATTGGTTTTTCATGCGTTCAAAAAAGTGTTTGGGAAATAAATTATGATTGTGAAAAAGAAGTTTTTGAAATCTTATCAATTTTGAAATTAGAAAAATTTGTAAGGTTTATAATCTATTAATTACTCCAATTTGAACATATGTAAAAAATGGAGTAATTATTTAGAAATAGGTATAATATTTATAGACAGAAAAATGGGGCCTAGAAACAAATAATAAAATCTATGGAAGTGATTTTTGTGAGACATGGCGAAACGCAGCATAATAAGCATCATCAATTGATGGGGCAGAGGATTGATGACGTTTTAGACGAAGAAGGTTTGCATCAGGCCGCGGATTTAATCGCCAAAATTCCAAAGGATTCAGAAGTAATCCTTTCTTCGCCGCTTAAACGGGCTTTGCAAACCGCACAAATCATAAGTAAGCGGCTAAATGTCCCGGTTCAAGTTTCGGATTTGCTTAAAGAACGCGATTTCGGAAATTTAAGCGGCAAAACCTGGACCCAAATTAATCACGAGACCGGATCCGATCTCCACGCGGTGGATGAACACTTAAAATACGATTACCGGAAGTTCGGCGGGGAGTCGGTGGAGCAGGTTAAGGGGCGGTTAACTAAGTTTTTAGACTGGATCAAGCAAGAACATGGCAAGGAAAAAGTAATTGTGGTTACCCACTACGGAATAATCTTGCTCATGGACCAGATGTATCCGCAAAAAGAGCACGAAGCCGCCGGCAACGTCTCGGTCCATAAATACAAAGTGTGAGCAATCACACTTTTTTATTTTTACGCTATTGACCCAACAAGACTTGGAAAAATAAACATGTTGATAAACCCCTTGTCGCATAATAATATAATCTGAAATATTAAGTATTCTTAATCTTTTGCCGGTTTTTGACACTTACTATATATAGGGTTATATTAACTACGGCAAACACTACATATAGTGTTCACGCCAAACCCCAAGCTCAAAATATGGGGGAAAAGGCGGTTTTAGGCTAACCACGACACAAAAATAGTATAAAACCAAAATTCGGTTCATTTGGCAAATTAAATTGAGAGGCTCCACAGGTAATTCAGAAACCTCTTATTTTTTATACCCTATTATCTTTCCAAATATATATGAAATGCCCAAAGTGCGGGTTCGAAGATACAAAAGTCCTCGACTCGCGCCCAACTAACGAAGGCTTGGCCATCCGCCGCCGTCGAGAATGCAATAAGTGTGAATTCCGATTCTCCACGCACGAGCAAATGGAAATTTTAGACCTGACCATTCTTAAGCGCGATGGCCGCACGCAACCGTACATGCGCGAAAAGATCGAGTCGGGGATTAGAAAGGCTTTTGAAAAACGCCCGCTAAGCCATGAAGATTTCCAGAACATCATGTCCGGAATTGAACAGGACATTCAGCGTTTAGGCAAGGAGGCAATTGGCTCCAAAGAAATCGGAAACGTTGTCATGAAGCATATTAAGAGAAAAGATCAGGTTGCATACATTAGATTCGCCTCGGTTTACCGCCAGTTTGCCGATGTCGACGAGTTCGTTAAAGAAGCAAAAAAATTATAGATTTACATCCTGTAATTTTTCCTCTACAATAAATTTCCAACTCAAAAAATTCTAAAATAATTAACTTCATAGAAAGAAAAAATGTCAAACAACACAGACAACCTACAAGTACGAACTAAAAATGCCTTAAGCGAACTGGGAGAAAAAATATTCTTGGACCGTTACGCGGTCAAGGATGCCAAAAAGGAAACTTTAGCAGTGGGGGACACTGTAGTTGTTTGTGTTAATTTAAAAACTGGTCAGCGTGAAATCGGTATTGTCGATCACTATGATTCCAACCTGCGCGAAGTCACGGTAAAGTTGCGCGACGGTAGTTTGGAAAAGCGTTCGTTGGAGCATGTCGACAAGCCGTTGGAAACCCGACCAGAACAAATGTTCGAACGCATTGCCCGTCACATCGCCTCCGTTGAACCAACCCAGGAACTGCAGCAGGAATGGGAAGGCAAGTTTAAGGATTTGATGGATGATTGGAAGTATGTGCCAGCCGGCCGCATTTATACTGGCGCCGGTACTGGACAAAACCTGACTTTTTATAATTGTTACGTTATCCCGTCCCCGCAGGATTCTCGCGGCGGCATTTTCAACACGTTGTCGCAAATGGCCGAAATCATGTCGCGCGGCGGCGGCGTTGGCATTAACGTTTCCTCTTTGCGCCCACGCTACGCTTATGTACAAGGCGTTAACGGCCGATCTTCCGGCGCCGTGTCCTGGGCTTCACTCTATAGTTTTGTCACTGGTTTGATTGAACAGGGCGGATCCCGCCGCGGAGCCTTGATGTTGATTTTGAATGTTTGGCACCCAGATGTCATTGATTTTATCAATTCCAAAAAAGAGGCCGGCAAAATCACCAACGCCAATATTTCGGTGGGTATCACCGATGACTTCATGCAGGCAGTAAAAGAAGACAAACCTTGGGATTTAGTTTTTCCGGACACTTCTGATTCCATGTACAAAACCCATTGGGATGGCGACATGAACAAGTGGCGAACTTTGGGCGGCAAAGTTATTAAGCACAAAACCGTCCGCGCTGCTGACATTTGGGAAAATATTATTTCTTCGGCATGGTCATCGGCCGAACCAGGCGTCTATTTTATTGACCGCGCCAATTATTTGTCCAACTCCCATTACTTTGCGCAATTGCCATGTACCAATCCTTGCGGCGAACAACCGTTGCCAGCATGGGGCGTTTGTAACCTGGGTCACGTTAACTTGGCCAGGCACGTTGATTTTGCAAGCCGCGATGTCGATTGGAACAAATTAAAAACCACAGTGCAGCAAGCCGTGCGCTTCCAGGACAATGTTATTGATGCCACACCATACTTCTTTGAAGAAAACTACAAACAACAAATGAGCGAACGCCGCGTGGGTATGGGCACGATTGGTTTGGCTGAAATGTTAATCCATCTGGGATTGCGTTACGGTTCGACCGAAGGCGTAAAATTCATCGACAAACTTTATCAGTTCATTGCCATTACCGCTTACGAAACTTCCGTTGACCTTGCCCGCGAAAAAGGATCGTTCCCGCAATTTGATTCCCAAAAGTTTTTGGAATCCGGTTACATGAAGAACATGCCGGAATATATCCGACACTTGGTCGGGAAGTACGGCATCCGCAATGTCACGATTATGACCCAGGCGCCAACCGGCACTGTGGGGACCATGGTCGGCACTTCCACCGGAATCGAACCGTTCTTTTCTTGGATCTATTTCCGCAAATCCCGTTTGGGCGTGCATCAGGAACACATCAAGCTGGCCAAGGATTGGCTGGAGGAACACGAAGGCGAAAAGTTGCCAGACTATTTTGTGACGGCCATGGAATTAGCGCCGGAAGAGCATGTTCGCGTACAGGCCGCTGTTCAGCGCTGGACCGATTCGGCGATTTCCAAAACTGTTAACGCACCAGAAGATTACACAGTTGAACAAACCAAAAAACTTTACGAGATGATGTATGACCTAGGTTGCAAGGGAGGCACGATTTACCGCGACGGATCACGCGACGAGCAGGTCTTGGCCACTGATCACAAAAAGTTGGGCAAAGACGCTTCGGACCAAGTTGAAAAGCAAGCGGCAGAAGCAGCTCCAAAAGTTGAAGCTGCACCTGCTCCAGTTGCTGTGGCTCAACCAGCGCCGCAACCGCAGCCAGTTGCCGCGCCACAGCCAACCATACAAAATCCTGCCACAGTTTTGGCCAGTTCAACCACAAAAATCTCCCCACGTAAGCGCCCGGATGTCATGCACGGCAGCACTTACAAAATGATGACTGCTTACGGCAGCCTTTACGTTACAGTTAATGAAGATGAATTTGGGCCGTTCGAAGTCTTCTCGCAATTGGGCAAGGCCGGCGGATTCTTTGGCGCTCAAACCGAGGCTATTTGCCGCATGATTTCTTTAGCTCTGCGATCGGGAATCGGTATAAACAACGTCGTTGACCAACTCAAAGGCATTCGCGGACCAGACCCAATGTTCCATAATGGCGAACGAATCCTTTCGTTGCCAGATGCCATTGCCAATGTTTTGGAAAACCACATTAAGCGCGGCCAAACCGAACTGCAATTAGACTTTACCAAGCTTGCCGAACCAAAAGTTAAGAAAGAAGAAGTCCCGGTATTTGAAGCAGTGACTCAAGATTTGAAAACCGGCTCGACATCTGTCGTTGCATCCCGAACTTCAATTGCCGACATGGGCCACGCGCCAGCCTGTCCAGATTGTTCTTCAATGCTGGTTATGGCCGAGGGGTGTATGAAATGTGACATGTGTGGGTACAGTAAATGTGGGTAACGACTCGGCACTGGAAATAAAATTACCGGTCGTCGTCTCGCTTCTGCTCGACGCGACCTGCGTTCTCGTCCCGTTAGAGCGGGACTCCGAAGGCTAATTTTATTTCAGTACCTCGTCTACACATTTACTTTTTAAGCGGAGGGAGGGAAGAAAGGGAGATATGGGAGAACACAGAAAATTAGATGATAAGCCGAAGGTTAATCCAAAAGAAGATTTGGCAAACCGGATTAAAGGTTTGGTAGAAGCGAAAACTTTTCAGGGTATGTCGCCGGCCGATCTCGCGGCACTGGATCGAATGATAATTAAACTTCAAAGGCAGCTGGACGAAAAAAACGCTCCTAAGCCTGCAGACGAAGGGGTATAAGTATGACAGAACAAGAAATGACGGACGTTGATTTCAAAGTTTCTCGTAAAGCAGAGATTACCGAAAAAATGGACCGACTTAAGGAAGCAATTCATATGATCGAAAATGAAAAACGATCAGCACCTGGAGCAGGAGAAAAACTTGCTGAACTGAAAGCAGAATTGCAGCGTTTGCAGGACGAAGATGCCGAAAGTGACCAACTATAAAAATTAAACCGGCTGCAAGGCCGGTTTTCTTCAGCACCTTAAATTTTTGTAAAAGAAAAAGGCCGAGGCAGTCGTTGCGACTGTTCGGCCTTCGTGTCACGTTAGCGTTTCGGTTGTTCCAGGAGTTCAATCTGAGGCAGGGCGGCGTATCTGGGGCCATCCCTTTCCCAACTGACCCAGATCTCATATGAGGGAATCCCGTCCACCATTTTTACTGGAAGAAGGAACTCACTCAAACCGACTTTCCCGGTCCGTGCGTGCCTGACGCGTTTCCCCACGTACTTATCGGTGAGATATTTGTAGTTCTTGAGCCGGTTGGGGTCGGGGCTCCCGTTGACCATGAGGAAATTCAAGATCTTCTGTTGAGCAGTCAGGTGTTGCCGTCCTGGATCGGGAAGACCCAACTCCACTAAGGCCTGGGAGGTTGATAGGCCCTCGTTTTTGCGCTCCGCCTGGTTGCAGTTGCCTTGAGGCGGTACAAACCCACCCAGTTCGGCAAAATCGACAACCTGTTCAGGCGCATCACCTTCGACGAAGGCAACGAGAGCCTGGAACTCGCTGCAGATGAACGGATGTCTCTCGGCCTTCGATTTGGGAAATACCGAGACGATTCTGACCTTGGCACCGTTAGCGATGTGGATTGCAGTGTATCCCTGCTTTTTCTGGGCTACGCGTAGCCTGCTCAGCCGGGACTTTGGACTGCTTCGGGCTTGGTTATACCCGGCGATTACGTAATCGAGCAGCGCCTGGGCGCTTTGAGAGTCTGGAGGGCGTGAAATACCTCCCAGATCGTCAATTGCTTGGATCTGTTCAGGTGTCGGTTTATCGTGACTCATTTCATTCCTCCGTTTGATTAAAAAGTTTAAACTATATTTGACCAGGTGTCAATCTATGAAACAAGAACGTATAGGGCTGACAATTATTTATATCGGTGACGGTAAGGGCAAAACTTCAGCAGCCGCCGGTTTGGCCGTGCGCGCTGCTGGCACTGGCATGAGAGTTTTGTATCTACAATTTGTAAAAGGCGATTGGCCGTCTGGTGAGCGCGACATTTTGACGAAACTGGATAATGTTGAGGTTAAAGTCATGGGCCGCGGTTTCGTGGGAATTTTAGGCGACCGCAAACCGCTGCAGGAACACATTGATGCCGCGCATGTTGCCTTAGACTTTTGCATCAAAGCGCTCAAGAGTAAAAAATATGATTTGGTTATTGCCGATGAAGCCATTGCGGCGATTGAATCCGATTTGCTAACCGTGGACGAGGTCTATAAAATGATTAAGTCTAAACCAAAGTCGGTTCATTTGTGTATGACCGGGCACAAGCGGATTAAAAAATTAATCGACGCCGCCGATTTGGTGACCGAAATGAAAATGATCAAGCATCCGTACTATAAAGGTATTTTGGCACAGCGGGGGATTGATTATTAAAAGAAAGAACGCATCGGGTCGGAGACCAGATGCGTTTGTGTGGAATTGATTAGAGTGGGATCGGGAGAAAACCTTGTTCCCCCTTGCCGGGAATGAAGTTGACCGCGCCGCTCACTGGTGCTTGGTCGATTTCGATTCTTTTGCCAGCGCAATCGCAAACCACTTTGATTGATGGGTCCCAGTGGTTTATTGGTGTCAAGATTGAAAGCTTCGGTTTGGTGTGACTACGCCACCAGGGCCGATCGGACTGCCGGTCAACTTCGACCGTCACGTAATCGTACAACTCGAGTTTGGTCGTAACGTAGAACAAATTGGGTTCAGTCTTGTCGTCGGTAATCTTGATTTTTGCCTCGACAACAACGCAGACCTCTTGTGCTCCACGAACAGTCACTCGACCCTTGTCATCGACCTCGATCCGAATCTTGCGGGCTGGACCAAATCCTTTTTCTATTTCCACTTCCGTTACTGTCATAGATCCTCCGTTCCAGAATAATATATGTTAAATAACCCTAAATGGCAATTATGAATAAAAACAATCAAGAAATAGAAATTAAAATCAAGATTACCGATTCAGAGGCGCTGTTTCGGAAAGCCTTATCATTGGGCGGACAGGAGTTGAAAGATAAGGAAGGTTTGGAAACAGATGTTATGTATGATGACGGCAACGGATTTTTTGATTCACATAAAGTTTTACGAATCCGCACCGCTCCGTTTGGCAACCTTTTGACTTATAAAGAAAAAAATCAGGTCAGTGACAACGATAATTTTTTGGTCCGGACCGAGATCGAAACTTTTATCGACGATCCTAAGGCTATGGATTTAATTATCCAGAAACTTGGGTTTGTACCGCACGTCACCAAACAGAAATATGTCCGCAAAATAAAAATTGATGATCTTATTTTAGAATTTCACAAACTACCTTTTATAGAAAATTTTATTGAAATTGAAGGCGAGAAAAATCAAATAATCAGCTTGTTAAAAAAACTAGGACTTGATGAGTCGCAGGGGATTGGTCGGGATTACTCAACTCTATTTTTTGAATTCTGCGATCTCAACAACTTAGCCTTTACTACGCCGCAAACCTTTGAGCAAGAGAAGAAGTTTTTGGCCGGGAAGATTTAACCTCGTCATTGCGAGCGGCCGAAGGCCGGGTGACAATCTAAATTAGATTGCTTCGTCGCCCCGCGAAGGCGGGACTCCTCGCAATGACAAAAGGTCACAGTTTACAAATTTGATTTTGTTTTGATAAGATATTGAGGCACTTTTGATCTTAAATTAAATTTATGACATTCAGACGTTTTGAGACCTTTATTATTGTGGCCATTATTGGCGTGATTGGTGTGGTTTACGCGTTACAGCAGGAACCGATCCAGAAAATTGCGGTTCAGACCCCAGTTGAGCAATCCGAAAATCAGCAAACCAATCAAGATGTCCAATTGGTTGCCGCAAGTTCCATCAAATACAAAGGGCAGGAAGGTAAGACTGCACTGGAACTTTTAAAAACCATGCATCAAGTCCAGACAAAAGAATTTACCGGAATCGGGGAATTTGTTGAAAGCATTGACGGTGTGCAAACTGATTCCAAAACCAACTTCTGGTCATTTTATGTTAACGGCCGGCAGTCACCGGTCGGAGCAGGGGAATACAAGACAAAGGACAGTGACGAGATAGAGTGGAAGATTGAAACTATAGAATATTAAGAAAGGAAATTAATGCTGGCATATTTTTTTATTCTGTTCGGAGCGGTGTTACGAGTAATTCCACATCCGGCTAATTTTGCGCCCATTGCGGCCATCGCCATGTTTGGCGGAACTTATCTCAACAAAAAATTGGCCATTGCTTTGCCATTGGCAGCCATGGTTTTGTCCGATATCCTAATCGGATTTGATTCTTTGGAATCTCGCATTGCAGTTTACGGATGTTTTATTTTTTCCGGTTTGATTGGATTGTATATCCGCAACCATAAAAATATCGGAACCGTTATTGGTGGTAGCTTGCTCGGCTCTGTAGTTTTTTTTCTGGTCACAAACTTAGTCTGGTTGCACGGCACGGAAATGTACCCACACACCTTTGCCGGACTGATCGAATCTTACACCAACGCTTTGCCTTTCTTCCGCAACACACTCTTGGGTGATTTATTTTATGTCAGTTCTTTGTTTGGGGTTTATGAATTAGTTCTGTCATGGAAGGTACGTCATATTAAATCTAATAGTGGGTCGGTAACGGTTACGAAGCCCGTATCGTAGTTCGGCAACGTTAGACGTAACCGCTAAACGAAACGGACATCATTACCGACAAACGCTTAACTATATGCCACGCATTATAAAAGTCTTCGTTCACACAAAAGCGCATGATGAGAAAATAGAGGAGACTGGCCTAGATGAATATGAGGCTTGGATAACCAGTCCGCCCACGGATGGCGAGGCAAACGCCGACCTAATCGCCCTAATTTCTTACCAATTAGGCGTGCCTATTTCATCAATTCATATCAAAAGTGGCCAAAAAAGCCGCCATAAACTTATAGAAATTGACTAAAAACCCCTTAAATATGGGGTTTTTTTGTTCGTTTCCTCATTGACAAAGACCCCGATGAGGAATAAAATTTTAGAACAGTACGATAACAACTGGTAGGGGGATATAGAGCGGTAAAAGTTTCGTGGTCTGGAATCATTTTGGTTTTTAAGCCTGCAGCTTTCTCAAAGTTGTGTTGCTCAAGGTCTCTTCCTGTAATTCAGGAATCTTGGGTGCACTATCCCAGCTTGGCAGCGGGGATACTTACGAGCAAAATACTTATTATATAAATAAAAATAAGAGCGCTCAAAATTAAGGCTTAAGAATAATCTCGCGTTGAGGTTGGTTCGAAACTAATTTAAAAGAACTAGCGTTGTCTAAAACGTGGTCGACCGCAGAAAATTGTCCAGTAAATTTTAGCGGATAATTTTCTGCAAGGTCGATCCACTTCTCCAACAACCCTTCTGCCGATACAAACTCGTTTCTTGCCAAAGTAAACGCGCGGTTTGCGAAAATTCCTCAACACATTCCCCAGTAATGGGGTTGTTGCCCCGCAAGGGGCTACCTCTTACCCGTACACCCTCAATTTTTTGGGGGATAGCGACAAGCACCTCCTTTTTACGGCCTAGTGGCAAACAGATGGTGTTAGGTGCCTCAACACCTAAACAATTTTTTCTTCATACCCATCTCCACCTCCTCACTCACTCACGCCACTAACCTTCTCTCGCAACTCTCACAATCACAAGCCCAATCAACAAAAAAGAAACAGGCTTGAGATTAGAGAGCGCACAAAAAGAGTGCCCTAAGGTAAGAAAGTAAGAATAGTTGCAGATCAAAATCTGCAAACCCAGGAATTTCGCGGCTGCAAATGTGCGGCAATCAATTTTCGCGGACGAAAGTTCGCAAACGCCTCACATCAAATGAGTCTGTTACAGGACTCAAACCAAATGTGCCTCGCGGCACGCCGGACTTTGCGGATCCTTTAGCCTCGTGCTTCAGGATCGCCCCCAAGGTCTT
>JANWIA010000025.1 GCA_025450105.1 Candidatus Doudnabacteria bacterium | reverse complement strand
CAACTTTACCATGCTCAGAATCTTGAAACCAAAATCATGCAATTCTAAATTCTTGCTAAAGATATCCTTGAAGTGCCAGTAGATTACCGATAGACAGGCAGTACTAATTAATATAATTGCCTGTTTTAAATTGGCATCGAAAGGGTTAATGGACAATAAAAGAATTACAGACCAGTAAACGATTCCCGGCAGAATTAAAAAATTCAGGTAATGCGTAAAGTAGTGCCAGTTGAGCATATGTCTGACGCGCTCAACAAAACCTTTCCAGAGCAACATCACACCTTTATGGTCAGGGGAAAAATAGGCCAACACACCCCGCTTCTTAAAGTGCAGATCAAACATGAAGGTCAACCAAAAAAAGTGGAAAGCGTAGACGTATAGCGAAACAGCAGCAAAAGTCTGCAACTGGTAGGTTCGTCCCAAAATATAATTAAGGACTTCAAAACCAAGCAAGGTCACGATTGTTGCCAACACTGTTGATAAAACTTTTTGTTTGTATTCGCTTAGGAGCGGACGCATAAATTATTTCTTTTGTTGTTTTTTTCTAACTAATGATGTGGCACGGTACAGCGATTCAAATGTCCCGGCATCAATCCAATCACCATCCAGGACCTGAACCTTTAATTGCCCTTGTTCCAAATACCGCTGGTTAACATCAGTGATTTCCAGTTCACCACGCCCGGATGGCTTGAGGCTGCGGGCGACCTGAACAATCTGTTTATCATATACATAAAGCCCGGTAACCGCATATTTGGACAAAAACTTCTTTGGTTTCTCTTCAATCTGGATTGCTTTCATTTTATCATCAAATTTAACAACCCCAAAGCGTTCCGGGTCACTAACCTTTTTGGCAAAGACCTGCGCCCCGGATTTGAACTTTCTAATGGTCTTGGAAACATCATCCTCAAAAATATTGTCGCCGAGGATCATGCAAACATTATCGCCTTTAATAAATTCTTTTCCGATGAGGAAAGCTTGAGCCAAACCTTCCGGTTTATCTTGGACTTCGTAAGAAAACCGGGCCCCGTATTCCTTGCCACTGCCCAGTAACTTTAAATAATCACCAGCATGGTCTGGCGCAACAATTATTAGGATGTCCCGAATCCCCGCCTTGAGCAAAGTCTCAAGCGGGTACATGATCATGGGTTTGTTGTAGACCGGCAATAACTGCTTGCTTGTAACTTTAGTTAAAGGATAAAGCCTTGTGCCATGTCCACCCGATAAAATAATGCCTTTCATGTTTTTTTATTAAATAGGAACGGCGTTATATACAAAAAAACTAACAATACAACTAATGATTACTATTAATACCGCAATATAGATAATAATATTCATTATGCTTGAAACCGTTATTGGTTGAGAATGAATTATTGGTCTAGGATCTTTTGATTTATCTACAGCAAGTAAAAGCAACCCGACAATAAATAATCCAAAACTCATAACGTAATAATATCCCGGAATCCCTGAATCAGAATAATTTAGAGGCACAGCTCCATTAAGGAATCCGTGAATCTCTGGTATTAAAGCCTCACCTAACATCAGAGCTATTGCTCCTAGAAACATTATCAATACTGCAATTTTTTTCATATTATTTTGTTAAATATTCTTTTAATGCTTCAGTCCAGGGGCGGAGTTCGATGAATCGCGTGTTATTCAAAATTCCGTACTTCGGTCGTCTGGCCGCCCGCTTTAAGCCTTCGCTGTGAATCTGGGCCATGTTCGGCTTAATCCCTTTGACCGCAAAAATTTCCCGGGCCCAATCGTACCAACTGGCCATTCCAGAATTGGTAATGTGGTAGGTGCCAAAAGGCTTTTCTTCTTCGGTGAGGAAAACAAGCGCTTGCGCCAAATCTTTGACATACGTTGGCTGGCCGAATTCATCATCGACCGCATTGATCATTTTCTTTTCTTTGGCCATGTCGAGCATAATGTCGATAAAACTTTTTTTGCCCTGTGTAGGCGGGCCATATAACATGGATGTTCGAACCAGGTAATGCTTTTCCGCATGCTGCTGAACCTCAACCTCTCCTAATCGTTTGGAATGGCCGTAAGCGCTAATCGGGTTAGTCTTATCCTCTTCATTGTATCCTTCCGATTTTTGACCATCAAATACGTAACCAGAACTAAAGTGTACTAGGATGGCGCCAATTTTATCGCAAATGCGTGCCAAATTCCCCGGGCCATAACCGTTAACCATGTCGGCCACACCGCCTTCTTCCTCTGCCTTATCCACGGCATTATATGCGGCGCAATTATACACGATTTCGGGTTGGGCGGCGGAAATTTTCTCAATCACCTGATCCTCATCGGTAATATCAATTTCATCCTTATCCCAAAGCAAAGGATTGGCATCAACATAAACTTCTGCCAAGGCTGTCCCTAAATTCCCTTTTGCACCAATAATTAAAATCTTTTTCATATTAAAATGGTTGGATGTCTTTCATCATTGGATGGTTCTTGTCTTTCTCTGAAATTATGGCATCTGATAATGAAATCGGCCAGGCAATGTTTAAATCCGGATCGGCAAGGTTCAAAAACTTGTACTTTACATCCGGCGACCAATGACTATTAATCAGGTAAGAATAATAAACGTTAGGTTCTAGCGTTTGGAATGAATTGGCCACACCTTGAGGAATAAATACTGCAACGTTCGGAGTAATCTCACAAATAAACATTTTACCGAAGTTTTCTTTTCGGAGATCGACAAACGCCGCAAAAGCTTTGCCGTTGATTAATGAAACGAGCTTGTCCCAAGGCTCGGCATGAAGCCCGCGCGTAGTTCCCCGCTTATTATTAAATGAAACGTTTTGCTGGACCACCACAAATTCTTTTGGCAGACCAAGTGCGGCTAATTTTTCTTTCTGGAATTTTTCCTGGAATGATCCGCGCTCATCTTCCATAATTGGTAAGTTGAACTTGAGCAGTCCCGGCAGTGGAGTTTCCTCAACCTGAATTTTATCGCTTATACTGTTGCTCATAATATTTTTGGTAGTCCTTATTTCTCAACGCTTCAACCCATCCTTGATTTGCTAAATACCAGTCAACTGTTTCCTTCAATCCTGTTGCCAAATCATATTTTCTACTAAAACCTAATTCTTTTTCAATTTTTTCCGAATCAATCGCATAACGGAGGTCGTGGCCTTTTCGATCTGTGACAAATTCTATCAACGATTCAGGCTTACCCATTTGCTTCAAAATCATTTTGACGATATTGATGTTAGATTCTTCAGCGTTACCGCCAACCAAATATGTTTCACCGATCTTTCCCTTACTGATGATTAGATCAATCGCATGGCAGTGATCTTCAACCTGGATCCAGTCGCGGACATTTTCGCCTTTCCCATATACCGGAATTTTTTTATCTTCAACCGCGTGCAAAATAATAATCGGGATCAATTTTTCAATAAATTGGTACGGGCCGTAATTATTTGAGCAATTGCTGATCGTGGCCTTAACTCTAAAAGTCCGTACATAAGCTCGGACTAAATGATCGGAAGAAGCTTTGGACGCGGAATAGGGACTGGATGGGTCATACGGGGTTGTCTCGTTGAATCTAGCATTATCATTCAATTTCAATGAACCAAAAACTTCATCAGTGGAAATATGATGGATCCTTTTGTCATGCTTCTTAACGGCATCGAGCAAAACGTGCGTGCCAACAATATTCGTTTGGACAAATTCCGCCGGTCCTAAGATAGACCGGTCAACGTGCGTCTCCGCGGCAAAATTCACGACAATGTCACATGCAGATACAAGCTCATCCATCAATTTAGGATCAGTAATATCGCCTTTGATGAATTTATAGTTCGGATGATTTTCTAAATCCTTAAGGTTCGCTAAATTTCCGGCGTAGGTTAACTTATCGAGATTCACAATTTGCGCATCCCGATATTTGCCAAAAATAAATCGGATAAAATTTGATCCGATAAATCCGGCGCCGCCGGTGACTAAATATTTCATTTGATGTATTTGCTTATCTGTTCGGCAAGCTCGGTGCGCGTTTTGGTTTCAGATTCGTGTTGCGGGAACAAATGCAAACCGTCATGTTCATATCGTGGAATAATGTGAAAATGCAAATGGAAAATTACCTGGCCTGCTGCCGGTTTGGTGTTGACGTTTAAATTGAATCCGGCCGCGCCCGTGCCGTCCATTACTCCTTGGGCAATTTTCTTTACTTTAACAATTGTTTTGATCAATTCCATGTCCGAAGTTTCTAAAAAATCCGCTGTATGAACTTTCGGCACGACTAAAGTATGACCACGGCTTGATGGCCGCAAATCCAGGAATGCAAAAACATCATTATCCTCGTAAACTTTAGATGACGGAATTTCTCCTTTAACGATTTTGCAAAAAATACAATCGTCCATTATCGAGCCTCCAGATTAAAAATAATTTCTGTCGGGACTTTGTCGCGGATAACCGTAATCTTTGTTTGACCAGCCGCGTGCTGGTTGATTAACCTTTCAAAACTAGTTGTGGCAATGCTTTGCCCTTCGACCGCGGTGATATAATCTCCGATCCGCAAACCGGATTTTTTGGCACCCGATGCTTCATCTAATCCAGTTACAAGCGCCCCGGCAGTCGTAAATCCTTTTAATCCCGCTAAAATTTCTGAATAGGAAAGGTATTGGATACCAGCATATGGACGGGCAATTTTACCTGATCCCAAATATGTACTCAGGGCCTGGTTCAAGCCTTCGGAAGTTAATATTTTTCCCGCAGCGTCAGCAAACATGCCACTGACCTTGCCTTCAATATCAACAATCGGCCCGCCAACAAAATTGGCGCTTGCCTCATTCGATGCCGAAAAAGTCTCCTCAATTACTTCCGTGTTGTAAACCTTGGTTAAGCTTGTCCCGTTAACAACGTTGCGGACGACAATTCCTGAATTAAAATATCTTGTAAAATCATTGGAAGTCGTTCCCAAACCAAACACGCGTTGACCAATCTGCAAATTGTTTGCGTCACTGAATTCGGCAACTGGAAGGTTATTTGCCGTGATCGTTATGATCGCCGCATCAGACTTGCGATCCAAGGCCCGCAACTGTCCCGGAAAACTTCGGCCGTCATTGAGCACAACTGTCATATCTTTAAAATTTCCGACGACATTTCGCGAAGTCATAATTACACCGTCCGAGGTTAAAATGATTCCCGCACCAGCCAAAGAAAGATTGGCACCGGAACCGGTGTAAATCGAAACCGTAAACGAACTGGCCTGCTTAGCAAGATCGGTAATGTTTACGCCTTCATCAATTTGAACTTGCTCCCGACGATTGATAATAATAGATGAGGTGGTAGTAAGCTTACTCAAAAACGACAGGCCAGGTTTACTCGACAAGTATGGGAATAGCGCCCGGTCGAAAAAAATACTGCCTGCTGCCCCAACAAAAAATGCTATGAGAACCATCAACCAAATAAATTTCTTTGTCATAAAATATATAATTATCAATTTTCAAACATCAATTTCCAAATAAATTCCAATGCTCAATTCTCAACTTTCAGCTTAATTTTACTAATCGAATCTTGAACATTGTTTATTTTTTGTTATTTTGATTTTTGATTATTGTTTATTGAAAAATACCCTTCTTTAATCAACAATTTTCTTTTGGTCTTAAGCCCTCCGAGTGCCGAATAGCCGCCCAAACCATTGCTGGCCACGACTCTGTGGCACGGAACTTCTGGAGCATGCCGGTTGATTTTTAACGCTCCGCCAACTGCCCTGGCCAATTTAGGATTCCCCAACCTTGCGGCGACTTGCTTGTAAGTCCAAACTTGCCCTCTTGGAATATGCTGAATTAGTTTCAGAACACGCTGCTGGAATGGCGTATAAATTGTCCAATCTATTTTCATATTATCTGGCCAGCGGCATCCACGATGCGCTGGATAAGGTTACTGTTAATACGAATACAACCAGGGCTAACTGCAAATAAACTTTTTTCTTAGTTAATTTTCCGAAAAATGCAGAGAAGGAAAAAATCCACAACAAATAGAAAATGGAAAAAATGACTACGGTGTTAACGACGTAATGCGTTGGCCACAAAATCAGGCCCCACGAGGCTTCGGCTAGGATTAATGCGATCAATAAATAAAAATATTTTTTTATTGGTAACGAAAAACCGGCAAAACCCTGTACCGTCAACAAATAAGTTATAACAAAAATTATTGGAACGATTATCCGGGTACTTAAATGCAAATAGAATTGGACGGCAAAAATCCCCAAAAACAACCCGAAGACCGAAAGCAAAAAAATGTTTTGTAGGAAATGGCTTTCGTGGCCTAAATCCAGTTCCACAAAATAATATGCGATTGAGGCAATGATCAAAAACAAAACGCGGATGGTCGGGCTGGTAATGACCACAAAACAGCTCCCGACCGCCAACAGATAAAGTGTCGGCAGCAACAGATGTGGCCAGGACAAACCAATTCGGCGCAAATTTATAATGAACGCGGCCACAATTAGTATGAACAGGGATGCCATGAATACGCCGATGTTTTGGTTGGCGCTTTGGCTACTGCCCAAAACGGCGCTCATAAATACAAAGAACAATAAAACGGCTAAAGTAATTGAAGAAATCTTATTGAACATGTTCAAAGGATACCGTATAAATTACAAAAATTCAATCATCATTCCGGCACATTCACCTTTTTTTGTCCAAGACCGAATTGCCAGCGCAAAATAAAGATTCCGGAAATAATTATGACGGCCAGCGCGATTAATTGGTCCACGCGAATTCCATGGAACCAAACACTGTCTAACCGGAGCGGTTCGACAAAAAACCTAATCAAAGAATAGCCGGCCAGGAAAATTAAACCGAGGACGCCGGGGTTTACCCGGCCTAATAGTTTTTTCATGAGGAAGAACAATCCGATCAACAGCAGGGATTCATACAAAAAGGTTGGATGAAAAAAATTTTCGTCAGAATGCATGTTTGATCGGAATTGCGGTTGAATATACATTTTCCAAGCAAGAGCAGTTGGTTCACCGTAAGCTTCTTGGTTGAAAAAATTCCCCCATCGTCCTAATGCTTGGGATAAAGGGACCGCCAGTGCGATTAAATCAAACAACTGCTTGAAACTATAGGCTTTTTTGCGCGACCAAAAATATGTGAAGACGACACCGGTAATAAGGGCGCCAAAAATTGAAATGCCGCCGTGCCAGACTTTAACAATTTCCGCCGGGTATTCAGCAAAATATTTCCAGGCAAACAACACAAAATAAATTCTGGCGCCTAAAAACGAAGTGATAACCAACCAAAATGAAAAATTATCAATTTCTGATATGGCAATGCCAAACCGCCAGGAATTTTTTCTGGCCACTAAATAACCTAGCATTACGGACATTGCCATGATCAATCCATACCAGCGGAAAGTCACCGGCCCTAATTGTAAGCTTGGCGAAATTAATAACCGACCACTAAAGGCCGGGATTATTAAAAAATAGATTAGACATCCTGCAGCGACTAATGTTAGTGCGCTGATTGAAATCTTTCGGAACATTTTTTTGATTAGAATAAGGATGCCTGAATTGCCAAAGGTTTACGCGGGCTCGGTTCTAAGAAACTAATTTTGAGTTCGCGGGTTTCAAAATAATCTTTGTACAAAAGCTTGCCGTAACTTAGTACGTAATCGTAAAGATCTTTTGTGATCTTAACGTCATGGCTGCAATATTTTTTTAATTCCTCAAGCCTGCCCTGCTTAAACAAACGTAAAGCTTCCAAACCATCGCCGTTTTTACCAACCCCCAAGGTACTTTGTGCTAAGTTATCCAGCTTTAGTCTGTGCCCGAGCAATTTGGTGACTTCTTCCATAATATCCAAATAAGGTAAGGTGTGGACATCAAAATTAAAATACGGTTGCAGAACTTCAAAATCAAAGTGTTTAATATTGT
Organism: Candidatus Doudnabacteria bacterium; assembly: GCA_025450105.1. Taxonomy (GTDB): domain Bacteria; phylum Patescibacteriota; class Doudnabacteria; order UBA920; family O2-02-FULL-48-8; genus JANWIA01. The sequence goes on along the minus strand of JANWIA010000025.1, from coordinate 49,091 downwards.
AGCCAATAATCTGGTCGGCCTCCTGGAACATTTCTCCTAAGCGATAGATTTCCCGTTCTTCAAAACAGTAATGTTTATTTTCCGGATAGGAATAAACCCCTACCACAGAAACTTTCAATAAATGGTTTTTCCCGAATCCTCCAACCTCATCAAAGGATTTTTGTGTCTCAACGTCGAAAACTAATTTGTTCAGTGAACTCATTTTGTTTCAATAAAAATTATTACCTACCAATTATATCATATCTATTTCGACGACTTATAAACAAGTACTTTGGTTTTAGCAATTTATGAAACTTTATGGTATAATTTGGCAGTAATTCACAACAATATGACACGAACATACATTAAAGACACGGTTGATCAGGTTGGACAAACACTATCGATAAAGGGTTGGGTGTCGGTGCGAAGAGATCATGGAAAACTGATCTTTTTTGATTTGCGGGACCGCACGACAATGATCCAGTTAGTAGTGAATCCAAAAGTTTCGGCCGAAGCCCATGCGGTGGCCCAGGAAGTCCGCAACGAATTTGTCCTTGAGGTAGAAGGCAAGATTAATCCCCGATCCGAAAAACAAATCAATGCCGAATTGCTGACGGGCAAAATTGAAATGGAAGTTACGGCCATGAAAATTTTGAACCGGTCCGAAGCCATGCCAATTGCCATTGATACCAATGGCTATGAAATTGGCGAAGAATCCCGAATGAAATACCGTTATTTGGATTTGCGCCGCGAACGCATGAAGAAAAATATGATTTCGCGCCACAAAATTATCAAACATATTCGCGACTATCTGGACAAAGAAGGATTTTTGGAAATCGAAACACCGATTTTGACGAAATCCACTCCCGAAGGCGCACGTGATTACTTGGTGCCCGCGCGATTACATCCAGGAAGTTTTTACGCTTTACCGCAATCACCACAGCAATATAAACAGTTATTGATGGTTGCAGGCCTGGAAAAATATTTCCAAATTGCCCGCTGCTTCCGCGATGAAGACACTCGCGGCGATCGCCAACCGGAATTCACGCAATTAGATTTGGAAATGAGTTTTGTTGAGCGCGAAGACGTCATTGCCCTCAATGAAAAATTGATCATTGATATTGTCACCAAACTTTTCCCTGAAAAGAAAATTCAAGAAACACCTTTCCCACGGTTGTCCTACAAAGAGGCTATGGAAAAATATGGCACGGATCGACCAGATTTGCGAAAGGACAAAAACGATCCGAATCTTTTGGCTTTTTGCTGGGTCATTGATTTTCCGTTCTTTGAAAAGGACGATGAAGGCGGCTGGACCTTCACCCACAATCCCTTTTCCGCACCAAAGCCGGAATTTATGGCCGATCTACTGGCCAAGTAAAACATAGGCGACATTTTAACTTCACAATACGACGTGGCCTTGAACGGTTTGGAAATCGGCGGCGGGTCAATCCGCAACCACAGACCAGAAGGCTTGAAAGCCGTATTCCAAATTATGGGCTTTGAAGACGAAAGGATTCAAAAGAATTTCGGCCATATGCTCGAAGCTTTGTCCTTTGGTGCACCACCGCATGGTGGTATTGCCTGGGGCTTAGACCGCTTCACTAACCTTTTAAACAACGAACCTAACATCCGTGAAGTCATTGCCTTTCCTAAGACCGGCGACGGCCGCGACATGATGATGGATTCCCCAGCCCCAGCCACTGACAAACAGTTGAAGGAACTACACATTAAATCCGAACTGCCAAAAGAAAAGAAATAGTTATGGCAATTGCCAAAAATTTAGAAAAACACCTGAAACAAAACAAAGTTAAATACGAAATTGTAGAGCACCGAAAGGTCTACACTGCTTTTGATTCGGCCGAAACTCAAGACGTTAAACTGACCGAAGTTGCAAAAGGTGTTTTGCTCAAAGGTAAAAAGGGTTTGTATATTGCGGTGTTACCAGCCGGAATGAATTGTGATTTTAAAGCTGTCAGTAAATTAGCTGAAGACAAATTAAGCATGGCCAAAGAAAAAGATATCACTGCCAAATTAAAAACCAAAGTTGGATTAATCGCACCCTTTGGCAGCCTCTATAAACTTCCGGTCTTCCTGGATAAAAAACTGGCAAAGGTTCAGACTTTGAATATCCCCGCCGGGTCCTACACAGAATCTGTGGAAATCAAATTGAAGGATTATTTAAAGCTAGAAAATCCAATCCAAGGAAGCTTCTCGGTTAAAAAATAATTATGGTACAAGTTAAGGTTGAACAATTCGAAGGTCCTCTTGATCTGTTATTGAGTTTGATCGAGCAGCAACAACTCGATATCACGACAGTTTCGATTGCCAAGGTTACCGAACAATTTTTAGACCACGTTAAAAATCTGCAGGAAAAAAATCCGCTTGGGTTAGTAGATTTTTTGGTTATTGCCGCCAAGCTTCTGGTCATCAAATCCAAAACCCTTTTGCCGAATTTGGATTTGGGCATGGAGGAGGAAGAATCCACCGCCGACCTTACCCTACAATTATTGACCTATAAAAAATTTAAGGAAGCGGGCAAGTACTTACGCCATTTAGATTCTCGCCGCCGACAATCCTGGACCCACGAAGTCGATTTCGATGACCGGGTAACCTTTCTACCGGACCCGGATGTAACCGTTGATTCTCTGGCAGGATCCCTAAGTAAGCTAGCCACAGAATTAAAGGAAATCGTTAGATTGCCACAGCAAGTTTTGGCGGAAGTGGTTTCCATTACCGACAAAATTGAGCACATTCAAAAGTTAATCGCAGAAAAAGTTGAAACTTCTTTGGCAAGCTTGCTCAAAGAGGCCAAAAGTAAAACCGAGGTTGTCGTGACTTTCCTCGCAGTATTGGAATTAACCAAACAGAGAATTTTATCGGTTGAACAAAGTAAATTATTCGAAGACATAATGATCAAGAAAGTATGAGCAAACTTAAATCCCAAATTTTATCCGTCCTGTTTGCCGCTTCAAAACCGGTCTTAATTTCCGAGTTGGTGGAAGTTTTAGATGTTGAAGAACAAAAAATCAAAGACGCAATTACTGACTTGGCTTCCCAAAACAAGGATTCGGGAATTATTGTCTTGGCATTAAATGACAAAGTGCAGTTGGCCACAAATCCCGACAATAGCACCCAAGTTAAAAAATTCTTATCATTGGAACTTCGGGAAAAATTAACGGATGCTGCGCTGGAAACTTTAGCAATTATTGTTTACAAGCAGCCAATTTCAAAAGCAGAAATCGAAAATATTCGCGGCGTCAATTCCCAATACACACTACGTCAGCTGCTTATCCGCGGTCTTATCGAAAAAATCGCGGCCCAAAATGACAAGCGCATGCAGCACTACAAGCCAACGATTGAACTCATGCAACACTTAGGTATCAAAGATATTAAAGAGTTGCCTGACTTCGAAGAGCTCACCAAGAGCATCGAAATTCCTCTTGCCGCCCCAATAGATCCGAATTCCACGACTGTATAGCAATAACAAGACTCCATCCTACGCCAAACTTGCATTCGCGGACTTGGTCCGCGATCTAAATAAAGATCCCCGCTTTCGCGGGGATTGCTTTTAATTAATGTTCTTATCTTTTACACGTTGAAGCTGTCTCGCAAACGGAACAATTGCATGTTAGCGACTCGAGCCACGGCCGCGTCGTTATAAGTTTGTAAAACGCCTCGGACCCATTGTTCAAATTCTTTTAGTTTTCTTCGGCTCGTCACCATCGAAGCTTTATAGGTAATTTCGTAGATGACTAATAAATTGAAGGCCATATGTTTGTTAGAATTTTAATTTGAAGCGGTAGAACGATGTTCTGCCGTCACCGACCGAATCGACAGGCATTTCGGGTTTAGCTTTTACTTGAGTTGTTTTCTTCAACCCGAAGTCGAAATATCGTCGCTTAATATCTTTTGCCAATTTCATAGGACGAAACATTGATCGCTGTTCGTTGGAACTGTTCATAAGTCTATCTCCTTAAGTTTTACAAGCTTATACGCTTATGAACTGGCGGTCTATTGTGCCTTATCACCAATAAGCAGATCCCGGGCATTGGCAGTTTTTATATGGAACCTACAACTTATACCTGTGGGACGAAGTTCTTCTCCAAATACAGGACTTTATTCAATATTAACGCAACTTTAAGCTCCATCGCGTCATTGAATTTGCGAGGATCGAGTCCGGTAACTTTCTTGATCTTTTCCAAACGGTAAAGCAACGTGTTGCGATGAATTTTTAATTGCTTTGATGTTTGCGTCAGGCTCATGTTCTTGTCAAAAAATCCTTCCAAAGTTTCCAGTAAATATTCCTCGGCAATCAATTTCATTAACAAGCGCTTCACAAAATTGTCCTGCCATTTTTTGTTGCCGCCGGCCAATGTTGCAATCATTCCCAGATCATCAATATGATAGAGCTGTCGCGTCTCACCCATACTCATGCCCAAATTCAACGCGCGCTTTGCCTCTTCAAAAGACAAAATTGCGCCTTCCTTGCCTTTATAAAAACTTCCGATACCGATCATTAAGCGTTTATATTGGCTGTCTGCAAACTGTGATGAAATTAATTTGTTAAATTCTTCAGCTTTTTCGCGAACCATATCAATCATTTCTTTTCCATCCATGGTATAAAGTTCATCGACAAGGACAACAAAAGTATCTGATCCAAAATATGAGACATTACATCCGGATAAACGGCCAAAGAATTGACTCAACGCCTGAAACAATCGTTTTTTGTAGCTGCTAAGGACAGTCTGCTTTTCATCTTCTGAAGCCCAAATTTTGCTACCAAAACTTTGTTCCCAAAATCCATCGACATTGACGATGATAACAATTTTATCGCGGTTCAAATTAACTTCAAACAATTCCGCTTCTTCGCGAATCTTGTTGTCTTCCAATGACAACCTTCGGTGCAGCAAACCGTAAATGAAATTGTCCTTGATTTTATCCTTATATGGGAAATTATCCGTGACCAGATTTTGATGCATTAACAATTCCACCGTGGTCTCCAAAATTTTCTTGTAATGTGAATATTGTTCCGGTGTGTCTTCCACAAAGATTGCCCCAACAACTGCTTCAGAATAGGTAAGCGGGATAATTAAACCCTGAGCCAGTTCGGTTTTTGAAGCCGGTCCAGCTGTTTCAACCTCACTGGTGGTATCAATAGCTTTCCTGAATTGTTCATAGTTTTTTCCAGTTTCAGAAAGATCCGAACTGGCCATAACATCCCCGCGTTGATTCGCTACGGTGATTTTTTTTCCCAAAAGAGTTGTTAGTCGGTTTACAAGGTTTTCGGCAATAATTTCGTTAATTTCCATAAAATTATACCTTTCTTTTTAATTATCCTCACAAAGAGGGTATTAAAATTATAGTCAATATATACAAAGAATCAACCCTAAACTGCTTAAAATCGACTCAAACTGCCCATTTTTTTGTGCAAATTGTACAAAAATGTGCTTACTTTAGCAATATAGGTTAGTTTTTTTGAAATCTGCTTAGCAATTATCTACAAGAATGGTATTTAAAAACTAGCTGAATTATCTATCAAACTGCCGAGTTATCCCCAATGAAAAAGATCCGGACATGGTGAGGATGGGGAGAAGCCCATCCTGAACTCGTTTCAGGATCTTGTCTATGATTAATATTTGTCTTGGAAAAGTTCTTTAGCAGTTCCCCACATTCCCCAATCATTCTGTTTCTGTGCCATCCAGTACCACCACTCTACTCCCCAAAAATAGTGTTTCTCCAAACCAGTCGCTCGGGCGTACTCAATGTTATCCTGCAAAAGTTTAGGATTCATTAAAGTTAACTGTGTTTGCAAATCGGTATGGTCGATATCCTTCTCAAACCACGGCTCCGCTTGAAGTTCCACACCCCAAAAATGTTTAACGTCAGAAAACATCGTGACCAATCCCGCTTTGATTCTAAAAAATGCCGGCGGTAAAGGATATTCAAACTACCCGAATTGATGGTGGTAAACCACTCGATACATGGTCGTGCCAAAAATATCGGGGTTAAGCCGGGCCAGTGGAATCCATCGCCCCAATTCCCCACTGTCGGTCAACAGAATCGGCCGTTGGTCAATTTCCTTAACCGCATTGATTTCTGATACCAGTAAATCTTCGGTAGATTTTGGACACATTGGCCCAAAATTAAAATACGGCTCGTTCTCAACCTGCCACGCTTCAATAGATGAATGGGATTTAAATTCTTCTACCACCTTTTTGACCATCTTGATCTGGGCTGCGTCTTGTTGTTCTTTGGTTAGATCATTAAACCAGGCAGGATGATGGCATTCAGGCCAGCGTGGAGTTTTATGCCCGACTGCCAATATCACCTTAATGTTACGCTTATCCGCCTCAAGCAACATTTCATGGACATCCTGGAAGTTCCACTTATCCGGTTGTGGTTCCAAATTTTCCCAATAGGCAATCAACCGCAGATTTTTTGGCTGTAAGTCATTGAGAATATCCAAATACATGGTTTTCCAATCAAAGCCCAAGTATTGCGCGTGGGTCGGGGAAAAAGTTACACCCCATTGTGGATTTTTTGTCGGCTCAAACGAAAAGTAAGCAACCGTGCATAAAGCGGCTGCAAAAACTAATATCAAAACAATTATCGCTTTTAGAATTTTCATTTTGTTAGCATTACCAAACCGGATGTAATTAAGATGATGGCAATGAATTTTTGAATCAGAATCGTACCCGTGATTTTTTCCTTGAGAACATTCGGGAAATACGTGGAAAGAATCACGGTCATGGCTAACAAAAAAGTAAACTGTACGCCTTGCAGCGCATTAACTATAGTCACGCTGCCTATGGAAATGGCATAGTTTTGCAACAATCCAGCCAAGCCACCATTAAGTCGGGCTGCATAATAAAGGGCAATATTTTTTGCTTTGGCCTTGCCTGGTGCAGCAAAAATGTATCCGCGCCAAGTTTTAGACAATAAAATCCCAACGGCGACCAAAAAGAATCCGAGTCGGGTCCAAACAATACCGGAAATGAAATTGCTTTGAATATAAATAAATTTTGTTAAAACTAAGGATATGGCAAACAATAAAGCTGCAATCACCGCTTCGGTTAACGCTTTTGAGTGCCAGCCGCTGTTATCGCGTTTAAATGACATCAAAACCGCACCGGAAACCAGCAGCAAAAAAGCAATATTCTGAATCAAATTTAGTCGTTCGTTAAGTAAAAAATAAGCCAGGACTAATGTAAACAATGGAATCATGCCCCCTTGGATCGGCAGGATACGTGAAACAGAAGTTTTTTGCGTAGCAGAATATAAAAAATACAAACCAATGGCAAATGACGCACCGCCAAAGATTGCGACAATTAAAGTACTAAACGAAAGCCATTGCAACCCAAAAGGCGCCAATAAAAATAAAAACGGTCCGGTAATCGATGTATAAAATACAAAAACGATCGGATGCCGTTCAACGTGTGTCAATAAAAATTTATCGGCAATGCCGTTTAGCGCAAACAGGATATACGCAATTATGGCGTAGAGAATCCAGGTGGTCATTGGTTCTTGATTTGCTTAAAAATGTCAGCGCTACCCCGAACTTTTCGTTCCATTGTTTCGAGGTTTACTTCCACTAATCCGAATTTTGGGTTAAACCCATCGTGCCACTCGTATGTGTCAGTCAGCGACCAATAGCAATATCCTTTTACATCAACACCTTCTGTTGCTGCCCGAGCCATGGATTCCAAATGTTGGCGAATGAAATCCTGGCGCATGTCGTCGCGGGCATTTGCAATGCCATTTTCCGTAACAATAACTGGTTTATTGTATTTTTTTAGATCGAGCAATAAATGATAGAGCCCGGGCGGATAAGTCGCCCAACCCATATCGGACTTTGGCACTTCGTGGTTCATTTTTCTTGGACCACGCCAAGTAAATTTTAAAGTGTGGGAGAAATAATAATTAAGCCCAATGAAATCCAAATGATCCTTTATTCGATTCAAAAAATATTCGTTGCCGAAATATTTAAACAGTTTAACCAAAAGATTGTCAAAAAAATTCCCTTTGCGGTAAGCTTCGTAATCAACATTATTTTTTGCAAGGCCAATCATGGCGCCTGGCAAAACTTCGCGGATCGATTTAAACGCCGACCGATGTGCATGCATTAAATTATGAAAAACACGGATCATGGTCCACAGATTTTTCTTGAACGGCGGCCACTTGCCATGATTGTAACTTAGGCCTGCATAAACTTCCGGTTCATTAATCGTGACCCAGTAATCAACCTCCTGTCCCAAATTTGAAGCCACAAACCAGGCAAAGCGCGCAAACGCTGCGGCACCGTGGGAATTTTCAAAGCCGCCTTTGTCTGCCAGCCACATCGGCAATGTAAAATGATGCAAAGTGACAATGCGAGTCAATCCAAGCTCCTTCATCTTCAGTAAAACCTTGCGGTAGTGTTCAATTGCCGTTGCGTCCCATTTGTTTTCGATCGGCTCAATGCGACTCCATTCGATTGAGATGCGCATGGTATTGAGGCCCATATTCTTGGCCAACAAAAAATCTTCCTCGTACCGATTATAATGATCAGTCGCCTTGCCCGATTTTGGCAACCGATCTTGCTGCTCGTAATGCCACCAATCATTATTAAAATTATTCCCTTCCACCTGATGCGCTGCCGACGCCGCCCCTAACAAAAACCCTTCCGGCAGCTTGAATTTTGTATCGTTTGAAGCTTGGTCCATATCCTCTTAATTATATCCCTTTTGCTTAATTTACACTACCTAAAAGCAAACAAAAAACACCACTTCAAGTGATGTGCTTTGTTGGTGACCCCACAGGGAATCGAACCCTGATTCTAGCGTTGAGAACGCTATGTCCTAACCGTTAGACGATAGGGCCAGTGCTTGAGATAGTATATTAAATTTATGAGTTAGTTTCAATAATCCCTTTAAATAATTATTAAGTATGTTTGGCAAAAGAAAAGACCGTATTGGAAAAGGTAACGATCTTTTCTAATACGGTCAGTGGACCTCCATTCACTAATTCCCTCTTGCTTCCCATCAAGGGATTGTTGCTTTAGCCCTCCGGAGTTTCGGCCATCGCCTGCCGGATCTGGTTTGTCATTTCTTGCGCCCGTTTCTTACGGAACGGCAGAGTATATGTCTGCTGCGCCGTCTGGACGATTAGTTTGTTCAGGAACGGTGCCGTCCGAACAAAGTCGATGACAGCCATGACTAGGAACAGGCCGATGATGCGACCCCAGAGCATAGATGTGATGTCTTCTGTGACCCCTTCACCTGTCATCGCCACGAGGTTGACGATGACGTTAATCACCAAAAACAACTCGACGATGACAAGTATCCAGGCCAGTGGATTGATCTGAACGCGTGTAGATTGGATCTGGCTGATCGGGATCTTTGTCCCGGGTGCTACGAAGTACCCATCGTGTATGTGTTGCTCACCAGTCACTCAAGCCTCCTTAGACATGGACGCCGCATTTCAATAGCTAAGAATATGGCATTTCAGGTCAGTTGTCAAACCCCCAAACCTCGAAAAAAAGTTCTTTAGGGAAGTCTTTTTTTGTTAGGAAAACAGCAATGTAACTGTTGAACATTGACAGTATTTAATGAAGCAAATATCCTTTTACTATCGATGCTAAGTACTTTCCTCTCCCAAGTCAAAAATCGAGCTAGAAACCAATTTGCTTCACACGGTAAAGAATACCGAGTGTATGTCTTAAAATTTGGCATTCTATTTTTCGCTTATCTACTTACAGCCCGCCTGGGCAGCACTTTGTTTTTTGCCACAAACAACGGGCAGGCTTTGATTTGGCCGCCGGCCGGTATTGCGGTGGCCGGCTTATTTTTGGGAGGGTTCAGGCTCTGGCCCGCAATAATATTGGCAGCGTTGACCAACAGCATCATCAACAGCTCGCCAATCGGCCTGGCAATCCCTGGCGGTATCGGCCATACTCTCCAAGCATTTACCGCAACTTACATTTTAAAGCGCTTTCAGTTTAGCCAATCATTATCACGATTACGCGACACTCTATTGTTATTCATGGTCGCTTTTTTTATTTCCGGGATCGGTCCATTGTTTACCCAAGCAACAGGTGTGCTTTTCTACAACTATGAGTGGTCCTTTGCCTACACGCGTTTCCTGACGGTTTGGTTAGGTGGTCTAATCAGTATTGTTTTGATCACCCCACTTATCACAAGCTGGTGGGGTGTGAGACCGAAATTCCAGAAAAAAGATTTCCTTGAAGGGTTAGCTGTTTACGCATTGCTTGGTGTTACCACATACTCGATGTTTTGGTTAGGCAAATCAAGCGTACTTGGCATCAGCCTGGTTTATTTTTTGCTTCTGCCATTATTTTGGCTGAGCTTAAGGTTCCACTCCCGGTACATTACCCTATCCTTATTCCTCGTTACTGTTGTCGAGGTCGCAGGATTATTTTACGGCAAGCTTACATTTGAAGGCGATGCTTTGGGGCGACGGTTAATGCAAATCGAATTGTTCACTTTAATTTTGTGTGCCATTTACTATATTCTAGCAACAGTCTCAAACGAAAGAAAAAATGTTACCCAAACTTTACAAAATCACATTAAACAACTGGAAGATGCTTTGGAAACGATCCGGCAACACGCGCTTCATGATGGCTTAACTGGCCTGCAAAACCGCAAGGCGTTGGAAGAACGGTTCGATCTGGCCAGATCGATGGCCATTCGCCACGACCAAAAGTTGGGGTTATTATTTTTAGATCTGGATCAATTTAAAACAATTAACGACACTTTGGGTCACAGCGTGGGCGATGATGTCTTAAGAAAAATTGCCAACCGCTTAAAGAATTCAGTTCGCGCCATAGATACTGTTGCCCGCTTCGGCGGTGATGAATTCATTATCGTTTTGGGTGAGGTAAATTCAGAAACAGAAATCGAAACCGTTGCCAGTAAAATTTTACAGACAATTGCCGCTAAGCCAGTGAAGGTCGGCGACCACATTGTGCCGCTGCGAACGAGCGTTGGCGTGGCGATTTTCCCTGAAGCTGGCGAGGATTTGGATACATTGCTTAAATGCGCGGACATGGCTTTGTACCGGGCAAAGGACAAGGGGAAAAATTGCTACCAATTCTACAACCAGGAAATGAAGCATCAGCTGCACACCAAAATATCGCTGGAGCAAGCGCTGCGCAAAGCAGTGGAAAATCAGGAGATGCATTTAGTTTACCAACCATACGTTGATCTTAAGACTGATAAGATCATGGGGGTCGAGGCGTTAATTCGATGGAATCATCCGCAATTCGGATTGCTGGAACCAAACCAGTTTATTGGGATTGCCGAAGAGAGCGGGCACATTATCCCAATCGGAAATTGGGTTATGAACCGCGCCTGCCAGCAAGCCCGACAATGGAAAATGGTTGGAATCAATTTGCCAATTTCGGTCAATTTATCACTGCTGCAATTCTATAGCAGTAATTTAGCGGGGACGATTGCCGCAGCACTGGGCCGCCACGATCTTAAACCAACCGATTTGGAATTGGAAATTACGGAAACAGTGGCCATGGAAAACAAGGCTTATACAAACCAACATTTGTCGGAACTGGCGGAAATGGGAATCTCTCTGACCATGGATGATTTTGGTACCGGCTATTCCTCGTTAAGCAACATAAAAGGTTTGAAAGTCAAAAAAATTAAAATTGATAAAAGTTTTGTCCACGATGTAATTTATGACAAGCATGACGAAACAATCATAAAAACAATTATTTCCATGGGCAAAGCCTTGGGACTTAAGGTTTGTGCCGAAGGGATTGAAACCACCCAGCAAAAGGAGTTGCTAAAGGAAATCGGTTGCGAAATGGGACAAGGTTTTTTGATGTGCAAACCGCTTGAGGCCAGTGAGTTTGTTTCGTGGTTGCAAAACCAAAAAGTAAGAGAATTGAGTATGCACTAAATCCAGATTGTCTGGGTTTATATTTACATTATCGATTTAATATTTCATAATAATTATGCAATTAACCTTAAACATATGAACAAAACTTTGGGCCAGATATATTTGGCCGAATTGGAAAGCGAATACACGGCAACAAAAAAGTGTATCGAAGCGGTTCCGGAAACGGCATACGACTTTAAGCCGCACGAAAAATCCATGAACCTGGGCAGTTTGGTTTTGATGTCAGCCGAAATCCCTCAGTGGATTGCCCTGACCATCGAGCAAGGCGTTATCGATTTTGCAACCTATCCCCGATTCACCGCAAAAAATACCGCGGACATGTCGTCGCATTTTGACGAGTGCATGGCAATGGCCCGAAAGGCTTTATCTTCTGTAAGCGACGAGCAGATGACCAAACCGTTTGAACTTAAAATGAGCGGCAAACTTTTGTTTAGCCAACCGACTGGCGACAGTATTATGTCTTCACTCAACCACTGGGTTCATCACCGCGGCCAACTGACAGTTTATTTGCGCCTAAATGGTCTTAAGGTTCCATCAATCTACGGCCCATCCGGCGACGAAGGCTCGTTCTAAAGTTTTCCACATCAAATAATATTGACGATGTTAAGGTATTAAATTACGATTTAAACTTATCATTAACAATGTTCCTATGCTGACACCTAATGACATCAAAAGGATAATAGAAGCAGAAAAAGAAGTCTTCCCCACGAAAGACGATTTTGAAGATTTAAGACAGGACTTTAGTTCGCTTAAAACAGCCGTCGACAATTATTCTAAAAGTACCAGCGATCTCAAGTCCGAAGTTTCGATACTCAACCACAGAGTTACGGAGTTGGAATAGTAATTGTTCAGTTAAAAGCCTTGGATAAACCTAAGGCTTTTAATATTGACATTTGGGCCATCTTGAGGTAATATGTTCAGTCAGATTTCACAGGAGGAAGTTTACCCATTATGGAGATGTTATGACCCCTACGCTTGAGGCTTTTCTGGCAACAATCCTCGTCTCCGTGCTCTGCGCACTCATCACCGTCAACGCCGAACTGCGCTACAACCGCAGACGCGGCTACAAGTTCATTATGATGGATCAACTGATGGACGACGGTACCCGACTCGGTTGGATCTGCGGTACCATCACCGCAGGGACGGTCCTGATCTACGGCTGGCTGAACCTTGCCATCAACTGGAAGCAGGGCGTTGTAGCTCTCATGGCCTGCATCGTTCTCGCGTTCTTCTCGAGCTTCGGCTTCACCGGACTGATCGCAAAGATGCTGGCCGAAACCTTTCGTCTGCGGCCGCAGTGGAAAGAAGCCCAACAGTGACGGCTACCGGGGAGTTTGCATCCGTGCAAACTCCCCTTTTACTTTGCCAAAAATCTTTCATCATTTTGTCTAATTGCTATGGTTCATTTGCTGGCGTATGATTTTTTTATATAATTAACAGGAAAAATATGAATTTTATTATCTGGATCATTTTCGGAGGTTTGGCTGGTTGGCTGGCGACAATGATCGTTGGCGATGATGCCCGCTTTGGCATTGCTGGAAACATAGTAGTTGGTATCATCGGGGCGTTTTTGGGCGGCTGGTTGGCGGACAAAATGGGCATGGGCGGCTCGCCTGGAGCGGAACGACCATCATCCATGGTCAGCTTCATTACTTCCGTTATTGGCGCAGTAATCCTGCTCCTGATCCTCAATCTTCTCTTTTAAATTTTAAAAAACACCTGGGACAAAACCCAGGTGTTTTTTTATTGACATCAATTTAGTTTTCCACATATCCATCGTGATATACTACTGCTGTGCCTTTGCACCTTACAATTAATTACAGGATTATTGAACATGGATCAAAATGACAACCAAAACAAAAACATGGGTATTTTCCAAAGCGCGCAGACATGGATCATTTTAGCGATCATTGTCATCGCGGCAATCGTCTTTTTTTCCACCCGGGGTGACCAAAATCAAAACGGTTCAAATAATCAAAATCAAAACGGTCAAGAACAAAGCACAAACGGCAACTCTGATTCCGAAAATCCAAACAGCCCTGTCGACAACGGCGACGTTGAAGGTACGGATACCGAAGCACCAAGCGGCAATGTTACTGCGCAAGGAACTTTGAAAACTTCGGATAACCCAGCTCGCGGCAATCTTTTGTTGGACAGCCAATCGGGCATGATCTACATCAAGACCACCCGCGACTTCAGTTCACAAATTGGACAGGAAGTGACCATGCAAGCCCAAGGAAGTTTGAATCAGTTTGTTTTTCTGGGCTTTGCCGAATCTAGCGTCGGACAAGACGTTGGTGGCGCACCAGATGAAGCACTAAGCGGCAACGTCAGTTTTAGCGGCACATTGCGCAATTCTGACAGCTCTACCCGCGGTAATTATATGATTACGTCTGGCGGCACAAACGTTTACCTCAAGACAGTTCATGATTACTCTTCATTGGTTGATTCAACTGTCATGCTAAACGCAACTGGTACCCTCAATAGTTTTACAAATGCAACCGTTTCAAAGAAATAAATAAAAAAGACCCTCACAGTGAGGGTCTTTTTTATTTCCGCTTACATTGAAACTTGAGAAGCCTTGCCTTTCATATGCCCGACAAGTTTCGCCGTCAAAACTACTAAAACAATCATTATCCAATATCGGTAATCCCCGAAGTACATTCCTAATTGGTCACCCATACCGCCAATCGAAAACGTTGCAAAATCCAAAAGAAAGGAAACTGCAACGGCAGTTAAACCAAACATCAAACCGCTCTTAGCCGACGGTCGAACCGTTGGGCTCTTAAAATACAGTTTCGTAAAAATTGCGATCAATACGACCGAGACAATCATGCCGACATACCAAAAATAATCAGGTGTGTTTTCCATGGATGACATATCGACCTTACCAAGGATACCGGCAACCAAACCAATCACAAAGGTGGTCACATAAACCAAAACGGAAAAGCCCAAGGCCCGTTTGAAGTTATACATAGGTAAACATTAATTACTTAAATTATAGCAATTGGTAATTGATTAAAAAAGAGCTACAATAAACATATGAATTTACTATTTGATTTTGGCGGGACCAATTTACGCATTGCCTCGGCCGATAAAAACAAAATAAAAGAAGTTTTATTCTTCCCTGTTGCCAAAACTTTTCAAGGCAACCTGCAAATTTTCCGGGCCGCGATTACTGAATTGGGATTAAATAAGATTGATAAAGTGGTTGGCGGAGTTCCCCGTTACAAACGCGGCCAGTTAAGCATTTGGGGGAAAAATCCGACTGCCAAAGTTTTGGCTAAAATTGCGAAAGCAAAAGTCATAATTGAAAACGACGCAGCCCTTGCTGGCCTTGCCGAATCGCAAATTGGTGCCGGAAAAGGAAAATCGATTGTCGGGTATTTAACCTTTAGTACCGGACTTGGCGGGGCAAAAATTGTTAACGGGAAAATTGATGCTAATGCTTTTGGTTTTGAACCGCGCCTGGGTCTCCGGGATAATTTTACTTCTTACGATGAACTAGTTTCTGGCCGAGGCATCAAAAGACATTTTGGCACAAAACCGGAGAACCTCAAGGACAAGAAAGCCTGGAAAAAAATCGAGGAATCAATCGCCCTGGAAATTAATAATGCCGCAGCGTTTTGGTCGCCAGATGTTATCGTCCTGGGCGGGCCAATTATCCACAACAAAAACATTTCTTTGTCCCGGATCCAAAATATAATCAAGAAGAACTTTAAGATTACTAGAAAAGTGCCGAAAATAGTTCTCTCTAAACTGGATCAACTAGCGGGGTTATACGGCGCGTTGATCCTTTCAATGCAGAAATAAAAAAATTATTACCACCATCTCGAGCGAGAGCCTCGCGAGAGATCTCTTAAACTAGTCCAAGAGATTCCTCGGCCGATTCGGCCTCGGAATGGGACTAATAAAGTTTTTTTATTTCCACTTTGGTCCCTGCCGGACCAGCAATTTTTCGGCGTTCATTGGATCAGACATAATTTCCAGGACAATTTTTTCCATTCTCGCCGACTGCGAACCTTTAACCAAGATTGTATCCCCTGGTTCTAATTCATTTTGGACATTCATTTTTGCAGCGTCGGAACTATCGAACCAATATTTTTGTCCCACAAATCCATTCTGCCCCAAAGTCTCAAAAATAATTTTCCCTTTTTTCCCAACCAAAAACGCTACTTCCACTCCGGCATCTTTGATTGCCTGCGCCACCTGGTTGTGACCGGCTTCTGTTTCTGGTCCCAATTCTGCCATGTCACCAATCGCCACCATTTTTCGGCCCATGGCAAGCTCCTTCAATACTGCAATCGCGGCTAGAGTAGAAGCCGGTGCGGCGTTATATGTATCATCGATAATCGAAGTCTGTTTAATCCCACCCAGGAACCTTAATCGGCCCGCGGGTGCCTCAAATGATCGCATGGCATCCGAAACATTAACCAAGTTCAGCCCAAATACAGTAGCAGTTGCTGCGGCTGCCAAAGCGGAATAAACATTTGGCCGACCCAAGCAATTTGGCAAAAAGAACGGCACAACCGCACCCTTATTATGGACTTTGAAATTGAGGCCAATCGAAGTTGCGGTTTTTATGATTTGAAAATCCGTGGCCAAGAAATCGGCCTCATTGAACCCGTAACTTATTTTCTCCGAAATTTTGGCAAAACCTTCTTTAACATTTTCGTTATCAAAATTTCCAATTGCCAAACTTTCCGGTTTTAAGCCTTGCAATAAACTTAATTTTTCCACAGCCAAGGCTTTTTGATTGCGGTAATTCTGTAAATGACTAACACCAATATCTGTAATCAAGGCAACTTTAAGCGGTCCGGTAACATCAAGTAATTTTTTAATGTCACCTGGCTGATCCGCACCTATTTCCAAAACCAAAATTTCTGGATACTTGCCACGCAACAAAATCATGATCGATTTCAAAAAAATCCCAATCCACTTAAAAATATTTTTGCCTGGCGCTTTTGATTCCAAAATACTCAGCGGCAAACCAAGTTCATTATTGTAGCTGCCAGAACTGGCTTGGACCCTAAAATGATTTTTAAGGACGCAATAAATTGCCTCCTTGGCCGAGGTCTTGCCTACGCTGCCAGTAATGCCGACAATTTGCGGTCTATAGCGGCGGATGACCATTTTCACCAGCATATTTAGTATGGCAATGGATATAGCTTTCATAGCATTTTTTACGCGTGCGGGATTGAATAGTAACTAATTGCGAACCGGCGGGATCTGCAGATAATTCAAAATGAAGGATGCAATTTCACCGAACGCTGGCGCCGCAGTGGTTTCGGCGAACTTTACGTCGCTTGGGTTATCGATACGGACGAGCATTAGGAAGGCTGGATTATCCACGGGACCGAATCCTACGAAGGAGCCGATACTTTTGGATGGATCATAACCGACACGATCCTGATATGGCACCTGCGCCGTTCCGGTTTTCCCCGCAATGTAATATCCAGGCACAGCCGCACGTTTGCCGTGGCCGTTTTCCACGACATCAACCATCATAGCTGAAACAGTTGCCGCAGTATCAGAATCAATAACCTGCGCGATCCTATTTGGTTTGGTTTCCTCTTCCGAACCACCAGGATGAATGACCTTATTAACCACATAAGGTTGCATCATTTTGCCGCCGTTGGCAATAGCCGTGAATGATTGAATCATTTGCATCGGGGTCACGGTAATGCCCTGGCCAAAAGCCGCGGTCCCGAAGAAAACATCGCCTTTCTTTTGCAGGTTATCTAAATTGCCACGGACTTCTCCCGGCAATTCAATGTTTGTGATTTTGCCAAACCCAAAATTCTGGACATATTTCCTAAAAGTTTCGTGCCCCAACTGCTGTTCCACAAAAACCATACCGGTATTCAATGATTCGCTTAATACCTGAATCATGGTTTGTTGGCCGTGGGCTTGACCATCGGAGTTTTTAATTTTAAAATCGTCCAATTGGACTTCGCCTGTGTCTTCGTAAGTTGTTTCCGGAGAAACCTTGTTTTCGTTAATTGCCGCGGCCATGACCAACGGCTTAAAAATCGATCCCGGTTCGTAATCTTCGGCCAGAACGCGGTTCGAATAATAGGAAATATCCGGGACAATGTTGTAAGTATTCGGGTTGAAGTCGGGGAAATTAGCCAAAGCCATAATGGCCCCGGTTTTTGGATTTACTATAATGACCGAGCCGGCCGTGGCTTGATGCTGCTCAATAGTTTTCTTTAACACCTCCTGCGCTTTAAATTGAATGGCTGGATCGATAGTTAATAAAATATCGTCGCCATCGCGGGCTGGGGTTAGGTTTCTGGTAGCAAAAGTAATCCAAGTTCCGGCCAAACCTTTTTCAATGCCTTCGGTGCCAATTGTTCCCGCTAAACCTTTTTCGAACCTGCCTTCAATTCCGTACTGGCCAACGCGGGCGTTTTCCTTAAACCCTAAAAATCCCAGGACGTGACTGGCCAAAGTATCTTCCGGGTAGAATCTTACAGTTTCCGGTTCCAAGTAGACCCCTTGCAAATCCAAATTCGTGATTGTTTTTGAAACATCCTCGTCAATCTGCTTTTTGATCACAGCGTAATTATCGGTGCCGTTGTTGATTCGGTTAACGACATCGGCGAACTCCATTTGCAAAGCCAGCGCTAATTTGTTGGCAACATTTTGCTTGTCCTCAATTTCCTTTGGTACAACATAGACGATGTTTTTTGAAACATTAGTCGCGACCAATAAATTTTGGCCGTTAACCGCCGAGGTTAAACTGATATCCCCGCGCTTGGGCAAAATGGTTTTTTCCAAGTCGTGCTGACCGCTAGCCAGTTCATCATAGAAAGCACGGTTGACGACCTGTAAATAAAACATCCGGAAACCGATTAAAACCAAAAACAGACTGACGGCAGCTAATAACAAAAAAATTCTTGCATTGGAAGAATTTTTTGGAGGCTGTTGTTTTGAACGCAGGAAACTGTTCATGGAAAAATTACTTTAATGCGAAGTCGCCATCCTTGATGTAATTAACGCCTGCGACCGGAACGAATGAACGGTTAGCTGCTTCCTGCTGAATCCTGGTGATGGATTTAAGCTCAGAAGCCTGGACCTGCAATAATTTTTGTTCGGATTCTAATTTCTTGATTTGCTTTTCAAGATTGCTGATTTGGTAACCCCTGGTGCCCAAAGCATTAATCTGGAACAGATAAACAAGACCCAGACCCAAAATACTACAAATAATCGCTAAATTCCAACGCAAAGTGTTGGCTGGGTTAGATTGTCGTTTCCGAGGAACCGCTTGGTTTATAGCTAAAGTTAAATCACGCATGCCGCCTATTTTTATGTTAATTTTTAAATTTTTTCCGCTACCCTTAATTTTGCCGGTTTACTTCGGGAATTATTTTTTATTTCTTCTTCACTGGCAGTGATTGGTTTTCTGGTAATGATCCTGACGTTTGTGGACTTGCCGCAGATGCAAACCGGAAATTCTGGCGGGCAAACACAATTCTTGGCTTCTTCCTGGAAATATCTTTTTACTATCCGGTCTTCAAGAGAATGGAATGAAATGACAACCAGCCTACCGTTAGGCTTTAAAATCTCCAGTGCGTCAGGTAAAAACTTTTTTAAATTATCCAATTCGTGGTTGACTTCTATGCGTAATGCCTGAAAAACTCTGCGCGCCGAATCATGGGCTTTGTGCCGGACACTTTTTGGCAAAGCCTCTGTAATTAACGCCAGGAGCTGACCAGTGCTAGTAACAGCAGAAACTTGGCGCTGGCGAACAATGGCGCGAGCGATTTGGGCAGAAAAGGATTCTTCCCCATATAATTTTAATGTTTGTGTTAATTTTGTTTCCGAATATTTATTGAGGACCGTCTGCGCATCGACATTTTGTTTTTGGTCAAAGCGCATATCTAGCGGTCCATCGCTTTGGAAAGAAAACCCCCGAGCGGGATCGTCAATTTGGGTCGAGGAATACCCGAGATCAATTAAAATACCATCTGCTGGCACAAAATCAAATTCTTCTGCCAGTGTTTTTATGTCCTTATAGTTGCCATGAACCAAACTTACATTTTCACCCAGACCGCTTGTGCCAAACTTTTCCTTAAGTTTTGCCAAAGCCGACTGGTCCCAATCGATGCCCAAAACCTTGGTTTGCGGATTGACGCGCAGGACTTCCTGGATGTGTCCGCCGCTTCCGGCGGTGCAATCGATTAGCTTGTAATCTGGTTTTAAATTTAATCCTGCTACAACTTCTTTCAACAAGACAGGGATGTGCGACATAAATTGATATTAGATAATAGATATTGGATATTCAGAGTTACTACTTATATCCTATATCCAATATCGAGTTAAACTCCTAGTTCTCCCAATGCTTCAGCAATTGAAGTGCTTTCCTTTTCGGTATCCATTTTGTATTTATTCCAGGTCTGTTCATCCCAAACTTCAATGCGGTTATATAAACCAGCCATGACAACCTTTTTGCTGATATTACCAAACTTCCGCAAATAATCCGGGACCATGCCTCGGCCTTGCTTGTCGATCTCGAATTCCGAAGCGCCGGCCAACATCAAACGCGCAAACGCGCGTGAGTTAGCCTGGGCCAAAGGAAGGGCAGCCAGCTTGGTAGCGATCTTATCCCATTCTGCTTTTGGATAAAGGAACAAACTTTTATCCAAGCCTCGAGTCAATACAGCCTTATTTCCCAAGAACTGTCTGAATTTAACCGGGACAGCAACTCTGCCTTTCTCATCCATTGAAATCGTGTACTCGCCGATAAACATGCTGTTATGTCAAATCCTTAAACTCAAGGTTAAATTATTAACTGGTGGCTGTTGTCCACTTTTCCCCACTTTTATCCACAACTCACCATTTCTATTGAATTATAGGCCACATAAAACCACGAGTCAAAGTGGTAGTTTCACCAAGAATAATGGCTTAAAACCGCTTATTTTACTGCATTTATGTAATTGCTACCAAACCTATCCACATGGCTCGTGAAACATAAAAACCGCGCCAAAGCGCGGTCTTTATCTTGAGAGGATGCGACTATTCTACATCTGCTGTTGAATCGTCACCTTCAGCACCATCAACCGGTGCCTTTTCGTCTGTTCCCTCTTCCATTTCTTCGTCCATTTTTTTCCTCGATATGTCTCTGTCGAGACTTAATTTTCTAAACAAATTACGTCCACGCCCGAAAAACTAAAAAAATTATAAATAATTGCTAGCGTTTAGTCAACAGGAATTTAACCAGAGTAATGACATTTTCCCAGACATCCCTAAGGATTGGTACCGAGGCTGGCAATAAAATTATCAACAGAATTATAAAAATAAAATTCTTTTTGAGGGTTTTATAAATTGCGTAAACCAAAAGAGCCGCCAGGGCAAGCGAAACCGCCCACTGCGTCCCGTGCGGGAAAATATTTATGAAGTGGTGATAAATTTCGTAAACCTGGTTCATTATCTTTTGTAAACCATTTTGACCATTGTTTTGTGTCGGATCCGGTCAACAACGACCACCGGGTCGTTCTCGACAATATTTTTTACGAAGCGATCATTCATGATTTTTCGATATTCAAATTCCTGGGTAGTAAAAATCGAGTAACTGACTTGACGTTCTGCGAATTTTTCAGCCAACTTCAAAAATTTTGCTAACCTGGCTGGACTGACTTTACCGACTAGTAGGACATCGGTTTCGGTGCGGGGGTGTCCGGCAAAAACTCCGGTCAGGGCCACGTACTTGCACTCCCCAACCTTGCCTGCCTCGCGGGCCAAAAGATCGGTCGGAATCTTTTTAATTTTGCGGAGCATGCTCACCAATTCCGGATACAAAGTAAAATGTTTATCGATTTGGTAATAACGGTTTCGCTCCTTGGCATGGACAATTACGAATCCCATTTTGGAAAGTTCCTTTATCGTCGCCAACAGAAACTTTTGAGAAATTCCGGTTGTGACCCGTAATTCGGTAAATGAAAAACTTCGCCCCGGATGGGCTAAAAATAAATTAACTAATCGAGTCTTGGGTTTCGAGGAAAGTAGGTTTGCAAGCATGAGGCGATTATACCATAAACGATTCTGCGTCTACAAATATGGCCGGTGGGCCCATGGAGTTTACTAATGGATTCAAAAATCGTATAATAAACCCAACGAAAACATGAGCAAATACGAAACACAAATCAACCAGGTTTATCTCGTTCATCCTGATTCCAAAAAATCCTCTTTGGTCTTATATGAAGAAACGCTGCAAAGCAAACTGCAGCTTTTTGTCTTATTGGAACTAACTGATATCAAAAAGAAAACCGAAGCTAGCGAATTAAAAAAGATTTCAGAAGTTGTACTTAAAGCATTTCGAAAAAACCAAAAAATGCCAGCACCAGTATTATTCGAAACGACCTTAGCCCAAATCAACCAGGATTTGGCGGATATTGCCCATAAAGGTACAAAAACCTGGCTTGGAAAATTTTCGGCCATTATTGGGTTAAAGTCCGACCAGGAAATTTTGCTGGCAAACACCGGGGCAGCATCAGCTTGGATTAAACGTAAGCGTGATTTTTCCGAAATCCTGGCTGCAGAAAAAAAAGGCGATCATCCGATTAAAACTTTTCTAAACTTCGCCGCAGGCAAAATCAAGGATGGCGATAATGTCATATTAACAACTAACAACCTTTTTAACTTTGTTTCCCTGGAATTGCTAACAAAATTATTGAGCAATTCAACCCTAGCCGAATGCTGTGACCAAGTCTCGAAAATCCTCCAGGATTCTTCCGGCAATGACGATGCCTTTGCTGCGTTCTTTTTGGAATTCCAAAGTGCCAAGCAAAAACAGGAAACGCTTGAATACGACCAGTCGATTCCCGCCCGAGTCGAGTCCCAGGCAAAGCAACCGGAACCAATGCCGTTGATTTTGGAAGACACCTATGCCCCGCTCCCAGAATCCTTAGAACAAGAACGGAAAGAAGTTTCAGCAGCGCGGCCAAGGCTTAGCAGTTACATTAACCTCAATTTCCTTAAAAATTTAAAAATCAAATTCCCAAAATTCCGTTTACCGACCTGGCACTTTTTTAACAAACTGACGATTGCCGGTAAATTTTTCCTGATCAGTTTTATTGTTTTTATCCTTGTCTTTGCCGTTAACCTCACAGTCTGGGGAATTAATTCATTCTCAAACCGCCAAACAGAAGAAGTCGCCGCAATCGTTGAAGCCATCAACAGTAATTTGGCCGAGGCCAGTTCCGCCCTCATTTACAAAGACGACCAGGAGGCAGTGGACAAAATCAGGTTGGCCAAAGAAAATTTGGACAAGCTACATGATTTGGACGAAGCCATATATACCGAGCTCTTAAAAAACTATAACCAAACCTCCGACCGAATCAACCGGATTACGCGAATTGAAAATCCAACTGTTGTTGGTGAATTAAAACTTAACCCGGAATTTATCGCCAAAGCCGGAAATAATTTTTTGTTGGCCGGCAAGGACTCAAAAACGATTGCGACCTTTTCCGACGTTTTTAAACCAATTTTCACTTTGAACGCTACGGATGGCGAAATTACGGGCCTCAATCATATTCCGAATAACGGCAATTGGGTCGCAACGCCAAAACATCTTTATCGTATCAATGAAACCGAAGAACAATTCCAGAAGCTCGCCGATTATCCGCAAGGAAATTTATTGGGGGTAAAATACCTGGCGCCAAACCGAGCTTACACCGCGGACAAGCAAGCCAACCAAATTTATCGGTTAATGCTTCTGGCCAACGGCAATGTCGGAGTACCGCAATCAATTTTAAAAACGGCAGCAGATTTAAGTACTTTGCAGGATTTTGGTATCGACGTTGATGTTTATTTGTTGTTCCCATCGGGAATCAGAAAATTCGTTACCGGCAACGAACAATCCTACAGCCTCGATAAATTGACCGATCCCCTAACCGGCGCCACAAAACTTTTTGTTGGCAACAGTATCTACGTTTTAGAACCAGGAAAAAAGAGAATCATTATTTACGACAAAAGTGGAAATTTGTTAAACCAAATTTTCTTACCGAACGCCAACGAACTCCGCGATTTCTATGTTGATGAAAATTCCCGCCAAATCAAAGTTATCAACGGCAACGCCCTCCTGGAAATCACTATCTAAAAAATTTAAAACCCCGTCTCTTGCGAGGCGGGGTTTTTTGTTTTGATTTTTTAGAATAAGGTTATTTATCTAACTGCTGCAGTGAATTCAGTTGGAAGTTGGTTAGATCCGGATTTATGGTTGAAAGGATCAGATATGAGGCTAATAAAATCACAATTCCGATTATTGCCGAGTAGACAAATTCTTTACCGCGGGTTGCGGTTGCGGCATTACCTGCTGAGAACATAACCAGATAACCGCCGATAATCATCATAAGTAGGGCAAGGGCCCCGGCCACTCCCAAAGCGTAAATATAAATTTGACTGATCATTTCGCCCAGTTTGGTAGGGCTGATTCCCACCCCCGGCGTAACCGGAGGAAAATTTGTTGCGGTACCTGGTGGAGTGAACGGCGGATTGACCGAAGTCCCAATGACAACCGTTTGTTGGCCAGCTGACCCAATGACAATGCTCCCGGTGTTGGTATCAATATGGTCACCCCAATATGTTGCCGAACCGTTTGTTGAACCAATCGGCTGATAAGTATTTATAACGGCATCAGCGGAAATTTCCAACAACATGACTCCACCGCTATTATCGTTGGCGCTCAAGTAAAACAATCCCGTTGCTGCGTTGTAGCTTAACGTCGCGTTATCAAACAAATCCGACGATGGTTGGGTCTGTGGTGTCAAAAGCTGCTTTTCGGAGCCAGTTGTTCCGGAATCGTAAACCAATTTCCCCATAACTCCAGAGACTGAATAGTCAACCCAGCCAATCAATGCCCCGCCTGTAATCGGGTCGTAGGCGATTGTAGTCTGGCCAATTAATTGCCCGGGCTTTGGAGTATTGATTAGAGTTGGTGGTTCGGTTTCCTGCAATGTCGTAGGATTGATTTTGACCAACATTATTTGGTTGTCCTCGCAACGGGAACACGGCTGGGCCAGAGGTTTCTGGTCCAAATATGAAACCCAGTATTGATCCAAATTAGTATTGATGGCCAAACTGGCTTCGCCCGTATATTCTCCGGTTTGTGGCCCAAGATCATCTTCCTTCACAATATTGCCACTGGTATCGAGTACGGTTAAATGGACGTTGCTGTTATCGGTCAGGACTAAATATTGGTTACGGGTCGCATCGTAATCCAAATCATCCAAAAAAACGTTGTTGGCAATTTTAAAATCAGGACCAGCAAAGCTGCCGTCAGCATTGATTATCCTTCCATAAACATCCTGCAAATTATTGGAAACACGTTGGTCTTCCCAAACAACCAACCACTGGTTGGTTTGCGGATTGTAAACTGCTTCCGCATAGTTGGCGGAAATGGTGCTTTGATCAATCCGGAACTTCGGAACAAGAATTTGATTGGTATTGCCGTCTATAATTACACCAAAGAGTCGGCTGACCGAACCTTGCAAGTCGGAACCGACAACTAAGTAGATATTATCTTGGCTGTTATATGCCCCGCCAACACCATACGTTCCCAAAATTCCCGTCCCGCTGATTGGTTGCTGCGGTGAACCTGTTTCGGTATCTGTTGAGACTTCTGGCTCAACAACACTCCAAAAAACGCATTGATTAAGCAAATCGATATCATCAACCGGCAACGGATCGCAATCCAGATCTGCTGGACGTGCGGCCGAAACATCTGCCGTTGGCAGCAGTAGTATTACTGCGGCAGTAATTAAAATAAGAAATTTGGCTTGATTTAAAAACTTAGAGGTAATCACGCTGGCATTCTCCTAAATATTTATTGACTTCGTTGTTATAAATGGCCACACAGTAGAGCTGGCCGGTTAAATTATCCTTTAGTGTCACCCAGGGCTGGGAAGAGTTGACCGGTTCTTCGGCAGCAATACTCACCCCTGCGACAGCAGGCGGTGAATCGCTAACACTGACGAAAGTTGTCGTTTCCGACTGACCCGGATCAATCTCAGTTTTAACAATTGCCAGTTCCTCGACCCTGATGACATTATATGCCGCTAAATCAGGGACGTTAAATGGCGGGACAATATTGTAGACCGGTTCGCCTAGTGCCACAGTTGGACTTTCCGCCCGCGGTTGAGGCAAAACGTTCTCCAAACCCTTTGCGAAGAAGCTGATCGTGGCTGTTTTGGCATTGGCCAAGGCCACAGGCACCTCTTCCGGAACCTCCACAACTGGAATCATGGCCAAGACCTGTGTTGATCCTTGGTCATAAAATGATTCCATCCCCGACCAAACCAAATCCAACGGCTCAACCAAATCGACGTCGCCGACGACTTGTTCGAACGCAACTTGAAATTGCTCAACAATTCCCTGTTGGAATTTTTCTACGTCCGCAGAGCTAGTTGGAGAAATAACAAACATCATTCCAAATAGCGCCGTGGCAGAAAGAGCATAATAGGTTTGCTCGACTTTGTGGTACATACAAATTTTATTTTTGTTTTTGCTTAGTAACCCGCTGCGTAAACCGGTGATGGAGACAATTCGTAAGAGAGGTCCAAAGCTTCGGACATTTCTCTTGTCGCGACACTGTAGAATGTTCTAATGTCTTCGACGAACAATCCAATGTTCGGGACAATGTTGTCATCGAGGAGAACCATGGTTTCGGTGGAAGCCATAACATAGAAAGTGTGGACATTGAATGCTTGATCAATCAAAGGTTCTGCCAACATTGCAAGGTCGCTGCTGGTGGTATTAACAGCGGTTGAAATGTCTAAAATTTCCAATCCTTTGTTGATGTCATTAGCGCTAATTGCGCCAAAGATCATGCCGTCAACAAAAATTAAAAGCATAAGCAAGACTGCGAGTGATCGTGCTGAATACTTTCTTGTTGTCATATGACGGTGCAATTTTGATTTCTTTTTTTGTTTTTTCATGTTTTTGTTTTATCCCGGCCTGTGCGTCGGAATTGTTTTTGTTTCGACCTTTATTATTATATTTAGAAAAATGCAAGTGTTGGAAGTTTAGGCATCTTTGGAAGACTAACTACGTATTCCATATTTAATTCCGGTTCGATTTGAGTTACTACCTTGTCTTCACCACATGCTATGGCATTGGTGCTAACTCCCATCACTTCCCCTTCCGAGGCATAGGCTAAACTGACTTGATTGATATCTTTTAATAACGCTAATGCTCCGCCGTGCATGTCCTGACTTTGTGCCACAAACGAATCCCATTGGGAATTGATTGATGCGACTTCAACAAAGGCGTTGTTAAACTCCGCATAAACGTTTGTCATAATGTTGGCAAAAACTTCCATGTCAGCAACGCTTGCCGAAACGCTTTCGTGCATATCTAATACGGCAACAGAATTTTTAATTGACGCTTGCGTGGTCTGAGGCATGCCCATATAAAATTCGATTCCAAGAATTAAAAGACCGGCCGCAATCAAACATATCGTGGCCGATTCCATTTTGGTTAATTTCTTGTAATCAATTGTCATTTTGTTTTTCAAACGCAAACGCAAATCTTAAAACTTTTAGGTGTTGCTAGCGCCTAAGGTTTTGATTCAAAATATTAGATTTTTATTTTGTTTCTTGAGGAATCTTTAGTTAAAATTGCCTAGATTTTTGGGCTTTCTTAACTCATTACACTCTAATTATAGCAAATTCCGAGCCCTTTGTCAAAAGTTGTCACTCCACCTCCCTCTTGAGACGGTTTTGCCACCCAGCAAATAATCAAAATGGATATTAAAAAAGAGCTGATCGAATTCAATCGACTCAACTCTTTTTTAATTGGGAAAAATGTTATTTCAATGTGACTTGCGCACCAGCTTCTTCAAGTTTCTTTTTCAACTCATCGGCTTCAGCCTTAGAAATATTTTCCTTAATGGCCTTTGGAGCAGCGTCAACCAAATCTTTTGCTTCCTTAAGACCTTTGCCAGTTGCTTCGCGAACAACTTTGATGACGTTGATCTTGCTTGCACCGGCGTTGGTCAATTCGACTGTGAATTCTGTCTTTTCTTCAGCGGCAGCACCAGCGGCACCACCTGCAGCCATCATAACTGGGGCAGCTGCGGAAACTCCAAACTTTTCTTCCAAGGTTTTTACCAATTCAGAAAGTTCGAGCGCGGTCATTTTTTCAACTTCAGCAACTATATTATCAAAATTTGCCATAGTATTTTTAATTAGTGATTAATAATTATTTATAATTGAATTCTCTCTCACACAGTTCTTACTCGACCTTTGTTAATTCTCTTTACTAATTACTAATCGATACATATATACTTATTAAATTTGTATATCCGTACTGATTAGTAATTAGTAAAGTATTTAATTATTGCTTCTTATCTTTAATTGCATTCAATGTATACAACAAACTTCTGACATTTCCAGAAAGTACATAAACCAACTGCGTGAGCAACTGTTGCTTAGATGGAATAGATGCAAGCTTATTGACCATGTCTGATCCGATCAATTCATTATTGAAAATTCCACCATCCAAAATTATTTGCGGATTGTCTTTAATCATCCCCTTCAAAACGCGGGCAGCCGTAGTTTCTTCTTCGCGGGAGACAGCAACTGCAATCGGTCCGGAATATTTCAAAGTATCGGCTTTGATCCCAAGCGCGCTAAGTGCTTTCTTAAGTAAGGTGACTTTTATGACCTCGTAGCTGACATTTTCTTTACGCAAGTTTTTTCGAACCTGATCAACCTGTTTTGCAGTCATTCCACGGTACTCGGTAAAAACAACTCCTTTCGCATCTTTGAGCTTATCGGTGATCTTGGTCAAACTTAATTCTTTCTCTTTCTTTGTCTTTGCCATAAATTTAAACTAATTAATAAATAAAAAACCGTTGCTTCCAAAAGACAACGGACAGTTCCGGCAACTACTTTAGTTGCTCGAGTGTTCCTGCGTAGCTGATTAAGCCTTGCGGCCGCTACGGTCTTTGGAATATAAAACCTATTAAATTATCAATACTTGCTTATTTTAATCGATTTGAGGATGCATGTCAACACCAGGGAAATGACCAATAATACAAGCAACAAATGACAAATAATACTCAATAACCAAAATAAAAATACCCAATTTGGAAATTGGATATTAGATTGGAAATTATTTGGCTCTTGTTTTTGTTTCTTGATTATTTATAAGTACTTTGCTTTGTTGGAATTATGTTCTTCTAAGGTTTTTGAGAACACCGCTTCGCCGGAAACTTTATTCAAGAAATATAAGTAGTCGGATTGGACCGGATAAATTGCTGCACGAATTGCACCGACACCCGGATTACCAATTGGTGATGGCGGCAAACCTTTTACTGCGTAAGTGTTGTACGGCGATTCAACATCCAAATCTTCAGTCCGCGCTGAACGATCACTTCGGCCGGTGACATAATTTACGGTAGCGTCAGATTGTAGTGGCATCCCGATTTCCAATCGGTTGTAAAAAACGGAAGCTACAAGTTCGCGTTCGCGTTGCATTTCGTCGAGGTCGGTTTGAGAAAGGCTCTCGACATTATTGCGTCCGACTTCTTTTTCGATGATCGAAGCAAGCGTGATGACGTCATGCATATTCATTCCCTTGGCTTGAATGTCCGCGAGCATCTGGTCGGTAATTTTTCCCTCAAAATTCTTTAACGCCTGCTCGACCAAACTTTGTGCTTGATTATCGCGTGAGACTTGATAAGTATCTGGAAATAAAAATCCTTCGTAGTCGAATGGTTTAGCCGTTGCTGCAAATTTAAATTCATAATCCTGGTCAAGTGCAGTTTGAAAATCCTGTGCCGTGACATCGGTTAAACGACCGGCAATTTGTTTGTTGTTCCAGCCTTCAATTATTGTAATTCTTTTTTCATTTGATGCAACCTTACCCGCAGTTAGAATATCGACAATTTCAGTAATCGACATTTTTGGATCAAGAATATAAGTCCCGGCCTGAATTTTATCTGCAGCATTGTTCAGCGTCGTGTAAACCAAAAACAATTTTGGGTTATTGATGACTCCTTCTTCCTTTAGTTTGGAAGCAATCTGTTTGCCGCTCTCGCCTTTTTCAATGGAAATTGGAATCTCAAGGCTCGTATCCGAACTACCGCGGTTGATTTTGGTAAAGTAGTAGATCACCGCACAAAAAGCCAGTAACAATAAAAACAAAACCATTAATCTAATGATTTTGCCGCCGCTGCGCTTTGGTTCCTCTATTGTATAGTCGCCGTTTATCATATGGAGATATTATGCCAACAATAAATTCTTCTGTAAATTAGCCCGTCGTGGACAAATAAATCCGCTGGGATTGTAAATTTTTTGCTATCAAAAATTCGATTAGCTTATTGAATAAAAAATTTCGAAATAAATTCCTTTCTTTATGAAAATTTTCTCGCCTTAATGGAAAAAATCCATCCAATCACAAAAAATACCCGCTGCACTTGAAAAAAAATCCAAAATCTGCTATAATGATTGTAGAGTACAAAATTACTCAGATGCATAAGAGCAAAAAGCGCTTAGGTATCACGAAACAAAAACAAAACAACAAATAGATTAGTCTTCATATGAGCAAGTTATCACGTGCCTGCTACGCAGCACAAAACCAGTGATAGTTTGTGACTTATTATTTGCGCTTTGTTTTCTGGAGGTTGGAGGCTACCCCATTTTTGGATCCCATGAGTTCAAAAATGGAATAGATTTTTCACTCCCTCGAACAAAATTACTCGAGGCGAAACAAAAACAAAAAGAGAGGCGACCAAATTAGTCCGCGGTCGCTAAAATTACGCCTGTCAAAATAACAGGCCGAAAAATAAATGTTTTCCAAATTACGATTTGGGCTTTTGCTGTTATTGATCGCAGTCTGCGGTAGCATGTCGTTCTCGCTTCCCCGCTTGTCTGCCGATCAAGTTTTGAACCTGGTCAACAAAGACCGGGCAACGCACGGCTTGCCTAAATTATCAAACAATCCAGTACTGACCAAAGCTGCAATGGCCAAAGCACAAGACATGTTGGCCAAGGATTACTTTGATCACATTAGCCCCACCGGCACCAAGCCTTGGCAATTTTTTAAGGCACTTGGTTACGATTATATTTATGCCGGGGAAAATCTGGCAATTAATTTTACAGACGCATCTGATTTAGAAAATTCGTGGATGAAATCACCACGACACCGCGACAACATCCTCTCCCCTAACTATTCCGACGCCGGAATTGCAATAATAGAAACTCAAGGAAAAACTTTGATCGTGCAATTCTTTGGCAGTAAAGATGGTCGGCTGACGTACGAACAATAATTTTGTAGGCTTAACCCCGTCACTCATTGTAGGCCATATGGGCCAGAACGAGTGGCGGGTTTTTTGTTTTAAAATTTTGATATGACAAACTACCAAGAATTTGCTATAAAGCATAGCGGCACATATCACAACCTGAGGAGGATAACTGTGATTAAATCTCTCAAATCCGTTTTCTTCTACCTGCTTGCGCTCCTGCTGATTCCAGTTGGATGATGCTTAGTGCCGCAACGGGACTGAGTTCCGGGCAAATGGCACTGATCACTCTCATGCTGCTCGGACAGAACGCAAGCTTCACCCTCGTCTCGCGGGCCAGACAAACCAGCAACCTCGTCTTCCATTCGGTCGCCGCGCTTGCCAGCAACGGCCTGTTCATCTTCATCATCACCGCTTACGCGGCGAACTACAACAATTTCTGGTTGAAGATTTGGTACATCGTCTGCACTGTGATCGGCTCAGTTATCGCCCATCACATTTCTATGCACAAGATTGAAAAAACCAAGGCCTTCAAAAAAGACACGATGGTGACTTTCGCTGAGCTTGATAGACTGTCGGCAAAGGTCACCGAATTGGAGAGACGACTTGAACAACCAACTGCTCTCTCGTTACCGGCTTAAGCCACTCGCGCACCTAAGCGCTACCGCAATCCGGACGATCATGGTCTGTGAGGAGCAGGAAGCATTCCGTAACCGTTACGAGGGTGTCATCCTGCCTCCCCCACATATCTCAAAAATCTACGGTGTCGTATTCCACAGGTACGCCGAGTTACTTTGCCAGACTCTGTGGAATCGAACCAAGGGATCTTCGGCCGCTTTACCAGCAGATTCTGGTGCTAAGTTTGTTAAATGGGTCGCAACGGGCAGACTACCCGCAGTCTTGGATGGTCGCGAAGATCCCCGGGGCGGACCCAGCAAGGGCCAGCAATTCGCATGGCTTGGCAATGAACAACGCCAGAAACTAACTCCCGATCAAGCTGAACAGTTCATCCAAAACGAACGCGGCAAGATGATCGGGCGCATGTACCTGGCATTGGAAGCAATTCGACGGGAGTTCCTTACGATACTGCCCTACACGGAAATGCAGTTCGAGGTTGATTTTGGTGCCCAGAAAGAACTCCTATGGAGGCTCGAAGCCGAACTCGGGTTTCGACTAAAGGGGCAAATTGACCGCCTGCAGTTTCTCGCTAGCAGCTACGAGATCATGGACTACAAAAGCGGCTGGATTGTAGAGAAGTACCTGAAAGATCGTCATGCACTGGTCGAAGATGTGCAGATGACTATCTACAATTTAGTGGCGAGTGTACTCTACGGTCATCCGCCCAGCAACCTCTATTTCCAATTGGTGGAGTTTTCTAGGGAGGAAATGGACAAGTACGGTTTGGGGGTAGCGCTACAAAAACGCGTACCTGTGCCAAGAAGAACAGAAACGCACAAGCTTGAGCTCATACAAATCGGCCGTGACATTCATGCCATGGTCGAGCGGGTAACGCATCCTGAACGTTTCAGCTCAAGCGAACTTCAAAGCTGGGAACCAGTTTCGTCGCACGGCAAGAAAACTGGTTTAGAAGACAACGTCCGCCAAGGTCGGTACATCCCCCGTATAGGTGGTTGGTGCAAGACTTGCGATTTTATTGATCTTTGCAAAACTAAAAATCGCGAGGACTGGCAGCGCTACAAACACGAAGATCCGGAACCGACAATCGCTCAGTCCGAACCGCCACCGTACTCGTTCCATAGTCAACCTGAGCAACAAGATCTTCTAGGAGGATTACCAAAAAGATCAATTCACTACCGCAAACCGCAAGCACTAGTCCGGGAACAACTTCAAAAAAGCGGCCTGTTCCTGCCAAAGGCCAAGGTTCTCCCTTTCTACAACAAAGTACTCGCAGCCATGGAAAACCAAGGCTCGTGTCCTTGCCTTGAAGTAAGACTTCGTCCGGTTTTCTTGTTTGAACTAATTCCTCAATTTATCGAGGGCAAGCTCAAACCGGAAGATTTTGGACGACTGTGCCCGAACCAAGAATGTCCGCGTAAAACGCGATGACGGCTGTTGGAGCCCCAAACTCCAACAGCCGTTTTTTATTTGCCAAAACAAAACCGCTCTTCTTGAATCACTTCAATAAGAGCGGTCGAAAGAACTATTTTACGTAATTAAATTACGATTTGATATCGCGCTCGATTTTGTCGAGAACTTTTGATGCATGATCCTTACCACCAAGACCAAAGGCGAGGCCTCCGGCGATAGCTAACATATATACAAAAGCGGTGAACAAGGTGTCAACGAAACTCTTAGCAACATTGAGTTGGCTCAAAGTGGCTAAAACTGCGAAGACTGTGACTGCCCACTGGGTTACAGAACCCAAGAGATCAGCAGACGTAAGACCTGCAGCTTGGACGCTTGCTCGAACTAGTTTTCCCAAGAAACGTGCTACAAGCATACCAACCAAAAGAATGGCGGCTGCGGCAACAACCTTAGGAATGTAAAGCAAAACTTGATCCAAGAAATCAGAAACCTGATCCAAGCCCAAGATATCAGATGCGGCTAGGAAAACTACGATTAATGCGAACCACTTAAACAACCAAGAAAGGGCTCCAGAAATCGTGAGCTTAACCCCGCTGCGTGCTGAAAGTTGGTCCATACCCATTTTTTCCCCAACTTCATCGATCTTAGCGGACATCAAAACTGATTTGATTAATTTCGCTAAGGCAACGGCGATAACCCAACCGACGATAAGAACAACTGCTGCAACGATAAAGTTTGGTAAAAAATTAACAAACTTCGCCCAGACGTTGTCCCATGACAATCTTAGGGTATCTACATAAACATTTGGCATTTTAGTCACCCCCTTCCATTCCCCTCCTCCGGCTAATAAACCGGAGATCCAGTTATGATTGGATTCTCGACCTAATTAAATTTTCCAATAATTTGGAAACAAAGTTAATGAACACTATTCTCCCATTACCTGAATTACTATCGTTCGGTCGCGTCCGCCGTCAAATTCCACCAAAAAGATACTTTGCTTTTCACCCTTAACGATTTTTCCCTTTTGGATTGGAATGGTTTCTGATGAGCCTAGTAAAAATGCTTTGACATGAGCATGGCCGTTAGACCTCTCGTTTGCGTCAACATTTTGCCGGATCTCAAAAATATCATGCGAATAATTAATATCAACGGGAGCAATACGGTACAGCATTTTCATAATGTCCTGGATTAACAAAGGTTCATTATGATTTAATCGAATGGATGCTGTTGTATGCGGCGCAAAAACCGTGACCTGACCCTCGTTGACTTTCGAATTGACCACTGCCTCAATCACTTCCTCGGTAATATCAATGACCTCGAACTGCTTTTTAGTGGTTATGAAAATTTTCTGAAGCTTTGTTTTCATGATATCCGCCTCCGCCAAGGCTACGGCGGATTCTCACATTAGGTTTAAATTGAAGAGAAAAATAAAAACCACTCGCGCCTGAAGTGCTTTAAGTGGTTCGGAATTGATAAATTGAGGTTTGATTTCGCATTTGTTGAACTTACTTCTTAATTATATCAGATTTACGCTGTTTGGTCAAGCAACTTTAACAAAAAAGCACCAATTAAGGTGCTTTCTTGAACTTACTAGAGAATTGAATCTTTTGCAGCTTTTGCAACACGGAACTTTACAACTGTCTTTGCTGGGATTTTGATTTGTTCGCCAGTTGCTGGGTTTCGGCCCATGCGTGCTTCACGGTGCTTTTTCAAGAGCTTACCGAGGCCCGGGATGGTGAATTCTCCGCTCTTCTTTGCCTCTTCGTAGGCAAGATTCACGACAGCGTCCAACATTTCAGCCACTTCTTTGCGGCTTTTGCCGAGCTTTTCGGCCAATGCCGTTAAGGTCTCGGACTTGGTCATTCCTTTAGCCATATTGTCCTTCATAGGCCCTTATTTGCGTTTTTGCCCTTGTTTCCAGGGGCGGCAAGTAAGGGTGCTTAATAGTTATTAACAATCTGTAAACCAGTATAGCAAAAACCCAATGATTAAGCTAGTTTTTGTCAAACCCCTATTCGGAATCCTTAGGAATTGAAAAATTTGGGCAAACAAAAAGTGGAAACAGTTGAGAGGTACTGTTTCCACTTGAATTCCGCTGGGGATCATGTTTTGAACATCCTTCCCGACGATTAGTGCACGGTTTCCGGGTGTATTGCCTCGAGTTCATCGATGAGATCGAGTACCTTGAGGCCGAATGCCAATACTGCCCGGAACTGATGCCGATCCAAGCCTCGCATGACGTTGTCCATGTCCATGCGCAAACCGATCATGTTGCAGAACGGTTCCTTCGATTCGCAGATGCGGCGCCAGATCTCACTCAGAAAGAGGTTGGCGACCGGTCCAAAGTCCTTATCCAACCATGGCTGAAGAACCTTTATTACCTCCTTGCGATCGAATTTCTTGTGAGGATCGACGAGTCCCAAAAATTGGGCAAGTGACGGTTGATCCATATTCCTCCTACCTACCCTTCAGTCTACCCATGATTACGCTGTCCAAACAATATACAATTTTATATTTTTTGGCAAAACGATTTGGACAGTGCAAACAAAAACGGCCGCGGACTTACCACGACCGTTCGGGATTACTCCCGTTTGTTGATTGCTTTTGATGCCTCCTTTACTAAAGTGATGACGCCCACTAACAACACCAGCTGTTGAACCGGACCATCGACGTTGTGCGAACCGTACTGGTAACCCATTCCTTCTGAAAGATTTCTTGATTCTCCCCCATCCGGACCAAGGCAAGCACATTGCCCCGGAACGGAAAAATGGAACCTGCCATCACTTGCACCAGTCGCTTGATAACGATCGGAAAAGGAAAACACCGTCTTGAAAATCCTTTGCATCTCCTTTTTAACGTTCTCGAACTCGTGATCGCCGAACGATGCAATCCACCTCGACAATTCTACGCTGAACTGCCCCCAAAGTGGAAATCCATGCATTGACCGTCCGGCGTAAGCCAACTCGTAGGTCGCCAACTGGATCTGTTTTGTGTCAGGAGATTCTCTGACACAAAATAAAGACGAAAGTAGTACCTGCAGTGTCGCCGAAACTTGCGTTGCCGGTCGTTGATTAATTTCCTTGCCCTTCGCACTTTTCTTGGGTTGTGGGAAATTCAAAGCGTAACGAACATAGTCCTTCTCAGGTTGAGATACCAAACGGACCATGTCCGCTTCCGAAAACCCAAACCCACTGTCAGGGTCGCTTCGGAACTCACCCAGCTTGAGGGTCTCTTGCAGGTGAATTACCACTGGGGACTTCGGAGTTACTAACCCAAAAACCTCCGGAATCACCTTTTTGTGGATGCTTGCCCCAAGCAACATTTCTCTAGACCTCCAAAAGAGGTCGTAGTAGTGCGGAACCGCTTCCATGTATACAACTTTAACCACGCAGCCTCCTTCAAAGTGTACCGTTGCTAGAGAATAGCATTTTTCCTTAAAACAAAAAAGCCGACCACCTGGTCGGTTTTTTAGTTCTTGATATACAATTTCTTTTCCGGGCGGGTTAGCTTTTTTATTTCTGTTTCTTTAATTGCGGCGAGACGATGGTTCTTGTACTTTTTTGAATATAAAATCTTAATCACTCCCCGCCCGCGAGTGTACTTGGCACCTTTACCTTTTTGATGCTGCAACAATCGCCGCTGTAAATCTTTTGTAATTCCAGTATAAAACTTCCCGTCAACGGATAATATGTAAATAAACCATGGCTCAATTTTCTTTTTCATTAAGAGATACTTAAGGCACCTTTAATATTTCTCATATCCCTTTCTAGTGTGTTAACCCGGTCGTTTACATCAAGCCGCTTCTGGAGATCCACAAATCCCTTATTAACCATTATTGCCAGATCTTCTAGACCTTCCTCGAGATCAACTTTGG
The DNA here is from genome assembly GCA_025450105.1 of Candidatus Doudnabacteria bacterium. Lineage (GTDB taxonomy): Bacteria > Patescibacteriota > Doudnabacteria > UBA920 > O2-02-FULL-48-8 > JANWIA01. The sequence continues at coordinate 12,033 of JANWIA010000025.1, read as the reverse complement.
TTGCTAAATTTTTCAAGCCATTTTGGAAATCCTCTTTACTAACAAGGTTCTCCAGACCTTCCTCAAAGTCCGGCTTAGTTACAAGGTTCTCCAGACCTTCCTCAAAGTCCCGTTTTGTAACGAAATTTTTAATACTTGAATCAAAATATTCTTTTGTTAACTCGGACATAATTTTATTTTAAGAATAAGTATACAGTATATTACTTATTTAATACCCGTCAATATTTTACCTTGTGGATTACTTATCCGACAAAAAACCACCTCAATTCCAGGACAATGATTTAATTCGAAAATTATCTTTTGGCATGATTAGATTTCAATAATTAAGGGAGCGTGGTCAGATACTTCATCTGGAAGGACTTTAAATTCTTTAACAACAACTTGTGAGCTGACTAAAATATAATCGGCAAATTTTTCGGGTTTATTGTAATATGAAGTTCTCGTAGAAGTAAGATTATATTCCTTTATTAAATTTTTTAACCCGGCATTCTCCAAAATTTTAATGCTTTGCGTATCAGGCAAAAGATTAAAATCTCCACATAAAATAATTTTGCCTTTCAAATCTTTAATGAAATCAGAAATTTTTTGCGATTGAACTATTCGATCATGAGAATCAGTTTTACCTTTGCCATTCCAAAGCCCATGAAAATTAATAATGTTAATTATCCCATTTTGGCTTTGTAGTTTTACGTACTGTATATTCCTACCATGACCGCCTAAATCCCCTTCCGGTACAAATCCTTTATGTTTATAGACAAAAATTTCTCCTTCCTCCAAAATCTGCAATGTATTATTTACGAGCATTAAAAGACCATAGTGATCTCCGTGATGCGGTCTAAAAAATGCATTGAAGTTAGACAGAGTTTTAGTAATTTCCTGTAAACCATGGACCATAATTTGAGCATTGGCTAGCCCAACCCCACCTGCGATTCGGCCCTCCATATGGTCATAAGGTGCTGACCATACTTCCTGTAAACAAAAGATGTCCACAGAATTTTTTTGATCATCAAAAAATTCAAGCAATTTTTCTTTGCCCGCTCTACCACCCCAAATGTTAAGAGTAATAATCTTCATAAATTAATTTTAACAAAAAACCACCTCAATGACGAGGTGGCTGATTTGATTCAAAATTATGCCTTTGCGGCTTTGGCCATGCGGACCCTGTGTAACTGGAAGTTATAATCACGGGCCGAGATCATGATTTCGTTAAGCATTTTATTTTTTCTGGTAAACTGTTCGCGGTCTTTTGTTTCGGCACGGTCACTGGCGTTGTCATCAATCCTTTTTTGGAAAGCAGTGAGCTTGTCAGTAAAATCTACGAAAAGTGTTTTGCCGTTAACCAACCCTAAAATCATGGATACGAATGCGTCTTCGATGGTGGCAAATTCCGCTCGCAAAGTCGTCATAAAATCAGTGGACATAACCTCTGGAAAGGCATCCACGTGGTAACTTCTTAATTGGTCGTAAACCTTCTCTTTGTTTATAGCAGTCATATAGGCAGTATACTCCCTATTGGATAATATAGATATAGTCATTTATCCAACAAAAAGAGACGAAACTGCATAACAGTCTCGTCTCTTGTCTTGTGGATCTTGCGATCCGTTCTAGCCGATATTTTGGCTAGTCCTCCTTGGCGTCGTTGACGTCGTCTTCCTGGTCGTCATTGACGTCCAGGTCATCGGCTTCGGGTTCCTGGCCGGGTTTGTTGGGATCCGGTTCCGGGATATCGGAATCGTCCTGCGGCAGTTCCGGTGGATCCTGCGGATCCTGCTGTTCGTCATCCTCGGGACCGGGGCCAGCGGCAAGGCCGAAGCCTCCTCCGTTGCCACCGCCGTGCGTCAGAAGCCTCTCGAACTGGTCGTACACCAAGTAGGGTCTCATCGTTCACCTCGATTCCTGCGTGATTGTTGGCGTTTGTTGCGGTTTGTGGCTTGAAAAGCTTACGCCAAGTTTCAGGTTGTGTCAATGCTCCAGAATATATGATTCCTAATAGGGTTGATAAAATGAGGCATTTCTGTTATAGTATGCAAGTCAATAAAAAACAAAAACACGCCGTTGTAGCTCAGCTGGTAGAGCAACTCCATGGTAAGGAGTAGGTCACCGGTTCAATTCCGGTCAACGGCTCCATTAGCTATTCAAATATTAATCACTTAGAATACACATGTCACAAGATAATTTGATAATGCTGGAATGCACAGTATGTCATCATCTCAACTACCACAGCCGAAAGAACAAGAAGCTCAACACCAATCGCTTGGTAATGGAGAAGTTTTGCAAATGGTGCAAGAAGCATCAAGAGCACAAAGAAACTAAAAAATAGGAAAGATTAGCCCTCCTATGTTTAGTATGGGGGCGTCGTATAATGGTAGTACTACGGTCTCCAAAACCGTTAGCGTAGGTTCGATTCCTACCGCCCCTGCCAAAAAAAGTTGACGATTTATCGTCGACTTTTTTTGTGGGTAAGAAGAATCGAATACTCTGGCTCGATACTTAAGGACAATATTATATTAAAGACGAAATCCCGCCGAATGGCGGGACTACCGCCCCTGCCAAAAAAATCTGTCGATTCTTCGACGGATTTTTTTGTTGGAAAAGTTTCAATTAAAAATAAAGAGGTGCTTGTGTCTCACTGGACACAAGCACCTCACGTACACCAATACGTCATGTTTTTCGAGTTACCTTGGGGGTCCTATTTGCCCGCGGCGCCACTCGGCGCGCGGATGTCGGATTCCAGCTATCAAGCCCAAGGACGAAGAGGGTCTCTGCCCATTGCTCGTCTACATCTTCTTCGAGCATAACGTTTTCGAATGGGCCGAACCTTCCCCTGGCCTTCACGACTCACCTCCTTTCGATTGCCAGACTATATTCTATAAAAAGGAAATTATATTTGCAATAAAAAAAGCGCCCAATAGGCGCTTCTATAATCATGTTTACTTCATGATTGGTAGGGTAAAGTAAAAAGTCGTACCTTTATTTTCTTCGGATTTGAACCAAATCTTGCCACCCGAAGCTTCAATGAAGGCTTTGGTAATATACAGCCCCAAACCCGTGCCGATGTTTTCAAACTTCAAAACATTGGCCCCGCGAAAAAACTTTTCAAAAATACTGGCTTGCTGATCTTTTGGAATGCCCACGCCGCTATCTTCGATCTTGAACAGCGCAGCGTCGTCCATGGTTTTTAGTTCAATATCCACATGGCCATTTTCAGGCGTATAAGTTACGGCATTACTGATCAGATTACTCAAGGCCTGTTTAATCTTGTTTGGTTCAGTTTTTACGGTTGGGAACGGTTCCTGCTCAACCTTAAACGAAACTTTTAATTTCTTCTTTTTAATTTCCTTTTCTTTTTCCCTCATTATGCTGTTGATGAGCGGCACGACATCGGTTGGCTGCAAATAGAGCTTAATGTCCCCTTCTTCCATGCGCGTAACTTCCAAAAGATCATTGACCAACGCGATCATGCGTTCGTTTGAGGAATAAATTTTTTCAATATACTCGCGCTGTTTTTTGTTGAGTGGGCCAAGGTTTTCCTTTTGTAGCAATTCCAGCAACCATCGCATACCAGACAATGGCGTGCGCAACTGATGCGACGCCAAGTTAATAAAGTCCGACTGGACGGTTCCCAATTTTTCCTTTTTGGTAATCTTCTTGGGCATTATTTCAAGGGAATATTAAAGTAAAAGGTCGTCCCATTACCGGGTTCGGAAAACAGTCCAATCTTGCCGCCATGTGCTTCCACAATCCCCTTGCTGATAACCAGGCCAAGCCCGGTGCCTCGTTTTTCGGAAGCTGCGGATTGTTGCAGCTGTGTAAATTTATTAAACAACTGCACTTGTTGGTCTTCGGGAATTCCAATGCCGGTGTCAGTCACAGCCACCACAATTTGGTCGGTTGGGAATTTTATGCCCGGCTTTAATCCGGGCCACATCATACCTAAAGCGCTGACCCGGCTAAGCAAATCGTCGCCAGGCTTAACCAAAAATGCGGAAATGGTCAACTTACCTTTTTGAGTAAACTTAATGCCATTCGACAAAAAATTATTCAGGACTTGGGCGATCTTGTTTTCATCAGCGCTTATGAGCGGCAAACCTTCGTCGATCTTTCCTTCCAAAGTTAAATGATTTTCCTCAGCCAAAGACCGGAAAGATTCAATACGCTGTTGGATCACAGTTTTAAGATTCGCTTCCCGCTTCAAAACCTGGAACTTGCCGGCTTCTAATTTGGCGACGTCCAAAAGGTCATTGACCAAATCAAGCATGGATCCGGAATTTGTGACAATCAAATCAATAAATTCCTGGTACTTTTTTTGCTCATTCTTAATTTTATCTTCCCGTAATAAATTTGCAATGGACCTAATGCCGGTCAGCGGGCTGCGCAACTCGTGGACCATCATAGAAGTAAAATCTTCGCGCATTTTTTCAATGGCCTTTTCTTTGGTGATGTCATGGAACAAAACTACGGCGCCCATGCCTTTGTTTTCTGCATCTTTTACCGGACTGATCAGCAAACGTAATACTTTATCATGGATCATCAATTGTTCTTCGACAATCAATTTATCGTGCTTTAAACTTTCTTCAATTTTGGTGCGCAAATCAAACTTCGATGACAGTTCGTCCAAAACATCAAACATGCTCGGCTGGGCCTTGGTGATGTTCAGCATCTGCTTGGCGGTTGGGTTGATGACCAACAAACGGTTGCGGGTATCAACCATGAACACGCCGTCAGCCATGGACTCGACCATGGAATTAAGCTTGCCTTTTTCCTGCGCCAAAATATTTTCCAGTTTCGAAACCGCGGTTGAAGCCTGGTTCATGATCGTATACAGAATCGTGATTTCGTCCTCGCGGTACAATCCTTCTTTGGTCGAGGAAACGTTGAGCAAACCAACTGGCTGGTTGTTGATGACCACGGGAATATTAAAAAACGATTTGATGGTTTGCTTGTTGCTTTCGTCAGTGATGGTTCCGGAAATACTTTCGTCCACGTCTTCATGTTTGACTTCGCGGGAAATCAAAGCAGCCATGGCCTTGATCATACGGTCCTTAACCTCTTCGACAAATCTTTTATTAACAGACTCTTCCAGCACGCAATGGAAAATCACGCGGCCTTCCTCGCCGAACAACATATAGGACACAGTCGAATAAGGAAGTAACCGGCGCAGCGAGCTGGTAATGACATCAACAATTTTTTGGACATTGAGGGAATAACCGATACGCTCGCCCAATTCCTTAAGGATGGAAACTTCGTACATGCGGCGCTGCATTTCCAGTGCTTTGACGTTTAGGTCCGCGCGCATTTTACGATTTTCCCACCAAATAAAAATAACGACAATCAACGTGTAGATTGCCAGGGTCCAAAGAATATAATAAATCGAGGAACTTATATCCATTTTGAAAATTTTTGTTTCAGATTAAACTGTTAAACTTTGGATGCAGCCGCGAGCTTGGAGAAACCCCAAGACAACAAGCCCAGGCCAACAAGGTTCATGAGATCTTGGACCATGCTCAAATTTGCAGTTGCTTCGATAACATTAAAATTTAGCAGCATTTTTTCGATAACTGCGATAGAAATAAATAAAATCCCAAATGCGAGGAATCTCAGGGATTTTCCAATGATACCACCATAGGCGCGGGTGGTAGCCCAGACGGTGTAGAACATACCAATGATGATGGCGACAATTAAACCTTGGATAATTAATCCGACGTTTAGTTCGTGTAAATCAAAATCCATATTGTTTTTTATTTTTTGTTTCTACGGCCAGGCCGTAATTATTTAATTGAGACTTTAATGTCCGGATATTTTGCGAACACCGGAGTTAAAATATTTTTTACGATTTGCCCGGACAACGAAATATATTCGTCGACCAAAGTCTGCAGCACTGCCTGGGGATCCCCGGTGATGCTTTCGACTTGGCCGTCGTTACTAAGCTTAAGCCCGTTAACGTTTCTAGCTTTGAGTAAAACGATATCTGGACCAAGAATGACTGTTTGCTTGGCAATGATATCAGTGATTAAATTTTTGTAGTCTGCTTCTTGGGCCATTACATTGTGGCAACAGCCTGTGCGCCGCGGCGTTCCAAGACTGTTTTAATTTTGTTAACCAAATCTTCCAAACGGTAGTTGGCTTTGACCAAGTAATCCATGGCGCCAAGTGACAGAGCGTCGGAAATTTTATCGTAATCGGAAAGGTTGGTCAGGATAACAACTGGCAAATCCTTAATTTCAGCGTTTTCTTTCATTTGCTTGAGCGCGCCAATTCCGTCGAGACGCGGCATGACCAAATCCAAAAGGATTAAGTCTGGTCGTTCCTTGATTGCCATCTCTACACCTTCCATACCGTCCTTTGCCCCAACAACCACAAATCCTTCTTGCTTTAATTCTTCAGAAAGCGCAGTTAAAAGGATTTCTTCGTCTTCCACGATAAGAATCTTGATTTTGCTTGGATCCATAGTGATTTCTAATGTTAATTTGTTTCTCGAACCAATAATTATGAATTTATTATAGCATAAAGTTCGTCAAATAGAAAGATTTTTCGGTTAAGGTCAAACGATTGAAAAAAATACACAAATGTGCTAACATTCGCTAGTAATTAAGATATGCCGGCTTAGCTCAGCGGTAGAGCAGCTGTTTTGTAAACAGCAGGTCGTCGGTTCAAGCCCGACAGCCGGCTCCATTAGGGCAGGTACCGAAGCGGTCAAACGGGGCAGACTGTAAATCTGCTGGCCTTGCGCCTTCATAGGTTCGAATCCTATCCTGCCCACCATAAAGAACTCATCCTCTGATGGGTTTTTTATTTTTGAGGATTCGAACGGGCAGAAGTGAGCTAGCACTTAAGTGCGCAGCGAACGTCGTAAAACGTCCAGTGAACGTTTTACGCTGCCCAGTACTAATCCGCATCAGCGGCGTCTTCGAATCCTATCCTGCCCACCAAGTAAGAATCCGATCAGATTGATCGGTTTTTTCTTTATCCCATCCTGACGCAGGTCAGGATCTAAATAAAAACAAGACCCGTCAGACGGGTCAAGATCGGAATTGTTCAAAAAACTATTAACTAAATGCGAATTCTCATTAACTTTTCCCGGGCCAAATTGTTTGTTGGCTCAAATGATAAAATTTGGACCAAGACTTCTTCGGCACGGATCTTGTTATTGACCCGCAAATAAACATCACAGAGCAACATTAAATAATTTATGTTGCGCGGATCCAATTCTAAAGCTTTGTTAATCGCTTTCACCGCCCGCATGTGCTCATCGATTGCTTCAAAGCACAAAGCCAGGTTAATCCATCGCACTGGAACCTTACTGTTCAACTTCAAGGCCTGATCGTAAGCCGCCACTGCACCCTGGAAATCCTTGACCGAGTACAAAGAAATTCCCAGGTTGCTCCAGTAAACGTCGCGCATCGGTTCAGCCTTGGTCAAGTAACGGAAAATTTCCACAGCTTCGGAATAATTTTTTTCCTGCAAGTACAACCGACCCAAACCTTCGTAAGATTTTTTGTTGTCCGGATCGCGGCGCAAAGTTTCTAAATATAAATCTTCGGCCGTCTTTGGTTCACTCCCCTTAACCTCTTCTGTGTGGGTCGGCGTAATGTTGTGCTCGGAAATTTCCGGCATCCAGACCGGATCTTTTTCCGATTCCCGGATTCGGATCTTAAAAACCTTTTTTACTTTATCGACTTCGGAAGAAATAATTTTGCTCGGGCGAATGTCTTTGGCTTCCAAAACAAAGTGCCAGAGCCAGCGGCCAAACTGTTTAATCTTATACCCGAAGTAGGCCAAGAAACTGTCGGCCGCCACGGCCAAACGGACCTTGTGCGTTGGACGGACTAAAAGTTTCGGCAACTTGGACAATAGCAAAAAAATAATGCCGAGCAGCGAAACGATTAGAATTGTCCAAGCAAATGTTTCCATGGCGTTAAAAGAGAAAAACCCTGTCACTTTCTCCTTAATAATGGATGATCAGGGTTCTCAAATAGTTATTCGAGGCCGACTACAAATCTTTGGAAGCGGCGGACCTGTACGTTTTCGCCCAATTTGCCCACGGATTCGGCAATCAAATCTTTAACTTTCTTTTCCGGTTCGCGGACGTACGGTTGGTCGAGCAAGCAAACCTGTTCGTAATATTTTTCCAATTTACCGTTTACAATCTGTTCGCGGATAGCGTCTGGTTTATCCTTAACTTGTTCAGCATAGATTGCTTTTTCGGTTTCAATATTTGCAGCTGGGACTTCGTCGCGGGAAACAAATGTCGGTTGGGCGGCGGCAATGTGCAAAGCAATTTCCTGAGCCAAGAGTTTGAACTCTTCGTTGCGGGCCACAAAATCGGTTTCGCAATTAAGTTCTAAGATCACGCCGACTTTTCCACCAGCATGCAAGTAGGAAGCAATAATCCCCTCTTTGGCAGTGCGGGAAGATTTTTTGGCGAGCGTGGCGTGGCCTTTTTTGCGGAGCATCTCAATTGCTTTTTCAAAAGTATCGGACTCCTGCAAAGCTTTTTTGGCGTCCATCATGCCGGCGCCAGTAGTTTCTCTTAATTTCTTAATGTCGTCAGTTGTAAAATTCATAATTTTTGTTTAGGTGAATCTTAATTATACTGTTGCTTCAACTTTTACCGGAGCTTCTTCAGCTGCCTTACCTTTACCTTCGTTAATGGCAGCGGCCATCATGTTGGCCATATAAGAAATAACTTTGATCGCGTCGTCGTTGGAAGGAATCATGTAGTTAACTTTGGTTGGATCGGAATTGGTGTCGACTAAACCGATAACTTTAACTTTGGTTTGTCGGGCTTCCTCGACTGGAATGTGGTCGTACTTGGCGTCGAGAACGAAAATTGCTTCCGGTAACTTCTTCATGTCTTTAATACCCGAGAAGAAATTCTTCATCTTTTCGATTTCGCGCTTGATCATCAATTGTTCTTTTTTTGTGTACTTCTTGATTTCGTCATCAGCGACCATTTTTTCGTACTTTTCCATTTTCTTAATGGTTCGTTGAATGGTGCGAAAATTAGTGAAAGTTCCACCGAGCCATCGAGTGACCACATATGGCATGCCGCAAGCTTCCGCGGCTTTGCGAACCTCGCCCTTGGCTTGGCGCTTGGTTCCGACAAACAAAATCACACCGCCTCGGGCAGCAAGATCTTTTGCGAAGTTCAAAGCTTCTGCCAACTTGGTCTTGGTCTTTTCCAAGTCGAGAATGTGAATGTTGTTACGCTGGGTAAAAATAAACGGCGCCATTTTAGGATTCCACAAAGATGTTTTGTGGCCAAAATGGACCCCAGCCTTAAGCATTTCCATCAAATTGATGGGCTTCATAAATTATCTATCCGCCAAAGCAAAAGCTTGGCAGATCCTTTCTTTGGGCTTACGCCCCTTCTATTCTCGTCATGCGGTTTGAGGACCATACTGATAACCTTTAACTGTAAAAGGTTGCCAACAGGCAGGAACAAACCATCGGAGAATATGAATGATTAATAGCTTTGCAAGTTTAACATAATGCCATATACAAATCAAGCCCCGGCAACACTGGTGTTACCGAGGCTTGAACAATTGAATCACCCTTCTTCTTTCCTGCGTAGTCTGCTCGATTTTAGTACGGGCGAAGCTCGCGACCTTCATGCCTAGCAGGCTGTCTAAAGGGATCCCCTCCAGTCGATCCGAGCTATAGGCACGGGTGACTTTGCCGGTTTTTCCAGAGTACTCAACGACTACCGGGATCCGATCGTATGTGAATCTAATCTGCAATTCCCCTCCTTGATTGACTCCGTATCCTAGCATTTCCAACTGCCCAAATCAAGGGTCTTGCTAAAGCGACGCGAATATGGTAATATTTTTGGGCTATGAAAGACTCAATCCACCCACAATATTTTACTGATGCCAAGTTCGTCTGTGCCTGCGGCAACACCTTTACTTCCGGATCCACCAAACAGGAAGTCCATGTTGAAATTTGCTACAACTGCCATCCTTTCTACACCGGCAAGCAAAATCTCATCGACACCGCCGGAACCATCGACAAGTTCAAGCGCAAAGCCGCCAAGGGCGCTGCTATCAAATCTTCCCGTATCAGCAAAAAATTAGCTAAAGCTTAAATACCTAAACACGCTTTTTTAGGATATAATTCATTTATATCTTGAAAGGGCGTGTTTTTGATTTATATGAATTACTCACACATTACAAAAGAATACGACCAGATCCTGGAAAAACTCTCGAATACGACTGATCCCAAGGACTTGGAAAAACTTGGCCGAAGGCAGGCCGAGCTTTTGCCAATGGCCGAAGCTATAAACCGCTTGGAAAAGGTTAAGGCCGAAATTGCCAGCCACGAAAAAATGATTGCTGACAAATCGGAACTGGCCGACCTGGCCAAATCTGAATTGCCTTCGTTAAAGGACGAGGAAATAAAATTGACGGAACAAATCCGCGTCTTTATGTTGCCAAAGGACCCTTATGACGACAAAAACATTATCATTGAAATCCGCGCCGGGGCCGGTGGCGATGAAGCCGGCTTGTTTGCGGCTGAACTGTTCCGCATGTACAGCAAGTACGCCGAAAGTCTAAAGTACAAAGTTGCCGTTGCCTCTTCCAGCCGCACATCCATTGGCGGCTTCAAAGAAGTTATTTTTGAAATTTTTGGCCGCGGCGCTTATTCCAAATTCAAATACGAATCTGGCGTGCACCGCGTACAACGCGTCCCAGAAACCGAAAAATCCGGCCGTGTCCATACATCTACTATAACCGTAGCGGTCATGCCGGAAATTGAAGAGGTTGATTTTAAAATCGATCCAAAAGATCTGAAGATCGAAGCTACAACTTCATCGGGCAATGGCGGACAATCGGTCAACACCACTTATTCTGCAATCCGCATGACCCACATTCCAACCGGGATTATGGTTTCGATGCAAGACGAACGTTCACAGGCCCAGAACCGGGAAAAGGCTTTGGCCGTTATCCGCGCCCGTGTGGCCGCGCACGAAGAAGAAAAAAAACGCAAAGAATTGAGCGACAAGCGCAAATCCCAAATTGGTACTGGTGACCGATCCGAAAAGATCCGTACTTATAACTTCCCTCAAGACCGTATTACCGACCACCGAATCAATCGCAACTGGAACCAAATCAACACGATTATCGATGGTAACCTTGGCCAGATTACCGAAGCGATGATTGAAGAGGACCAGAAGCGACAATTAGAATCAGTGACGAAATGACCATTAAGGAAGCCCTAAAATTTTCCAGCAAATTAAAAAGAAGCACTTCACCCCATTTAGATGCCGAAGTGCTTCTTTCTTATGTGCTAAATAAATCCAAATCGTTTTTGTTTACTTATCCCGAAAAAAAGCTTTCTAAGAAACAAGAAAAAAGTTTCCTGAAAGTTATCGATCATCGTAGCAATGGTATGCCTGTTGCCTATTTGACCGGAACCAAATCTTTTTTTGGATTGGACTTTATCGTGAACAAATATGTGCTTATCCCCCGTCCGCGCACGGAACATTTGGTTGAGAAAACTCTTTCGGTTATCGGAAATGGAAAAAATCTTCGCATTGCAGATATTGGAACTGGATCGGGTGCCATCATCATCAGCTTGGCCAAAAAACTTGGCCGCGGGCATAAATACTTTGGAATTGATATTTCTGACAAAGCATTAAAGGTTGCTCAACAAAACACCCGCAAGCATAAAGTTGCAGTCAAATTTATCCGAAGCAATTTACTGACGTCGGTGCATCAGGATTTTGATATCATCCTGGCCAACCTTCCGTATCTAGAAAAAGAAACTGATTCCTCAACCAAATTCGAACCAAAGCTAGCACTTGTTGCAAAAGAAAAAGGCCTTCGACTACATAAAGAGCTATTGCAACAAATTGGACGATCGTCGCAAACATTACAATCGGTTTTGCTTGAAGCAGACCCAAACCAAAAAAACCAATTACAAAAGTTAGCGCAAAAATATTGCCCCCTTACTCAAACTCAAATGTTTATCATCACTGAGTAAAGTAATCCATCTTTATCATATGATTAACATGGATTACTGAATTTATATCCT
>JANWIA010000024.1 GCA_025450105.1 Candidatus Doudnabacteria bacterium | reverse complement strand
CCAAAGTCAATTACATTACCACCGGCCAGGTCTATTCCGAAGTTTTGCGCAAAGAACGCGCTTTTGACTACGACGGAGAAGATGTAGAAGCTATTCCGCACATTACCGATGAAATTATCCGACGCATTAAAGCCGCTGGTAAAGGTGCGGATTTTGTTATTGTTGAGCTTGGCGGCACAGTTGGCGAATACCAAAACGGTATTTTCTTTGAAGCCTCCCGTATTATGAAATTGCGTTCTCCAAGCGACGTCATGCAAGTCCACGTGGCTTATTTGCCGATTCCAGGGAATTTGGGGGAAATGAAATCCAAGCCAGTGCAGCAATCGGTCCGAATTCTCAACTCCATGGGAATCGAACCGGACTTTGTCGTGGCCCGCGCCGAACACTACGTTGATGATAAGAGAAAAGAGCGCATTGCATTATTCTGCAACGTCAAAAAAGAAGATGTTATTTCCAATCCGGATTTAGACTCTATTTACGAAGTGCCTATTGTTATGCAATCCCAAAAACTTGGCGAGAAAATTTTGGCCAAGTTTGATATGCCAACCGGCGGTAAAGACTTAAAGTCCTGGCGTAGCTTGATGCGCACCCGCAAGACTGTTTCCAAGGTTGTGAACGTGGCGGTTGTTGGCAAATACTTTGGCACAGGCAACTACAACCTTTCGGACGTCTACGTGTCGATTATTGAGGCTTTAAAGGCGGCTTCCTGGTCAAACCGGGTCAAACCCCAGCTACACTGGATCGACAGCGAGAAGCTCGAAAAAGAAGGCACAGAACTGCTCAAGGGCATGGACGGCATTGTCATTACCCCAGGGTTTGGCAAACGAGGAGTCGAGGGCATGATTTCGGCCATTACTTATGCCCGAACCAAAAAGGTTCCATACCTGGGGTTGTGCTACGGCATGCAAATGGCCACCATCGAATTCGCCCGCAATGTCTTGAAACTTAAAGGCGCCAACACCACGGAAGTTGATCCGCAAACCAAATTCCCAGTCATCCACGTCATGCCGGAACAGGAAAAGAAACTTTTGAAAAGAGAATATGGCGCAACAATGCGCTTAGGTGCCTGGCCATGTGTCCTCAAACCTGGTTCACGAGCACTGCAAGCTTATGGCGAAAAGAAAGTCATGGAACGCCATCGTCATCGCTATGAATTCAATAATAAATTCCGCAAGCAATTTGAAGCTAAAGGTTTTGTGTTCTCAGGCACGACACCAGATGGACAATTAGTAGAAATTATCGAATTACCGGATCATCCATTCTTTGTTGGCGTACAGTTCCATCCGGAATTCAAATCCCGCCCACTAGCGCCTGGTCCACTTTTCCGAGACTTCATCAAAGCCTCCATCAAGGGAAAGAAATAAACACACAAAAAAACAGCCCGCTTGGGCTGTTTTTAAATTTACTTTGTTGGGAGAACGTGGACAAACTTTCGTAAGTGCAAACTGCCGTCGAATCCTTTAACTTTCTTGCTAGTAAATTTTACGGTTCCGGTTGCGACAGCGTAGATAGAATCATCGCCACCGATTCGGACATTTTTACCTGGGTGCCATTTGGTACCACGTTGTTTAACAATGATGTTACCAATTTTAGCTTGCTGGCCGCCGAACAATTTGATTCCGAGTCGCTTCGATTGAGAATCGCGGCCAAGGGCGGTTGAACCGCCGGCTTTCTTATGTGCCATTGAAGTTAGGTGTTATCGGATTCTGCCTTCGATGAGCTAACATCTGCTAATGCAGTTTCCGAATTAGTGTTTTGGGCTTCCTCGACAAGGGAAGCGGGTTCCGATTCATCCACAGATGGACCGTTTTGAAAAATAATAATCTCCCGTGCTACAATTTGATCTTTCCTGTCATAGACAATGGAATTGCGCTCAGTGACTTTCAAAAACTTATACTTAGTCTTGATTTCTGAACTAATTGGAGCTTGAACAGTATACCCATTTTGCGTCGCAAAGTCAAGATCGGGCATATAGGCATAATCAACATGGCCGACTTTATATGCAGGCAAACACATGACCACTCTACTGCCAGGGGACAGGAACTTGGCAAATTCCTTAAAAACTTGGTCGTAAAGTTTGGATAGGCCCTTAAAGTTAGCAACCATTTCCGGTTTCTTAGGGACCTTACCATAGATTGGACCCAAGGTTCCTTCGGTGACCACAGCCGAAATTTTGTAGTTTGGCAGTTGCAGGGAAATTTCCGCGGCATGGGAATGAAAAAGTTTGTATCGGCCAGGTGCAACATGGTAGCGATTTCGGAACCATTCCAAATTAATTTCGGAATTTTCCACAGCCTTTTTATCCAAATCAGAGCCAACAGCCCGGTACCCCATCAAGGTTGCTTCCTGCAAAATTGTCCCGGATCCGCAGAAGGGATCAAGGATATAATCAAGCGGTTTGAAGTTACCGGCAAGATTAATCATGATTTGGGCGACTTTTGGTGGAACCATACCCGTGCGTTCATCACGGGCTGGACGTTGATAGTCGCGGCGGCCATAATCCTCATAATTTTGCACAGTCATGGTTTTACCGACGAACAGTTTTTGATTGCCGGAAATAATAACGATTTCCGCCCCTTTGGTCAGCAAGTGGTTTTCGTTAACGAGAACCGATGACAAGGCCTGAGAAGGGAATTGGGCAATAACCGCCCTGACGCTTTGCGATTCATCCTGCAAAATTTTCTTAATAAAAAACGCGATCCGCTGGGCTTCTTCCTTAAAGCGCACAGTTGGATCGAGATTGTAGATAGATACACCAAATTGCTTCTTACCTGAGTATTCGGTAAAAAAATCTTTATTGATGCGCTTGAAATTGAAATATGTTTCTAAAACCTGTGACGGATATTCTTTTCCTTTTTTCTGAAAAATATCTAAAATTTTTATAATCTTGATGACGCCGCCTAAGCGAGCCTGCAGGATCTTAACATCCAAAGCCTTATTTGTTTCTAAAACGATAACTTCTGGGGCGCAGGCCAAAATTTTAAATTCCACACCCATAATCTTAAAGACCGCGATTAATTCGGCCAAAGATAGGGTATAGACCCGTCCCAATATAAATGCGTATTGCATAAAATAAAAAACGACTTTCAACCTCCTTAAAGTCTATGACATTAAATGATCTAAAAAAACATCAACAAACAATAATTCTTGCAATCGGATACGTTTGCGTCCTAATTTTTGGCTTTGCTTTGGGAAAAATCTACCCGGACCAAAACACTGAACCGATCCGCATTGAAGAAGTCTTTTCGCCTCCAAATAATAGCGAAAATTTAGCCGAAGTGCAATCAAACTTAAACGCTTCGGGCAAGCCGGAACCACTTTTAGTGCAATTATCTGTTGATGGTGAATGCAACGGTAAAATCAAAGGCAACCTTGGTAGTGGGAATGATCGCGTTTACCATATTCCAACCGGCAGCTTTTACAAACGTGTTGCCGCTGAAATTTGTTTTGATAATGAGAAGCAGGCCGTGGCGGCCGGCTTTAGAAAATCGGGAAGATAGGAGAATAGCCGAACAAAGCAAAATCTGTTAAAATAGTTGGGATTTATGAAGACCAAACGCATCTATTTAGACAACGCCGCAACTACCCCAATCGACAAGACGGTGAGTAAGGCTATAACCGAATTCGAGGCTCATTACTTTGGCAACCCGAACTCAATTCACCGCGAAGGGCAGGAAGCTCGGGCGCAAATTGATTTTGCCAGGCAAAACTTGGCAGCTTTTTTTTCGTGTAAGCCCCAAGAAATAATTTTTACTTCCGGTGCCACTGAATCAAATAATTTGGCTATTCAAGGAGTTGTTTCTGAATACGTTTCTGCCTACAACATGAAGCCGCATGTAATTACGACAATGTTGGAACACCAATCCGTTTATAACACCGTTAAGGAACTGGAAAAAAAGGGGATTATTGAAGCGAGTTATATCAAACCCACAAAAGACGGGTTAATCACCGCCGACCAAATAATTCGGGAAATCAAAGATAACACTGTTTTGATTTCCCTTATCTTTGTTTCCAATGAAATTGGAACGGTCCTGCCAATTCGGGAGCTGGGCAAGCAACTGGTGGACGTCAATAAATCCAGTCACTACAAAATTATTTTTCACACCGATGCAGTACAAGCGGTCAAGCACTATAACCTAAATGTGCAAAAATTGGGCATTGATCTGTTAACTTTTTCTGCACACAAAATTAATGGACCAAAGGGGATTGGCGGATTATACGTTAAGTCCGGCACCAAGCTCGCCAATTTGGTATTCGGCGGATCCCAGGAATACGGCTTACGACCCGGCACCCAAAATTCCACCGGAATCATTGGCATGGCCAAGGCTTATGAGAATTTGGGCTCATTGGAAGATCGCCAAGCATCTGGTAATGCAATTCGCAAAATGAAATCTCAATTACTGGAAGGATTGAAACAGTTTAATCTAATCGACATTAATGGCTCAACTGATCTAGAACAATCTTGTCCGGACATCCTTAATTTTTCCATTCTCAACAAAGACCAGGAAATGGTTATTGCCAAGCTCGATTTGGCGGGAATTGCCGTCTCTACCGGCAGCGCCTGCGTTTCCGGATCAACCAAACCAAGTCATGTTATTAATGCTCTAGGAAAAATCACTGATAGGGAAGCGGCCACGGTCCGCGTCTCAATCGCCAAATCTAACAGCGCCAAAGATCTCGACCAACTAATCGAAGCAATTAAAACTCTTTAATGAATTTTTGGTCCAAATTAAAAAAACCAATAATTGTTTGCGCACCAATGGCCGACGTTACAGACGCGGCCTTTAGGTTTATAATTGCCAAATATGGCAAACCAGATATTTTTTGGACGGAATTTGTTTCTGTCGACGGCTTGTGTTCGGAACAGGGACGGAAAAAATTACTGACCGATTTTTGGTATACCGAAGGGGAGAGACCGATTATTGCTCAGATCTTCGGGTCCAAACCTCAAAACTTTGAAGAGGTCGCCAAACTCATCGCCAAACTCGGTTTTGATGGCATTGATATCAATATGGGCTGTCCCGACCGCAAAGTCGAAAAACAAGGTGGCGGTGCGGCATTAATAAAAGAATTTAATTTAGCCAAAGAAATTATTGCGGCAACAAAGCGCGGCGCCCCTAACTTGCCGGTTTCTGTAAAAACGCGGATAGGGTATAACCAAGTAACTTTAGACTGGCTCAAGAATCTGGCTGAAGCCGAGCCGGTTGCTATAACCATCCACGGCCGAACCCGTAAAGAAATGTCCTTGGTCCCCGCGCATTGGGACATAATTGGTGAGGGAGCTAAATTAATTAAATTAATAAATAAAAATATTTTAGTTTTGGGCAATGGCGATGTCCAAAATTTAGCCGAGGCCGAAGCTAAGGCCAAAGAGTATGAACTGGATGGGATAATGATCGGTCGAGGCATCTTTGGCAACCCTTGGGTCTTTAACCGGACTCAAGGTAAGGATCGGGTGTCCTTAAAGACCCAACTTGAGGTCATGCTTGAGCACACTTTACTGTTTGAATCGCTTTTTAGTGGCCGCAAGAGCTTTGATGTCATGAAAAAACATTATAAAGCCTATGTAACCGGATTCGATGGCGCCAAAGAATTACGTAACGAATTATTCCAAACAAAATCCGCTAAGGAAGTTATTAATACAACACAGAAGTATTATCCGGATATAGAGGTACCTAAACTCGACCCAATAGAGCTCAACAGAGGTGATTAGACCTAAGGGGAAGTGGTTAAACAGCCCAAAGAATCGAGAATAGGAGCTAGTCGCACAATGGCACTTATGCGACGCTTACCGTATTTAAAGCATAATTAGTAAGCATCGCATAAGTTTGCGCGGATTGTTACGACAACCTATTCTGACTCATAATATTGTTATCGTAAAATCCGCGCGGTACTATTTTACAAAAAATAAATCCGACCTGCTTGGTCGGATTTTGGTTTTTGCTGACCACTTCCCTATCGGGCAGGGGAAAATAATTTACTTGTTGAGGTATTCTAGTGGATTATAAGTTGCACCGTATGGAACCTGATATGGTCCATAAATTTTTGTTAGAGTTCCAGCAGCAACGCCATAGCCTTCCAGATCAAAGACGGTAAAGTGTAAATGATAACCACGGTGTGGACCATAAAGCAAGCGAGTGGTATTTCCGGTATTGCCCTCGTAACCAACAATATCATTTTGCTTAACCGATTGACCGACCCGGACCGCAACCTTGCTCATGTGACCATATAAGCTCACCAGACCACGACCGTTGGCTAAGGTGTGCTTAATGGTGGCCCAGTTTCCGTAGGCGCCGTTACCCGAACCTGTTCCAAGCACGACTCCATCTGCTGCTGCGTAAATTGTCGTACCAGCTGGGGCGGCAATATCAATACCATTATGGAAATTATAACCAAGCGAGGTAAATCCAGTGTTGCCGTAACCTTGAGTTAGGACACCATCCATTGGCCATGCAAACAGTCCTTTAACTGGTCGTTGCTTGCGGTCACCAAGTTTGCCGGCAATCTGACTGTCTAAATCGTTAATTTCTTTTTCCAGTTGTCCTTCTAGTTTTTCTGAATCAGTCAGAAGTTTTTGGTATGCCGCTTCCTGGCCACGCGTCTGGCTCAAAATAGCAGCCTTATCCTTACGCTGCTTGGCCAAACTGTCTTCAGTAACCTCTAATGATTCCTTATAACTGTCCAAATCAGCCTTTTGTTTCTTCAGATCGAGATTCTTTTGATCCAACTGGGTTTTGAGGACTTTGATTTCATTTAAGACTTCTTGGCTTCGCTCTTGGACATTTGTTGTGTATTGGAGCTGGTCCAAAAATTCCGTGAAGTTATCATTCTCAAGGGCAATTTCCAATGGCGACATTTGGTCGAGCTCGTTAATCTGGCCAATCAAATTCTTAAGCAGAACTTTTTGCTTATCAATCTGTTGTTGAGTTTTAACAATCTGGTCAGTGGTTTCGGCAATATCAAGGTTGGTCGCATCAATTTGGGCGTTAGTAGCCTCAATTTGTGCTTCTGTTTGGGATATTTGTAAATCAAGAATTCCAAGCTCGTTCTTTAACGAACCGGCAATTGCTTGACGTTGTTTAATCTGAGTCTGGTAGTCGCTGATTTTTTTATTCAAACTATCCAGCTGTTGTTGTTTCTCTTGACGAAGTTTGGCTAGTAAATCATTTGTCTGTCCTGCAACACTCGGTAAAAAGCCAAAAGCTAGGCTTAAACCTAGCATGAAAACAATTATTCTTTTGGTATTTAGTTTTTGTTTCGTAGTGTAGAACATAAGTAGGTATATTCTACCACAAAACGGGCTGTTAGTAAAGACTTAAGACAGTAACTTGAGAGCGAAATTTAATCGGGAAATAATTTCATCGCGACCATTTTTTAATGTCGCAAAAACTTCCATTAACTCAAACGGACCCGGACTGGCCTGGCGACCCGAAAGGGCAACACGAAGAGGCCAGAGGACCGCGCCAGTATCAAGTTTATTTTCATTGATAAAGTTTTTGAAAAAAGTTTCTGACTGTTTTGCATCAGCTAGTATTTTTTCATCAACTGAATTTATTACTTCAATTAATTTGGAAATTTTTTCCTTAGCATCGTTTTTGTCCGCTTTTTTCCAGACCAATAACTCCCCTTCATATTCTGGTTGCTTAAAGAAATAGCCTACCCTCTCCCCTATTTCGGATAACTTCTTTAACCTTTTTTTTTCGTGGGAAACAATTTTGATAAAAAATTCCTTTGGAAAAACCTTCATATCATGATCCATATACGGCACCAGCTTTTCCAAAAGCAATTCCGTATCCATTTTTCGGATATAAAGCCCATTGATCCAATCGAGCTTGTCCAAGTCGAAGACAGCGCCGGACTTGTTGATTTTTTCCAGATCAAAATTTTCTACAAGTTCTTTGAGACTAAAAACTTCCTGCTCGGTTTTTGGATTCCAGCCAAGGAATGCGACAAAGTTCAGTAGAGCCTCCGGCAAGTATCCTTGCGCCAAAAAATCTTTTACCGAAACGTCGCCGTCACGCTTAGAAAGTTTTTTACGGGATTTGGAAAGCAGTAATGGTAGATGAACGAAGACTGGTAATTCCCATCTGAATGCCTGGTACAGCAAAATGTGTTTTGGTGTGGACGGAATCCACTCGTCACCACGGATGACATGGGTAATTTCCATGAGATGATCATCAACCACAACTGCTAGATGATAGGTTGGAAAGCCGTCGGACTTGAGCAAGACTTGATCATCGACATCATTGGAAGAAATTTCAATTTTCCCGTGAACTACATCTTCAAAAACAATCTGCTGGCCAGTGGGCACATTCAAACGAACCACGTGCGGCTCATTGTTCTGTATTTTCTGATCAATCTCATCCTTTGGCAAATTCAAACAGTGTTTGTCGTACTTTGGCGGAACCTTCTGTGCTTCCTGGGATTTGCGCAGTTCTGCCAATCTCTCGGAAGTACAAAAACAATAGTACGCTGCCCTTTTATCAATTAATTCTTGGGCGTGCTTGGCATAGATATCTAAACGTTCTGATTGCATGTACGGCCCATGTTCACCGCGCTGGTCAATCTTATTCTTCCAATAGAAACCTTCGTCTGCTTCGATTCCAAAATCATGCAGCGATTGGACAATGTTTTCCAAGGCTCCTTCTACTAATCGCTGGCGATCAGTATCTTCAATCCGTAAAACAAACTTGCCGCCGGTTTTACGGGCGTATAAATAATCAAAAAGTGCGGTGCGCAAACCACCAATGTGTAAAAATCCAGTTGGCGACGGCGCCATTCTAGTTCGAACTGTTTTGCTCATGTTTTTATGATCTTATAACGATAAACTATTTTTATAAAAACAATAATTGCGTTCCAAATTCTAACAATACGCCATGGTTGGGTGATCAAACGCCATAGCCATTCCAAACCAATTGTGCTAATAAATTTTGGCGCCGACAAACGTTTGCCTGCGAGATAATCAAACGTCCCGCCCAGGCCTATGGCGACCTTAACATTAAATTGATTCAAATTCTGTGTCAGCCATTTTTCCTGAAGCGGCGGCTGGTAAGCAATTAATAGTATATCAGAATTACTTGAAGCGATCCTGTTAACTGTTTCCTGATCGAACTTATTATCAGAAACAGCCAACTTAACTTTCAAATTTGGATATTTCTTTTTCAGTTCGTTGGCAGCGGTTTGAGCAACACCGTTTGTTCCACCTACAAGAGCTAATGAATAATTCTTCTCTGATGCTTGTTGAGCAATATCCCAAACTAACCGGCTGCCTGTTACTGTTTCTGGAATTACAGTACGGCAATAACTTGGGTTAAAAATCAGCGAGGCACCGGAATATATAATTTGCCCAAGTGCTTGAAATCTATTGGAAGTGCTCAAGCTGAGGTATTTTGCCGCCCACAGAATCCCAATTCCATCAGGCAAAGAAAGCGTCGCTGAATTTAAAACATTTTGGTATTCAGAATCCTTGCTCGCAAAAACAACAAATTCCGAATATGTAGTTACAATTAAATGGGGTTGCCCTGAAGCAACATATTCAGAAATTATATTTAATGTTTCTTGTTTTGTGATTGCGTCTACAAAAACGCCGGCAACATCAACTCTCATAAATTAACTTAATGGAACTTCAATTAAAGGTATGTGGTGTGCATGATGCAACAATAATTTGCTTTCGTACAATATCACCCGGTCTGCATCAAAAGTTAATTGGCCTAGTAATTCGTTATCAAAAGCTTCAACTTTTCTGTCGCGAAACATATGGTTATCCAAATGCATTCTGGCTAAAGTCACGTGGGCATAATATTCCCGATCCTGAAACTTAAAACCAATTCTCTCGTATGCTTCCTGTAAATTCAACTGTAACTCCTTTAAATCCTTTGTTGGCTTAACAGTTAAATGAAGTTGGTGCTGAAATCTGATGATTTTATCAAATTCGATTCTAAATTTCTTATGGCCATTTGCAGCAACAGCAAATTGTTCAGTAACAAACTTGGTTTTATCAGAATCAAGCTCTCCAAAAAAGTTTAGAGTAATATGAGCGTTGGTAAGGCTAAGGTACGGCACCGGCAATTTGCCCCGTGTAATTTCAATCAACTTATTTTTTACTTCTTCTGGAATTGGAATCGCGGAAAATAATCTCATAAATCCTTTAAATTATAGCATGTTTTTGGTATACTGGTGACATGGAAATAAAAGGCGACTACGTCCAGAAAATCAAAAAATCTCCGAAGCTTCACTCCCCTGCCCATTTGCTCGCAGACGAACTTCGCTTGATGTTTAACGAACCTGAGAATTTTCAATTCTATTTGGGGATTGCCACACGAACAGATCATAAAGTTTTACGCCGCTTGGCGGGTGAGGTTCTGGAAAAGAAAGTCGAAAATCCTGGTCGGCTATTTGCCTTCAAGGTCAAACAATTTAACACTGAACATAAAGCCAATGCTTAAAATCGTTACCGTACCAGATCCAATTTTAAACAAGAAAACTTCACCCCTTAAAAAAATCGACCAAGAAACTGTTGAATTGGTCGCGGAAATGCTTTCTACTTGTCGCAAAGCAAATGGGATTGGATTAGCGGCGCCCCAAGTGGGTAAATCTATCCGTCTGTGCATTATTAATCTTGAGCACATAGGCTTGCCGCCGTTTGCGCTGGTCAACCCAAAAATCACAAAGAAATCTTGGCGCAAGGTAGAAATGGAAGAAGGTTGCTTGTCCATCCCCGGAATTTACGGAATGGTAAAACGTCCGGAAAAAGTTACGGTTGACGCTCAAAATTTAGACGGTAAAGAAATTTCCTTTAAAGCCGACGGCTTGCTGTCGCGAGTAATCCAACATGAGATCGACCACCTCGATGGAATTCTATTTACTTCTAAAATGACCAGACAAACTCCGGGCGACCCGGATGAGAAGATGTAACATAACAATATGAAACTTATTTTTGCCGGCACAACTGAGTTTGGAATCCCTACTCTTGAAAACCTCAAGAGTAGTTTTGAGATTGTTCTAGTTATTACCCAACCGGATCGTCCGTTTGGACGGAAACAAGTCTTAACTCCCCCACCGATTAAAGTTTGGGCCCAAAAAAACAACATCCCTGTCGTGCAGCCAGAAAAAATTGCGGAGGTCAAAGAAAAAATTGCCGAGGTCCAGGCCGATGTCATGCTTGTCGCGGCCTACGGACAAATCATTCCGAAATCCGTACTCGAAACACCTAAGCGCGGCTCTATAAATATCCATGGTTCCATTTTACCCAAGTACCGCGGTGCCAGTCCCATTCAGGCGGCAATCCTCAACGACGAAAAAGAAACCGGCATTACATTCATTAAAATGGATGAAAAAATGGACAACGGTCCGGTCATCGGTATCGTCAAAACAGAAATATTGCCAAAGGAAAATTTTGTTGCACTTCATAAGCGACTTTCAGAACTGGCCGCTAAGAACGCTTCAGAAATTCTTACCAAATATATTAGCGGCCGGCGCGAGCCAACTCCACAAGACCATTCTCGTGCTACATTTACAAAATTGATCAGCAAGGACGATGCGCGAATTGAGTGGACCAAACCCGCCAAGGAAATCCAGCAGCAAGTCCTAGCCCTCAATCCAGAACCAGGAACGTGGAGCAAGCTCGATGACAAAACCGTAAAAATTATCCGGGCCGAAGTTTTACAGGATAATAAAATTGAACTGCCCGGAAAAATTTACCGCATTGGAAACGATTTACTAGTTAAATGTTCAGATTACAGTCTGAAAATTCTAGAGGTCCTGCCGGAAGGAAAAACCGCAATGCCTGGCAGCGACTTCCTCAACGGATTAAAGAATCTTGATTCAAAGATCTTTGTTTAGTCAACAACAAACTATCCCGAACTTAGTTATCGGGATTTTTATTAGAGATCCTGAAATAAATTCAGGATGGAAAGTAGCAGATTATTTTATTTAAAACTCTTAATCTCTTCAACTAACTCTGGAAACTCAGCTTGATTAAAGTGTTGGCCAGTATCCAGGCTTCGAAGTATTGCATTGGGCAATGCTTTTTTATATTCAAGCACATTAGGATACTCAACAACAGGATCGTCCTTGCTATGGAACAAAAAAATCACCCCACCTTGAGCAGACAATTTTGACAAATCTTGCCCAAGTTCAAAATCGACAAGTGATTCATCGTTATCTGATTTAAATGGTGCTGCCACCAAAAACGTTGATCGAATCTTTTTTGGGAAAATACTTTCCGAAAGGTACTTTGCAAGAAATATTCCACCCAATGAATGACCAATCAGAATAATTTGATCATTGAGAAACGGCATAAACCTTTCAAACCAGATTTTCCATTCAATGAAGCGCGCGTTTTGGGAATTAGGCATTGAGGGCGCAATTACCTGGTACTCATCGCCAAGTGTTTCCGAAAGATTGCGCTTCCAATCTTTAAAATGTAGTTTCTCAATAGACACATCTTTGGTTTTGAGATTTGCTAAATACTCTTCGTATTTCTCGAATGTATTCCCACCGTGGACAATAAATATCTGCTTAAACATTATTCGCGCTTGTAAGTAATTTTATAGATCACTCCTGCTTTATCGTCAGAGACATACATTGTCCCGCCTGGTTGGATCAGAACATCCACTGGTCTACCCAACGCACCGGCGTTGCTCAACCAACCGGAAATAAAATCTTCCATGCCCTGGTAATTGCCCTTGTCATCGAGTTTGATGCGAACCAATTTATAGCCAGTTGGTTCTGCGCGGTTCCAGGAACCATGGAATGCAACGATAAGATCATACCACATGTCTTCTGGCCAACCTTCTTCCGGGACAAAATCTAAACCAAGTGGCGCGGAATGCGCTTGCATTTCTATGTGCGGTGGTGTTTCAAATGGTTCCATACAAGGATTTCGGATGTAAACATTCTTGTCGAAGTTATCGTCGTGAATATTGTTACCGTAACAAATTGGCCAACCATAGTTTTTTCCTTCTGCTAAAATATTAATTTCCTCCGGCGGAATATTATCGCCAAGTAAATCCCGACCCATGTCATTGCCCCACATACTACCATCGACTTCGCTCCACGTAAAGAACACAGTATTGCGCAATCCAATGGCAAAACTTTTAAAATCGGAGCCGTCTTTGTTTAAAGTGTAAATCGCGGCACGTCGTGGATCGTTCTCGCGGCAAACATTGCAGGAAGACCCAATAGAAACATACATACGACCGTCTGGGCCGAATTTAATTGTCCGAGTATAGTGTCCCCCGCCGGATGTTGGTAAGTCTGCAATCTTGGTATCTTTTTTGCTGGAAATTTCATGACGAATGATTTGGTTTTCTGCGGCAACAAACAGGACGTTAGGATCCTGCGGATCAATTGCCAGACCATGTGGATTTCTCAGGCCTGATATTTCCACAGTCTGCGATTGCACCTTGCCGTCATTACCAACCGTCAATGCACTAACGCGCCCTTGTGAGGTTTGGCTGACATACATTTTCCCCGGTGCAATTTCAATCACGCGCGCGCCCGCTAAATTCTTTGCAAAAATTTCAATCTTAAAATTGTCCGGAACTTTCAGCGGATAGGTCGTGGAATTTTCCCCGGGCTGAGAATTATGGTCATCGATGATATCAACAATATCCTGTGGCGGTTTGTTGATTGCCGGGCCGACTCCGCGTAAATTCTGCCAGTAAAACATTACGCCAACTAAAACTAAACCTCCTACAATTACGATCAATAAATTCTTCAGATTTTGGTTCATAAATTTCTTTTAGAAAATAAACGATTTATCGACTGGGGTAAAATCAGAAATGTTTGGGGTACGGTATACCGGCGTTTCGACAGTCTCAACATTTCCCGTTCTGATTAAATTAAAAATCAGCACTGTGAAGACAAACAGTCCAAAGATCAAAAAAATTAATATTGCGTAGCCTAAGTACTCCTCAAGTTTCTCTTCCATGAATCAAAGTATATCAGATAAAAACTTTTAATAACCTTATAGTTTGTACAACTGCCCAAATTTTTCCTCAAGATATTGTGTGTAATATTTACTGTTTAACGCCTCACCGGTAACTTTTTGGCAAAGTTCCGCAGCTGTATATAGTTTACCGTGTTGATGAATGGCTTTGCGTAACCACTCTCTCAACGGTAAAAATTGCCCCTTTTCAAACAACTCGTCTAAATTCACGATTTCTTTCTTTGCCTGTTGAAAAAATTGAGCAGAATAAAGGTTACCCAAAGTATACGTTGGGAAGTAACCAAACAAACCGGAAGACCAGTGCACGTCCTGCAAAACACCCTGGGCATCATTTGGCACGTCAATATTTAAGTACTCTTTATGCTTGCTGTTCCAAATTATTGGCAAATCCCTCACATCAATTGAACCTTCGATCAATTCCTTTTCGATTTCAAAACGGATGATGATGTGCATGTTGTAAGTGACCTCGTCGGATTTGATTCGAATTAACGAAGGCTGAACTTGGTTTAGTGCTTGATAAAAATCATCAACATTACCTTTATTGTATTTCTCTGGGAAATATTCCTGGACAACCGGAAAAAAATATTTCCAAAACGCCAGCCTCTTGCCGACTAAATTTTCCCATAGGCGTGACTGCGATTCATGAATACCAAGAGAAACAGAAGTCCCAAGCGGCGTGCCAAAATGTTCCGGCAACAGACCTTGCTCATATAAAGCATGGCCAACTTCGTGGACAGTGCTTCCAAACGCAAAATAAAAATTATCTTCTAAATAATGGGTTGTTACCCGCGTATCATAAGGATTCATGCCGGACATGAACGGATGAGCTGTTTCGTCAATTCTGCCCGCTTCCAAATCATAGCCAAGTTTAGCCGCAACAATGTGCATCAGCTCTTTTTGCTTGGTCGGATCAAATTTACCTGACAGCAAGGATTGGTCAAAATTTTTATTCTTACCTACAATCTTTTGGATAAACGGAACCAAAAACTTCTTAAGCTCATAAAAAATTGCCGATGCCTGTTCTGAAGTTAAACCAGGCTCAAAATCGTCGAGCAAAACGTCGTATGGCGAAGCAGCGTAACCAATGTACCTTGCTTGCTGGCGCTTAAGGTCGACAATTTTGCTTAGCTGTGGTGCGAACAAATTAAAATCGTTTGTTTTCCTGGCCTCAACCCAAAGATGATGCCCTTCGGAAACTGCTTGAGATAATTCCTTTACGAATTCTGACGGCAACTTTTTTTCTTTTTTGAATGTCCGGTAAATTTCCCTGACAAAGACGCGCTGGTCTTCCGGCAATTTATTATCGTCAAAGTCCTTCTTTAAAACCATCAATAATTTTTCGAAATTCTTATCCAAAAATTTTTCGTGGACCAGAGCCGAGAGAGTAGCTAAAGTTTGTCCCCTAAACGCGCTGCTTTTCGGCGGCATATAAACATTGGTGTCCCAATCGAGCAGACCGATGGCTGAACTGATATGTTCGATCTCTAAAACTTTTTCCTTAAGTTTTTCAAATGTAGTTTTAGGCATTGTCAAGCTTCAATTTTTGCGGCCATGATAAAATCATTTTCCGACAAACCTTTTATGGCATGCGTTGAAAATTCTACGACAACGTCATAGTAATGGACTTGAAGATCCGGATGATGACCTTCCTCTTGTGCAATCAAGGCGACCTTGTTTACAAAGGCGATCGTTTCCGGGTAGCTATTAAATTTAAATTTCTTCTGAATCCTGACATTATCAAGAACCTTCCAGCCGGACTTGATTTGCTTCAAGAGTTTTTGAATTTCACTTTGTTTCAAGGGCGGCGTATCGCCACTGCACGGCACACAAATTTTATCGGTTAGTTTCATAAAATTATTATAAACAAAAAAGACAGTAGTGTATACTGTCCTTTTTGCAAAAACCGATTATTTCCAATTAACCAAAATTAAACCCATAATGAATAACAAAATCAACCAATAGGCGTTGTTCAAAAACCAAAGCTTCCAAGACTTACCTTCCCATGAAATCGTGCTCAATGTCACTGGAGCGATAAAACCGAGCCAGTTCCAAAATGCGGTTTGAAAAGCGGCAGACGTGCCTTCAGATTTCAAATATGCCTGGGCGAACGTCAAAGAGTGAGAAAGAATATAGGCCATGGCCAAAGCGCCCAAAAATGCCAGGATGTAGCTCTGGTTCATTTTTGCCATCATTGCCTTTTTTTGCTCTTCGCTGACCGAGCCCCAGCCCATTAACTGTTGCCAAGTCTTGCCGAATAGTGGACCGTACCAGATTGATCCAAGAACCATGCTTGCCACACCGCAAACCAAAATCGCCCAATAATTTACAGGTACCATAAAATTTCCTTCCTTAATATCGACCTTTATTTTTGGTGCACCTAAACCTCGAGGCCTGTGCCAGCTCGTTTGTGAGCTTCGTCATGGTTACCGTCAGTGCAGCTGCAGGCAACCAGGGGCTGACCCTTGTGGGTGCAGTCTTCGGAGTCGCAATTTTTTTCGTGGTCCGAAACCATATTGCAGCTCCCCGTACACACATAATGCTGATCCATAGTGTTTATTTCCTTTAGTAAAGTATAGCAAAAGAATATTATTTGGAAACTTTTTTGGAATAAAAAATGAGCTCCGATGCAGGACATCGAAGCTCATGCTGTTAAGGCCAGCTGTGCAGTAATAACCGCACTTTCCTTCCCTCCACTACGCATCGTCACGGTCGCGACTACTCGCGGGATCGGCGTCTGCCTAATGGTTAGGAATTATGAACTTTTGTTACTTGAGGTTTGTGCCGGTTCCCGGTCATGCATTGACCCAGGAACCGGCCATTGGTCGCATATCAAAGTCAGTCGAATGAAAGTGTTCCCACACGCAGATCTAGAACGTTGCCTAATTACGGCGGAGCGCGTCCTGGGCTTTTCACTGGTGCCCTCCACTAGAATGCTGGGTTAGAGCGAATCTGGTGACGATCGGTGTCGGGTGGCCTCAGCAGGGTCACCGTATTACGGGTGGTCTCGGATGGGCCTCAAATGTCCTCCTGGACAGTGGACGTTCGGTGGTTCGTGGATACAGAGCGGGACAGTCCCGACTCGTCACGACTGTGCGTTCCAGTCACAGCCAATGATTACAAACATTACCAAAATATTGGGATCTTGTCAATCTTAAGCCTTAAAATAACTCATAACAAACAAAACCTGGCCATTTTGACCTGTTGCTAAAAAAGTGTTAAATTTTAGCCATCAGAGGCATTCCGGCTTCTGATAAACCTGTACGGAGGTAAACGCATGCAAACAGATTGCGTTCGCAACCACAGTGCCCGGTACCCGGTCCTGTTCTCGGCCCGACGAAACCTCTTCGCGAGGATCACCGACGACCAGGTCCGCATCCGACGCGTGTGCCGCGGGCGCAGAAGCAATTCCCCGCCTTTCGATCCGGCCCGGAATCGGCATCAGAGAAATTGAACAGAAGCAGCCGCTTGTCATAACACAGACAAGTGGCTCAAGGGCTTAGTTACGCACCCCGTTAACTAAGCCCTTGTTTTATTTCCACCTATCGCTTCTGTTTTTCCGTTCAATTGACCTTTTATACAACTGTGATATTTTTTATAGCATGAGCAATGAAGCATTGGTTGCCGAACTTATCCGCACAAAAGTTCTAAAAACCCCGCATATTATCGAAACTTTTCTCAACGTTGACCGAGGCGATTTTGTTTTACCAGAACATATTGATTTTGCTTATGAGGATAAACCACTTCCTTTAGTCGACGGTGCAACTATCTCCCAACCGCGAACAGTGGCCATTATGCTTGAGCTGCTTCAACCACAACCAAATCAGAAAATTCTAGATATTGGGACCGGATCGGGTTGGACCACTGCCCTTCTGGCAGAATGTGTTGGGCCTAAAGGAAAAATTTATGGCACTGAAATCAAACGAACTATTTTGGATTTAACAAAAATTAATCTCGAAAAATATCCGCACAAACACACACATGTGTTACTGGCCACTGAAGTCCTGGGCTATCCAAACGAGGCGCCTTATGATGGAGTTCTGGTTTCGGCTGCCGCAGAATCTTTGCCGCATGACCTTACTGCCCAACTAAAAATCGGTGGTATCATGGTAATTCCAATCCAGCATTCTTTATACCAAATTTTACGGATTTCGGATGACGAAGTAGAGGCATCAGAGTTCCCCGGATTTTCATTTGTCCCTCTGAAATAAAAAAACCCAGATGTGCTGGGCTTTTTTATCGGATTAAATAGCAACTTTTTTTGCTCGAATTCTGGACAATAATTTCCTAATTTCTTCAATCCACAGCACCGAGCTTGCCAGGACAACTATTATTATCCACTCGTTTAGGTTCAAAGCAGTTGTCCGCAAAAACCCTTGGAAAAATGGATGGTAAACGGCAAGGAGATGCAAACCGATAACCACCATTGTCGCGGCAACTAAATATTTATTTCGAAACGGACTCATAGAGAACAATGATTCTTTTTCGCTGCGACAGTTCCAGGCGTTGAACCATTGATACACGGCAAGCACGGTTAACGCAATCGTCCAGGATTTAGTTTGGTCACCATGCATATACTTGGAAAATAACCACAATGTTCCGATGGCCATCGGTAGTGCCATGACCACCATTCGTTTGGCCATCAGCCAGTCCACAAATGAATTTTGTTTTTGAATTGGTTCATGCAGCAACCCCGGTTCTTTCGGTTCCATGCCAAGCGAGACATCCAAGAATCCGTCAGTCACAAAATTCAACCAAATAATTTGCGAAGCCAAAACCGGCAATGGAAAACCCAAAAAAATCGAAATTGTAATTGTTAGGACCTCGCCAAGGCTGGTGGAGAACAAAAATAAAATAACTTTTTTGATAGTCTTGTAAATGTTTCGGCCTTCCTCCACTGCAGAAACAATACTCCCAAAATTATCGTCAAGCAAAACAATATCCGCGGCTTCTTTGGCGACTTCGGTCCCGATTTTCCCCATGGCCACGCCAAGGTCTGCGGCTACCAGCGGCGGCGCGTCGTTGACCCCGTCACCGGTCATGGCAATAATTTCGCCACGCGCTTTGTAGGCGCGGATAATTCTTAACTTATGAGCTGGAGTAACCCGGGCAAAAACCGTAGTCTTATCCAATGCACTGGAAAGTGTGGCGTCACCCATGCCGTTAATTTCTTCACCTGTCAGGACCATGTCTCCCGGTTTATAGATTCCTGCTTCCTGCGCCAATGCCTGCCCGGTTAATTTATGGTCACCGGTAATCATGACAACCTTAATGCCGGCTTCGTGTGCGCGCTCCAAGGACTCTTTGACTTCGGGACGCAAAACATCTTTCATGCCAATTAACCCGACAAAGGTTAAATCTTTTACATGGTCTTGAGTCAATTCCGATTCTTTGGAATTTTTTGTGGCCACACCAATCACGCGTAAACCCTTGCTCGACATTCTTGCGATTACTTCTTCTAATTCGGCCACAATATTTTTGGCCATGTGCCTGGATTTATCCCCAGCTAAAATGCTTGTTGATAAATGCATTAAAACCTCCGGCGCTCCCAATATTTCTAAATCATTACCATGCTTTGATTTGTGCATGGTTGCATGGAATTTTGTTTGGTAAGAAAACGGTAATTCCCCAACTACGGGGCTATCAGTTTCGATTTTTGATTTAGTTTGGCCGAGCTTTTCCGCAAAGACTATTAAGGCCGCCTCGGTTGGATCCCCAGCCACTTGCCATATTTTCTTTTCTTCGGAAAATGCTACATGGGCGCTATTACACAGAGCCGAAATTCGGGCCATTAGATTCGGCGCAGTATGTGTGGTATCGATTGCCGTACCGTTTAATAAAATCTGGCCCTTTGGTTCATAACCATCGCCCGTAACTTCATAAAGGTTACCATCTGTGTAAAACTCCCTGACAGTCAGCTCATTTTTGGTGATTGTCCCGGTTTTATCAACAGCAATAATTTGCGCTTGGCCCAGTGATTCCACTGCCTGCAATTTTTTAACCAAAGCGTTCTTTTTACTCATGCGCCAAACACCGGTGGCCAAAACCAACGTCAGGACAATCGGCAAACCTTCCGGAATAATCGAAACCGACAAGGATACGACGGTGGTAAACATTTCGACGACACTCTTACCAGAAATAAGACCGGCAACAAATAAAAATGTACAAATCCCAATTGTAATATAAATAATTACTTTGGAAAGTTTACGGATCTCCCGTTTGATCGGGTCCTCGGATTCAATAGTGGAAATTTCCAATGATATATCACCAATGATTGTGTTGACGCCAATTGCGACAACAATAGCTAGGCCGGAGCCGGAAACAATATTCGTTCCTTTGAACAGCATATTCTTCTGTTCCGCTGTCGGAAGTTTTTCATTGTCCAAAATTTCCGGCATTTTATAAACCGGATGTGATTCACCGGTCAGCGAGGCTTCGTCAACAATTAAATTATGGGTATTAATAACGCGGGCATCGGCCGGGATTTTATCGCCTTCATGCAAAACTAAAATGTCCCCAACAACAACTTCGGTGTCAGGAATAATTTCCTCAACACTGTCGCGCAAAACCGTGGCCTTGGTCTCTACCAACTTTTTTAGGGATGCCAAGGTGTCACGCGCCTTGCCTTCCTGAATTGTGCCGACAATGGCATTAAACGCCAACAAAACAAAAATAATCGCGGCATCCGTTTCGTCGCCGATAAACAAAATCAAAATTCCGGCCGCAACCAAAATGTAAATCAGGGAACTTTGGAACTGGCGCAAAAAAATCAGCCACAAGCTGTCCGGTTTCTTTTGCGGCAAGGTGTTTGTCCCGTATTTTTGTTTCTGTTTCTCAATCTGTTTAGCCGACAACCCAAGCATCGAACTTTCGTAATACTTGATGATCTCATCAACAGATTTTGTGTGCCAAATGGAATTTGCCATTAGTGCTCCTTGCGGTTCATTATAACATTTTTAGCCAATTAGTTGGCGAATAAAATAATTTCCGTTGTTTGGGTCAGCAAGAACAAAACGTAGATTAAAATCAGCAATATTCCTTCGGCGCCAGAAATTTGGTTTTTTGATTTCCCGAACTTGAAAAAGAAAACGTACCCTATAAGCATAATCCAAAAAATCAGTGAGAATCCCTTGGTCGGCACCGAAAAAGTTCCGTGGATCAAACTAAAGACCCCGAAGAGCATGGAATTTGCAGCAGCTGAACCGACATAATCCCCAAAGGCAATGTCCGAACGGCGACGCTTAATAGATTCAATGGTAATAACCAATTCCGGAAGATTCGTCCCCAGCGATAGGATCAACAAGCTCAGCAAAAAAGATGGGATGCCGATTGCAGTGGCAATGCTCACCGTTTGGTCAACCAAAAACCGACTGGCAATAAATATTAGGGCAGCTCCAAACACAACTCTGGTTAAATTTACAAGGACAAGTTTTGTGTTTAGTTTTTCAAAATTGATGCGGTCCCCTACCCCTTCATTCTTTTGAAAAACATAAACAAACAGTGCATACAAAATCAAAATAAAAATTGCATTGGCGCGCGTCACCGTTCCATCGAGTGCTACTAACATTGGCGCGATCAGTAACAGCAAAAAGAAAAGTAAGCGGTCTTTATTAAGGTGGTTCTTGAGCACCACACCTTTATTAAAAATTGCAAGGATTGGGATGATCAAAAGCAGGAGGACAAACGAACCACCGATTAAATTCCCCACAAAAACTTCTGGAGTGTTATCGAGCAGCGCGTTTACACCAACAGAAATTTCAGAAATCGAGGTTAAAATTCCCAAAATCAAAAAGGACGCGGCAAAAGACGAGACTTTAGTGCTTCGAGAAAGTTTCTCGATTCCCTTAATGGTCAATTCTGCCGCTTTCCAGAGCAAAACAAGCGCGGCAACAAAAATAACTATACTTAAAAGCATAGTTAAATTATACCATTTTAAAACCGCCTTTCGGCGGTGATTACATCATTCCTTGCAGTTTAGTGGCCATCAACGAGCGCAACTGTTGCTGGGCATCGGCATACGCTTCTTTAATGTTCTTTTCTATTTCCGGTTGGGACAAATTAATTTCAGGAGAAATGTTGACTTCGAGCAATTCCTGGTTGCCATTTAATACAATACTAAAAGTTTTGTCGTTAGAGTACCCAGTGACTCTTTCCTGGGCCATAATTTTTTGCATCTCTTGGGCCTGTTTCCGCAAATTATACATATCCTTGAGCTGTCCAAACATGTTTGTGGGGTTAAGTAGACCAATTATAGCATGATTAAAGTTTGACGAAAATTTTTTGAAAGCTTAGCATAGGTTCAGAATAAGGAGGATGCGATGAACCGATCCCACGTGGTGTTCATGTTCGGATTCCTGGTCGCGAGCCTACTTCTCATACCTCCGAGAGTCAGCCAACTGACAAATCGACCCAAACCCGTTCAGGTTCAAGCGCCCAAGATTTCCCCGATCGACGTCAGGAACCTGCTCATCGATCCGTTTACCTACTATGGTGGGATGAAAACCACCAGACACAAAACCGGCCTGATCAAGAACCTTCACGACAAGGGCGGCGTGGTCTTTTGGTACAGCGTTACCGTAACTCGCGTGCCAGGCCTACCTGTTCCAATCGAGGACGTTACGCTGGAGAGGGCAATCATCTACAACAAAAGAGGACAAAAAATCAAGGTCGTTGATCCCAACGGAGATCCAGATGAGGCCAATAGATGGTACTGGGTCCTAGTGCGTTACCTCAACTCCGTGGACCACGACAAGATGACCCACACTGCCAAAGCCTACCCAGGTTTTGGCAGTTTTTTTTGTTAAAAAAACCACCACGTTTCCGTGATGATTTTTTGGCTGGGGAGGAAGGGATCGAACCTTCGAATGACGGATTCAGAGTCCGTTGCCTTACCGCTTGGCTACTCCCCATGATATCTGATTAAAGGCTATATAATTATACGAATTTTCACTAAACTATTCAATTTAAAAGATCGACTGTATGATCGATATGGATTTGCTTAACAAATTCCGGGATGTGGGAAACCATTACCATTGTGCCATCGAAATCACTTAGGGCTTTAGCAATAATTGGTAAGTGGCGAAAATTGATGTGGTTAGTAGGCTCGTCCAGTATCAAGAGTCCTGGCTTAAGAAGTTTCAACCGACAGAAGGACAATAATCCTTTTTGGCCTTCAGACAACGACCCAATCGGGCTCGCAAGCAATTTGCCATCCAATAAGAATCCTGCTGCAGTAGAACGCAACTCTTGGTCATCATGTTTTGGCATAACGTCTTTCAGCGCATCATAAGCAGTTTGTTCAAAATCAAAATTACTAAAATCCTGTTTGTAGTAACCAATCTTCACGTCCTTGACGAGTGTAAATCCGGATCCTTTACCTTGGGCTAATTTTTCTAACATTGTGCTTTTACCAATGCCGTTTGGTCCGGTAATCAGGACATGCTCCCCTTTTCGGACAGTCAATTCCATTTCTTTCTTCACTTCCTTGTGGTTGACGAAAGACGAAACAGAAGTAAATTCTAATACTTTGCCGTCGAAAAATTTATCAAACTCCTGGGACGGAATATCGAATTCGCGAATGGTGCGGTCTTCCTGGCGGACACTGACCATACCTTCTTCAGCTTCTTCTGCAGCCTCACGCATACGCTTAGCTACCGCACGAAGCTTACCTCCCTTATGGGCAAAGACTTCTGCTTGTGCGCGCTTCTCCTTGATTTGTGTTTGCATACGGGCGTTCTGCAAATTTTCGCGTTCAATTCGATTCTTGATTTCTTCAACCACATCGTAATAGTTACCGGTGTATTGCTCAATCTTATGAGTAAAAACATCGAGGTAAATAACGCCGTCGCTAAAAGCGTTCAAAAAATCAGCATCGTGGGAAATGACAATCACGGTTTTTTCGTACATCATCAAAAATCCGGTCAAGTGTTCAATACCGCCCTGATCCAAATTATTTGTGGGCTCATCAAGTAATAAGATATCCGGATTCTGAATCAAAGCATGAGCTAACAATAATCGCGCCTGCTGGCCGCCGGATAATTCCCGAACAATTTTCTCTAACGGCAAGTTAACGTTCACGACTTCAAAAACTTCCTTGATTAGTTTATCCAAATCATATTTCTTTTCCTTAAACGCCGTGGCAAAATATTCTCGGATGGTTAAATCCATTGACTCCTGCGGCATGACTTGGCGGGCAATGGCAATGGTCGCATCGTTCGGAGTCATGTAAATTGCACCCTCGTGCGGTTTAGTCTCCCCGGTGATCATCTTAAACAACGTGCTTTTACCCGCGCCATTTTGTCCCATCAAAGTAACACGACTACCACTACGCACGCTAAAGCTGGCCTCTTCCAATAGAGGTTTGTCGTGGATGTATTCAAAAGTGACGTCTGAAAATCTTAAAATTACTGATTCGTTCATAAATTTTACAACGAGGATAAGTATACGTTTTTATTACCGTTTGGTCAACAATCCTTATTTGAATTTATTGGGGATTTGCTATATAATTGTCTCAGCTTCGTTACGAAGCTTATTTAATTAACTAATCATTTGTTATGACAGAATCGAGTATCATTTGGTTGTCCGTGGTTGCCGGTGCAGCCGCATTGTTGTACGGAATTTTTATTATTTCATGGTTGCTTAAAAAGCCGACTGGCGATGCCAACATGAAGCGCATTGCCGATGCTATTCAGGAAGGCGCCACTGCTTACCTTGCCCGCCAATACAAAACCGTGGCCATTGTTGCAGTGATTTTGGTTTTGGTTATTTGGTACCTTTTAGGATTCAATACTGCTTTAGGATTTTTGATCGGCGCTGTTGCCTCGGCCTTGGCCGGATATGTCGGCATGCACGTTTCGGTTCGAGCCAATTTGCGCACTGCCGAAGCAGCCAAGAGTGGTTTGAGCCAGGCTTTTGATTTAGCGTTTAAGGGCGGTGCCGTGACCGGTTTGTTTGTCGTCGGGCTTGGATTACTTTCCGTATCATTGTTTTACGCCTGGAGTATGGACATTGCCGCCATGGTAGGTTTGGCATTCGGTTCCAGTTTGATTTCCGTTTTTGCCCGTTTGGGCGGCGGTATCTTTACCAAAGGCGCTGACGTTGGCGCGGATTTGGTTGGAAAAATTGAAGCCGGAATTCCAGAAGATGACCCGCGTAACCCCGCTGTTATTGCCGACTTGGTCGGTGACAACGTTGGTGACTGTGCTGGTATGGCCGCTGACCTTTTCGAAACCTACGCCGTAACCACAGTTGCCGCAATGTTGCTCGGCAGCATTTTATTCCCGGGCAACCCGGTTTACCTGCTCTATCCGTTAGCTCTTGGTGCCGTTTCAATTTTTGCGTCAATCATTGGCTCGTTCTTTGTTCGACTGTCTGGAACTGCGATCATGACCGCACTCTACAAAGGTTTAATTGCCTCGGCCGTCCTTGCCGCAATTGCCTTTTACTACATCACTAGCCAATTGTTTGATGGTGCCACAGCAATGGGATTATTCTACTCAACCTTAGTTGGTTTAGTTGTCACTGGAGCCATGGTTGTCATTACCGATTACTATACCTCAAAAAGTTTCCGACCGGTTCGTTCTATTGCCGAATCGTCCACAACCGGCCACGGCACTAACATCATCACCGGACTCGCAGTTTCCATGCAATCCACTGCATTGCCTGTCTTAGCCATCCTCGGTGGAATTTTAGTTTCCTACCACTATGCCGGACTTTATGGCTCAGCCATTGCTGTTGTCTCAATGTTGTCCATGACCGGTATCATTGTAGCCATTGATTCGTTCGGCCCAATCACTGACAACGCCGGCGGCATTGCCGAGATGGCCGGTTTGCCAGATGATGTCCGCAAATCAACTGATGCGCTCGATGCCGTTGGTAACACCACCAAAGCCGTGACAAAAGGTTATGCCATTGCTTCTGCCGGTTTGGCCGCAGTTGTCTTGTTCGCTTCCTACACCGAAGAATTAAATAAACTTGGCGTACCAACAGTTTTTGATTTATCCAACGTTAAAGTATTGGCCGGATTACTAATTGGAGGC
This sequence comes from Candidatus Doudnabacteria bacterium, assembly GCA_025450105.1. Classification (GTDB taxonomy): domain Bacteria; phylum Patescibacteriota; class Doudnabacteria; order UBA920; family O2-02-FULL-48-8; genus JANWIA01. The sequence goes on along the minus strand of JANWIA010000024.1, from coordinate 38,622 downwards.
TTACTTCCATATTTGTTCAGCTCCATTGCCATGCAAGCCGTTGGTAAAGCCGGTCACGCTGTTGTTGAAGAAGTCCGCCGCCAATTCCGCGAAATGAAAGGTATTATGGAAGGCACAACCAAACCAGATTATGGCCGCGCCGTTGATATTGTCACCAAAGCCGCGATTAAGGAAATGATTATCCCAGCCTTGATTCCGGTTGCCGTGCCGATTCTCGTTGCCATCACCCCGTTCTTGGGCATTCAAGCTTTGGGCGGATTACTCGTTGGGTCCATCGTCACCGGATTGTTCGTAGCTATTTCCATGACTTCCGGTGGAGCCGCTTGGGACAACGCAAAAAAATATATTGAAGACGGCAATTATGGCGGCAAAAAATCTTTTGCGCATCAGGCCGCAGTTACCGGTGATACTGTCGGCGATCCGTACAAAGACACTGCCGGCCCAGCCATAAATCCTATGATTAAGATTATAAATATTGTCGCCTTATTGATCATTGGATTACTGGTTTAATAACTAAACTTAAAAACCCTGACCAAATCGGTCAGGGTTTTTTAGACAAAAAGAAGAGGCTCTAGCACATTGCTAGAGCCTCATTGGTGACCGCTTCCGGGCAGGAACAGGTCACATCAACCGGCGCGGGACTGGGAGGACGAACATCTCGTCCGGAGTGTGTTTGTATCCGGGCGCGGGCGGGAGTCCGTTTCCTTCCCAGGAAAGTTCTTGCAGTTGTTCTGCAGTCGGTGTGGTCGGCACTTGCCGAAGCAGTTCGCCGAAACCGACTCTTGGCCCAACCGGATAGCTTACCGGTTGAGGCTTGCGCGAAACCCGGTCAGGCATAGTTATTCCCCCTATGAAATTGCGTCGATTACTCCGCCGCCAATCAGTTCATCGCCCTGGTAAAACACGGCTGACTGACCTGGCGTTATCGCACGTTGAGGTACGTCAAATCTGACACTAATATTAGCACCTTTTTGGGAATTTATCAAGGCTGGATAGTCGGGGTGATGATAACGGATCGAAACGCCTGCATTTAAAGGTAATTTCGGGGCCTTATGTGTCCAGCTTATATCCGTAACTATAAAGTCACTTTTCCATAAACCGGAATCATTTTTATCGTTACTAACAAGAAGTTGGTTGGATTCAAAATTCTTACTGACCACATAATAGGGTCCTGTACCACCAATACCAATGCCTTCGCGTTGGCCAATGGTGTAGAATGGCAAACCTTCGTGGTTGCCGATGACTTGTCCGCTGGACGTGACAATTTCCCCGGCGCGGGCTTTGATTTTCTCACGCAAAAATGCGCCTACATTGATTTTACCGATAAAACAAATGCCCTGGGAATCTTTTTTTGCCGCATTTGGCAAATTAAATGTTTGAGCTAGCTCACGCACTTCGGATTTCTTCTTGTCGCCAATCGGGAACATAATCTTGGCCAACTGGTACTGTTTAAGAGTATACAAAAAGTAGCTTTGGTCCTTGGCCGGATCAATACCCTTGAGTAAAGCAAAGTAATTTTCGCCTTCCGCATTCCGCTTTTCGCTGACCCTGGCATAATGCCCGGTTGCCACATAGTCGGCACCAAGTGCCAAAGCCTTTTCCAAAAAAACTTTAAATTTTATTTCGGAATTGCACATGACATCCGGATTCGGGGTTCGACCGGCTTTGTATTCATGCAAAAAATATTCCACAACCTTATCGTAATATTCCTTTTCGAAATTCCAAATGTAAAAAGGAATGTCCAAAACCTTGGCAACCTTACGGGCATCTTCCGAATCTTCCGCCCAAGTGCAACCAAAATTTTCAAAATCCTCGCTCCAATTTTTCATGAAGATGCCAATAACATCATAGCCCTGCTCTTTGAGCAGCGCAGCAGTCACAGAGGAATCAACTCCCCCACTCATTCCCACGACAACGGTTTTATTGGCTGACTTTTTCATAAACGATAGTCTAACAAATTTGGGCAGAATTCGAAAGGGTCACCCTAATCTGAGTGACCCTTTTGTTTAGAGTTTAATCTTGTCGCCCGGTTTTACTTTTGATAACTTAGGGACCTTTTTTAGGGCATCTGCTATTCCTGGGTGGTCTTTATGCGGAATCATAGTCAAATGACTCTGTGCATTGCCGCCGGGTGGGAATGGATCATTATCCTGCTCTTGCTCTTCAGGGATAGTTGGCATTGGCTCTGGTGTTGGTTCCCAAATCCTTTGTTCCGGTTCTGGCCACGGTTCCGGTTTGTTGACCTCTACCTTTTTTAATTCCGTTTTTAAGGAGGTTTCTAAGGTTTTACTAATTGATTCTAAAGCACTGTTAGTCTTTTCAACACTTTCTTTAAGCTTGTCCTGGGAAAGTTTATTGACTGTTTCCCATACCGGATTATTGGATTTAGGCTTTGGTCTTTCGCTTTGCCTGTCCGTGCTGCGGCGTTGCGGATGCGAAGAAGACTGCTTGAATCTCCGTTCAAGCTGTCGGCGTTCGGGTTGTTGTTGTGGACGTTGTTCTGGGGGTCGTTCTACCTTTGGCTGTGCTGGCCGCGGCGGTACTGGTTTTGGTGGAGGTACTATTGGTCGAGCTGCGGGTGGCGGCGTTGCAGGTTTTGGAGGCACAGGAGTTGCAGGTTTTGGAGCTGCCATAGGAGCTGAAGGTGTAACTTGGTCCGGGCGGTTCAAAGTTTCAGCAACCGGCATACCGGTTTTGGTATCCAGTTTTACTTGCTCCTTGAACCGGAAACTTTCCTGGGCATCATCTTCGTTAACCGAATCGCTTTCCACACGGGCGGCTTCGGCATGGTATTCGGAACCTAACCACTTGTGGATTTTTTCCTCGACAATTTGCCGGGCGGTACCGTAGCGTTCCCGCGAAACCTTAACCACGGTGTCCTCGTTTTGTGTTGGTTGGGAAATTGGCGGCAAGGTCAGTGCTGAAAAAGGAGTTGAGGCGACACCGTTGATCATTAATTTTAAATAGATGTTGAACTTGGTCAGGTTCAGTAAATCGTTCAAAGTATAGGTCGGTTCAAATTCTTTTTCCAGAAACTCGGCGTCATCAGCCCCGACGCGGAAAACAATCAATGTCCCGACGTTGCCAAAGATCGCATCGCGGACAACGGTGTTCTTATCGTTGCTCAACTGGTTGATATATTGGTGGGCGACAATCAAATTCAAGCGGTATTTACGGGCTTCAGATAAAATACTAGCAAAAGATTCCGTAGCAAAATTTTGGAATTCGTCGACATACAAATAAAAATCCTTGCGTTCTTCTTCTGGTACATCGACCCGGCTCATGGCTGCCAATTGCAATTTGGTGATGATCATGGCTCCGAGCAACGCCGAACTGTCCTCGCCAATGCGGCCCTTGGATAAATTAAGCAAAAAGATTTTGCGTTCATCCATAATTTGGCGTAAATCAATCGTACTCTTGGTTTGTCCGACAATGTTACGGATAATCGCCGATGACAAAAATTGTCCGACTTTGTTTTGGATCGGTGCAATAGCCTCGGTTCGGAACTTATCGTTGTAATTGGCGAATTCATCGACCCAGAAAGACCGGACAACCGGATCCTTAATATTATCGACAATTTTTTTGCGGTAAGTTTTGTTGACTAGCATGCGGGCGATACCAAGCATGGTGTTGCCCGGAGAATCCAAAAGCGCCAGGATGGTGTTATTCAAAATATATTCCATGCGCGGGCTCCAGACCCCAGCCCAGATTTTGGTAAAGACGCCCATCAAACCAGATGCCACCAAATGCTTGTACTTTGGGTCAACCGCTTCTAACGGATTAAAGGCAATTGGGAAATCTGTATCGGCCGGATTAAAGTAAATGACATCGTTGATGCGGTTGGACGGAATGTAATTCAAAACCTTTTCCACGGAATCGCCGTGCGGGTCCGCAAAGGCTACACCCTCGCCATTGAGAATGTCCTGGATAACCATATTTTCGATTAGAGTGGTTTTACCCATACCAGTTTTTCCAATTACATACATATGGCGGCGGCGGTCATCTCTGCGGATGCCAAAAGCCACTTCCCGGTTACGGAAGCTGGTTTTGGCGAAGACTGTGATGTCGTTTAGTTCAGGCATATTTGTTTTATTAAAGGGGTCCTATATCGCTAACTGGTAAATTAGAAGGCGGCGCAGTCTTAACCGTTTCAACCTTTTCAACTTGGCTAACACGGGCATTTGGAGATTGTGGGAAGTGGAAAAGTGTAGCCATCTCTTCCGAATTATAATAACATTTTCCCGAACCCTTGAAGTGGTCGCGATCCTTGAATGCGATCAAAAATTTTCTTTTTCGGGTCAGCTCCTGGCTGTCACGCCACGGTTTTTCTAAGGATTCAAAATACTTATAGCTGACGCCTGTCCAGGTTTTTTTCAAATCTGGCTTCAGTCCGTTCATGCTCGGGTCATCAAAATTTCTGTAGGCCCCGATAATTTCCGGAATACGAAGAGATTTGTTGAGCTTACCTTTTGGCGCCAAATAAAACAAACGAATTTTTGCTTCGTAACTGATTTTAGAAAGTTGGTGTTCAATTCCGGCCAAAACATTCTTTTGTCCTTCGCTCAAATGCTGGATCATACTTGGCGGTTCCTCTTTGGCTCTTTCCGGCTTTACTGGTTCACCTTTTGGAAAAACTATCCCGACCAATTCGTGAATGATGGTCATGGGTATTGTCAAAAGACCATCTAAAATTCCTGGTTTCGATTTTTTCTTTGGATTGCCACGCAACCCGCGCAAAATTTCTTCGGTTTTCTTTTTCCATGATTCATCAACCGGTTTAAAAACAATTTGACTGACCATAAGCTCGTAAGGCTGAAGGTTGCTCATGACCTCGATGACTGATGATAACGGATCGATAATGGTTTCCTGTTCGGTATGCTCAAACGCGCCGTAAGTTCTGATTGGATAACAGGACTTTGATACATCCAGTCTCTTATTTAATTGTGTCCCCCAAAAATCAAATTCCGCAGTCTCGGGATTATAAAATCGCGGCAAATGTTTTAGATAGTCTTCAACCTCGATAATTTCCGCTTTCGGGTATTGGGCAAAAATCGCGCTCTCTAATAAATTTCGATAACGGTCTTGGATTTTAAAAATATAGGACACACGGCCACCAAGACTGACTAACTCACAAGTTGTCGAAGAAACAAATTTTCCGTTAAACTTTTCGCCCCAGCTGAAGCCGGAATAGATTGCGTGTAAAGAGGCAAAAATTTGTTCCATGGCCAAGGGCGATCGTTCATTTAATTGATCAATCTTCGCCTCCAAATAAATAAACTTTAGGCTTTTGCCATACGCAACTTGCTTGGCATGGACGCGCAATTTATACCAAATATAAACCGCGGCGCCAAAAAACATGGCACCAGCCAAGCTTGTTACCAGCAAGGAGCTGGTAAGTATTCCAAAAAACTCAAAAATGTATTGCATTTATTTTTATTCGGAAGCGACGAGGGAGTACTTGTCCTTGCCAACTTTCACAAAATACTTTTTGTTCGACAATCCAACCAGAATTGTGTTTCGTTTAACAAAGCGCTGCTTAAGAACTTCGTTAATAATCTCGTCGCGGGTTAAAGGTTTATTTGATGCTTTCAAAACATCGCGAATGACATCGGCAACTACGCCCTTCTTAAAGCCCCATTCGGTTAAGGCATAAGTGCCACGGCCAATCAAAACGAATCGTGAATCCTTAATTAATTCATTGTGGACGGTTTCCTGGTAAGCGGTTCGGTCGTCAAAGTGCCGGTCATTAATCAATTTGGTGATTTGAGAATAATGTTCCGGTTTGCCGTGATGTTTTAGGACCAAATAAGCTTTATCCCCAACGTCGCGGGGCTTAACTTCTGTCCAATCCATCAGACCGATTTCCATAAACGGATTAATCTGAATTTTATTGGCAACATCCAAATAACTTTTGATTACCCGATCATTCAATTCAAAAGAATGCTTAGCAAAGTATTCGGATTGCTTAAGGCGCTTGTACAAATCTTCTTGCGGCATGACTTTGCCGAATGAAGAAAGTATTTTCACCAATTCATCCACGGTTTCGTCCAATTTTTTTGTATCGAATCCAATTACAGCCCATGAGGCCCGATAGTTTTCGGTTTCTTTAATAAATTTAATTTGATCGGACAGGTTCAATAAAAATTTAACCGCAGCTACGTCGCGGTTACCTGGTCGATTGACCAAAATCGTTTGGATGAGCATGTCTTCGGAAATAATATTGCCATGCTCAACGATTGTATCAAAAATAAGTTGTAAGGATTCGGCGAGGTCTTTGAGTTTCTTTTGCTTCAGGGTGGCCAAAGAATCTTTTTCGATTTGGCGGACCCGTTCACGTGTAAGATTGTGCTTTTGCCCAATCGATTCCAGGGTATCAACTTCATTCCCGTCCAAACCAAAACGCTTCGTGACAATTTCTCGGTCACGGTCTTTGAGGTTTGTAAGAATTTGGCTGACCAACCGGGCTGGCTCAAAGCTATTCAAATTGCTTTGGGTCTGACTGCCCATGATGGTATCCAAAATACTCGATCCTACCTGGTTTTCTCGATTTTCTTCAGACATGGCTATTTATCGCAATCAGTATAGCACAAAATTTGCGTATTGTCAAGCCAAGCTCTTTTCCACAAAAGAAAAACCCGCCACTTTAGGCGGGTTGCGTATAAAGTTATCCCCTACGCTTCATGTCCCACTTATGCCAAACCATCAAAATTGGGCTGGCAATAAAAATCGAAGAGTAGGTTCCGGCAACGATTCCAATCAGGAGCGCCATGACAAACCATCGGATTGTTTCGCCACCGAACAGCAACATTGATGTCAGTACAAAAACTACGGTTAAAGAAGTATTGATGGATCGGACCAAAGTTTGATTGATGCTGCTGTTGATGATGTCTGGCAAAGATTGCCCAGCACGCACCCGCAAATTCTCGCGGATTCGGTCAAAGACGACAATGGTGTCGTGAACCGAAAATCCTAAGACTGTTAACAGCGCCGTGACGAACAAACTGTCGATTTCCACTCCAAAGTATGTTCCGAGTAATGAGAAGACCCCAATGACAATGACTAAATCGTGGACCAACGCAATAATTGCGGCCCAACCGAACTTCCATGCCGACACGGGGCGGGCGACTTTTCTAAATGCATAGGCAATGTAGAAAACAATCCCCAAACTGACAATGCCGAGTTGATAAAAAGCCTTGCTGCGTAATTCATTGCCGATTGTTGGTCCAATGGAACTAAATTGCTCTTCGGTAATAGCCCCAAACTTATCGGTCAGGACTTTGATCATGGCGTCGTGACGTTCCTTTTCCTGCGGACCGGTTCGGATAATGACTGTGTTGCCTTCCAACGGCTGGATAATGGCATCGTTATAATCATTTTGGCGCAGAATATCTTGAATTTCAGCATTTGCAGGCACGCCTTGAGTAAAATTAATTTGCGACAAAGTGCCGCCTTTAAAATCAATACCGATGTTTAAGCCGTGGACAGCTAATGACCAAACCGCGATGACAAAAATGACCGCAGAAACGGCAAACCAAAATTTATAATATTTTATGATATTAAGCATTGCGTGGTTTCTCCTCTGCCATGTGACGGACTCCATATAACCAGTGATTTACAAAAATGTTGTGGCCGACCAACAATCGCAAGAAAGTTCGGGTCACGGTAATAGCGGTAAACATGGAAACCAAAATACCCAAACTCAACGTGATAGCGAATCCTCGGATAATGCTGGTACCGAAATATCCCAAAATAAAAGTTGTGATTAAACTTGAGACGTTTGAATCGCGGACCGACAACCACGCCCGGTTGAATCCGTCCTCAACTGCCTGCTGCAAAGTTTTTCCTTTGCGCAATTCCTCTTTGGTGCGTTCAAAAATCAAAACGTTGGCGTCAACCGCCATACCAATCGACAAAATGAAACCGGCAATGCCCGCAAGACTTAGTGTGATGCCGAAAATCTTAAACAACGAGATGCTGATCAAAATATATATCGACAACGCAATGACAGCGAGCAAACCCGGCAATCGGTAATAGATAATCATGAACAAAGCGACGATGATAAATCCGATGATCCCGGCTTCCAAACTTTTCTTGACCGAAAGCAAACCCAAAGTGGCGCCCACGTTCTGTTGCTGGATCAGTTTGATTGGCACAGGCAAAGCCCCGGAATTCAATCGGGTCACCAATTCCTTGGCTTCTGCCAAGCTAAATTGGCCCGAAATTACGGCCTTGCCATCGGTAATGGCACTTTGTACCGTTGGGGCAGAAATAATGTCACCATCGAGGAAAATCGCCACGCGCTTCCCGATATTTTTTTGGGTGATTGCCGCAAACTTCTTCGTACCTTCGTCGTTGAAATTTAATGTAATTTGAGGGGCACCAGTGTTTGGTTCAAATTCCAAAACCGCGCGGGTAAATTCTTTTCCAGTTAAGTCAGTGGCACTAAAAGCATCGGTTGGTGAAATTGTTACCTCGCCGCTTTCATTTGGCTTCAAAGTTGGATTAGGATTTTCTTCCCGAAATTCCAAAAACGGGGTTTGTCCAATCAAATCGATAGCCTCATTGATATCCTTAACGCCAGCCAAATCCACAATCAAACGGTTGGTGCCGGTAACCTGAACCAACGGTTCAGATACACCAAAAGCGTTAACGCGGCGTTCAATGACATCGCGCGCAGAATTCATGGCGTCAGCCTGGGCATCGCTTGGAATATCCTTCAGATCCCCTTCGTAAACCAAGTGCGTGCCGCCCTGCAAATCGAGACCAAGTTTGAGGTTATATTGTTTTTCGTAATTGATCCCTAATGGCTTAAGGCTAATCTTGCTTCCACCCGGGTGAACTAAATATCCGGCGCCAGCAGCCAAAAGAATGATAACCAAAAATTTAAAGTAAAGACCTTTTCGTTTCATAATTAATCAATATTAAAAGGGATTTCTCCCCAACTTCCAAAATATTATAGCAATTCCGCGCCAAATATCAATAGTCGCCGATTACGGGGTTTGAGGAAGCTTGGCACGGCATTGGTCGCGGTATGGTTGTGGTGTACGGTCGCAAACGTCCAAAAAAGCCTGGCCGGTTTTATACAATCCCAAATCTAAAAATATTGCCTCGAAACAATTTTTCTTGTAATCATTTGGAACCTGGTTGCAAAGGTCGATACCGGTATCAAACTCCCCTTTCTCGTTTACAAAATCCCGAACGGCACCATAAAAACAATTGGCATTATCGCTAGGAATGCCGTATTGGCATTTTTCAATGACCTGCGGGATATTGCGGAGGGTTGCCCCGGAAACGTCCCGACCTAAGCTTTGAAAACATAACCAACGGTAATTATCTTCCACTGTGGCGCACCATTTGTTGGCATCGCGAAAATCATATCCATTAATCTTTAAGATTTGCGAACTGGCCAAGAAATAACAGGCACTGCGGTATTTTTCCGCGATCTCCTTGCCGTTGCACGGGTAGATTGGATCATTCTTTTTTATGTATTTGGAAACGTGGCCAGTTTTTTCTTCGGTTGTGATGTTTTCCATGAACACGCCGCCGTAACAAATTTCACGGGCATTCTTAGCTTCCGGCAATAAATCACAGTCCGCCAAAGATTGAGGGACTTCATTGTCGCGGAATTGCATAATGCCATGACCTTCGCCGTGGGTGCATTGGAACCAGTTAAAGAAAATTTCTTTTTCCGGATCGCCGCAGGCATCGGCAATCCCCTGCTCATAACTTGGGACATTGGCCAAATATTCTTCAAGCAAACCGTGGTAATAACCGGAGCTGCATGTTGGTAAGTATTCTGGAGCCGCGGCTGGAATGGTTTTGTAAACTCGCAATGCAATGTGACCGACTTCATGGGATAGCGGATGGCAATTGGTTTGGGCATATCCACCAAGGTCATTAACCTTTTGCAATAATTCTAGAGTCTTGCGTCCGCCTTGGGCTCGCATAAAAGTATCAAATTCTGTGCCGTAGCAATCAAACTTTTCACTTGGTTGAGCCTTTGCCTCACATTCCGAATGGACGGCGTTGGCGGTAGCAGACACTTCTTTGTCACCAAGAGCGGTTTGTGCTGGCTTTTTTTCGAAAAGCCCTTCCCTGACATTTAAATCGATATTGAAGACATACAAAAAAGCGCCAACAAGAATAATGGCGCCAAGGACGCTAAATAAAATTTTATGGGATTTGATAACTTTGGAAACTTTAGGCATATATGAAGTTTACTGGCAAAAAAATAACATTTCAAGATAGCACAGCTTAACATTAATTAGCTTTGCGGTCAATCAATTCAAAGGTGAATTCAAAGGTGACCTTTGTCTTTTGCAAAGGTCACCTTTGAATACTGTTATGATAAACTATATGTATGCATTACATTATTTGTTTGGTCGGGCCTTCTGGCAGCGGCAAATCCGCAATCATGTCCGAGACCATGAAAGCTTTGGGCGATAAAATTGGGGTGCTTCGTTCCACCACCACAAGACCGCGCCGTTCAGCAGAGGATGATATTTTTTACCGTTTAATTTCTAAGGAAGAGTTCGACGCCATTCATGCACAAAAAGGCTTTGCGGACCGGGTCGAATATGCTGGTAATTTATATGGTTTTGAATTTGCGGAACTAGACAGTAAATTAAAACAACAACATTTGCTTTCCGCTGTGATTGAGGAAGGCGTAACAACACTGATCAACGCTAAGTATCCGGTCAAAATCGTTAAGATTATTCCAAAAATGCAAAAGGTTTACCGAGGCATTGACCGTTTGGAAGAGGATCTGAAGCGCGCCGAATTTGTCCTCGACTATGATTTGGAGATTCAAAATTCTTTTGCGGCCGGTGGATTAGAAAAAGCCACCAAACAATTGGTGGACTTCATCGAAAAATTGGGATAATTATTTTCCTTTGATTTTTATGGCGACTTTGCGCGGCGCCTCTTTAGCAGCCTTATCAACAAGCGCGGAACTTGACTGAATTTTTCCGCCAGAACCGACATTAAAAACCATTTTGCACTTTATTGCTTCACAAACGGCCACTTCTGGGACGTTTTTTTTGTTTCTATCGCCGCCATTGGCAAAAATATTCGGTTTAACTTTCTTCAAAGCTTCAACCACGCTCATATCATCAGTATTGGCCTTGTGTTGAGTAACATATACCTCATCAACATATCTGATTGCCCGAATAACTTCGGCCCGTTCCTTTTCGGTCATAAACACATAACCCTTTTTCTTGTGCAACCAATTATCATTATTGAGGATGACAATTAATTTATCCCCAAGGGCTTTAGCTTCCTTGAACATGCGGACATGGCCCGGATGCACCGGATCAAATCCCCCACTGACTGCCACAACTTTCAAATTTTTGTCCATAAAATTATTTTACCTTACAAACGGTTTTTAATTCAGACAAATCTGCTGCCGTTAAATGGATATTACTCAAATCCTGCTGACCCATCAAGTAGTACATGATTCCGGTTGGTTCTTCCACGTGCTCCAATTTTAGGGCATGCCCCAGTTCGTGGGCAACCACCAATTTCAAATCAGTCTCTTCATTGAACTGGTAAATATTAATTGCAGTGCCGGTGTATACCCCTTGGTCGAATTGTTTTGAGGTCCCGAATTTTCCGTTGTAGTCATTAACGTCCAAATTTAAATTGCTCGCGACTTCGTTAATCCTATCCACGACATCATTCAAGTTCTTGGCTTCCAAATTGACGGCGACGCGCTGACGCTCCAATTGCACGACCATTTGGGTCAAAAGTTTTTTCTCCTCGCTTAACCGGGTGTAATCATCCTGGGTTGCGCCGCCGTTTTTATTAAATTTGTTAACCTCGGCATTATAGGCTTCCAATCTGGTTTCATAGCTAACCTGATCCGAATTATATTTCTTAACCGCTTGTTCGTGTTGGTACTTTAAACTGTTGTATTGCGAAACCAGCACAGCATACGATTGTTCGTTTAGGTTTATTTCCTGGCGGGCATCGCGCTCATCCAGGGTTTTTTGCTGACGCTCATCAAAAACTAAATTGATTTTGAAATCGGCTTCAGGATTATATTTGAATAACTCCTGGCCCATCGGTTGTTCCCAAACAGTTTCCATACTTTGGATGTCTGCCAAAAAATCACTTTGGGTTAGTCCAAAGCGCGGGTCAATGGAACCGACGCTGTATTCTAGAACCGTATTACAAGGCGCATTGAAAGATTGGACGTACATGGCGCCTGCGGCTAAAACGGTTATTGTTACTAGAAAAGAAAAAAGTGCTTTCATGGTTCTAAAGTTGGCTTCTCGCCCTTCTTTAACATCTCATAAATCGGGGGAATGAATGACGTAAGTATAATGCCGATAATTACTTTTTCAAAATTCGCACGGATCCATGGCACGTCGCCGAGGAAATACCCGAGCATCGTCATAATAATTACCCAACCAACGCCGCCGATAATATTGTAAGTTAGGAATTCCTTGTAGTTCATTTGGGCCACACCGGCAACAAATGGCGCAAAGGTCCGGACAACTGGCAGAAACCGGGCGTAGATAATTGTTTTCACTCCATGCTTTTCGTAAAACTTTTTGGTTTTTTCTAAATGCTTCTTGTTGAAAAATACGGAGTGCGGACGGGCGTAAGCATTCTGGCCAATGAACCGGCCTAAACTGTAGTTTACGCTGTCACCTAATATTGCCGCAGCAATAAGGATGATGTTAATTAGCAAAATGTTCAATTCCCCGGCACCGGCAACGACCCCAACTGTGAAAAGGAACGAATCCCCGGGCAAAATAAAACCGATCAGCAATCCGGTTTCGGCAAAAATCACCGCAAATAAAAAAAGATAGCTAAGATGGCCGGAAAAAAGGGACTTTAACAACAAAATCAGCTGATCCGGATCACCAAGTTGTTTGATGTAATTAACTAGTGTCTCCATAAGCTGATTTATTCTACATTATTCGCCTGATTTTTTCCATATCGAAACGGCTAGTTGCGTTTGATGTGGTCGAGAGCGTATTTCATGTCTGTGCCTACTTTCTTGCGGGGATTAAAAATATTTTGCGGATCAAAAATCTCCTTAACCTGCTTAAACAAACTGGTAATTTTTGGTCCATACATTTTTTCCAAATATGGGGTTCGGATTAAACCGTCATTGTGCTCACCCGTAATCGAACCTTTGTATTGCAGAACCAAATCATAGACTTCGTCGGACAGCGCCGGGATAATTTGGCGCTGGTCTTCCTTTTTCAAATCCATTAGTGGAATGATATGGAAGTTGGCATCCCCGGCATGACCGGCAATGGTGTAAATCAAGTGTGGATACTTGGCAAAAATTTTGTTGAGTTTTGGTAAGAAATCCGGCAGATCGGCGGGATGGACAATAATATCGTCAATGAATGGCGCGGTATTTAATCCCGAACTGTGCTGGCGCAGCAGATTAAAACTTTCCCGGCGGATAGTCCAGTATTTTTGGGTTTCCTGCGGCGATTTGGTGACGTGCGTTTTGATATGGAATTTTTCTTTAACTTCTTTTTGAGCTTTAGCCAAATTATTCAGAACTTCTTCTTCGGAATCGCCCGTGAATTCCGCGATTAAAATTAATTTTGGTAAGCCGCCGGTGAGAAGCATCCAAAGTTCCGGCAAAAACTGTAGTCCTAATTTAAAAATGTTCCCTTTCATTTTCTTGATCATGTCTGGCAAGAATCTCACCGCGAGCCCCATTGTGTGGTCATCAAATGATTCGAAGGTTTCGGCATGGTACGGGCGAAGTGTGGTGACAATATCGGCCAAGGGTTTTAAATCCTTCAGGAACATAACCAAAAGTTCCGAATGTGTTTTTGGTTTTACTAATTTTAATTTGGCTTTCGTGATCAAGCCTAAAGTCCCTTGCGATCCTACAAGTAGTTTGACCATATTGAATTTCGTGCGATCCCAAACATTCCACAAATAATATCCTGCGGAATTTTTAGTGACATTCGGTTTGGCTGCTTTAATCGCATCGTAATCACCTTCGATCAACTGAAAAACTTTACGGTAAACCTCACCTTCAAAATTTTGCTGGGCCATTTTCTTGTCCAATCCAGTCTTATCCAGTTCGCGGAATTGATATTCATTGCCATCGGACAAAATCACGCTTAACTCTTCCACATAATCTTCTGTTTTGCCGTATGATAAAGATTTTTCACCGCCGGAATTATTGGCGAGCATGCCGCCAAGCGCGCACAAACCCTTTGAGGCCGGGTAAGATGGAAAAATTAACCCGGCTGGATCCATAATTTTTTCCAAGTCGCGATAAAAAACTCCGGGCTCAACCACAACTGTCTGGTCATGGAATTCCGAAACTGCATTGATGTGTTTTGTAAAATCCAATACCAAAGAATCATTTAACGGCCCGCCGGACATATCCGATCCCCCGGCGCGCGCTGTCAGCGACAAGGATGGATCGCTTTGCTTGCGCTCGCCGATATAACGAACAAGGCGCTTTATGTCATCGGCGTCTTTAGGAAAAACTATTAATTGGGGTTTGATTTCAAAAATACTCGCATCGTGGCTGTACTTGAACAGATCCAGTTTATCATCCGAAACTTCGCCTTTGATCAGCCCGCGAATCTCGTTTATGTTCATGGATTAATTGTACCATATTTTGCGTAAACAAAAGAAAACAGCGCTTACCCTTTAGAGTTCAAAGAGTAAGCGCTGCGCGACCGGCCGAGTGGCCGGGGTTGGCATTGCTGCCGGTGAGGTGACTCGCGACGGAGTGGGAGTGCCCGGCTTCGTCCCTGTCGGAGTCGCCGTGAATTGGTCCAGTGACAGGTCCGACATTTTGTGGCGTTTGCCATCAGCAACTCGCCGACGCACAAAGCTCTTGGCTGCCTTCTTGGTTGGAGCCCACGTCTCGTGTGCCTCTCCATCAAACATGACTTCCCAGTGGATCCAGTGGGCTCGACTACCTCGGCGCCGATTGCGACGATTGTGCAAGATACTCCTCCTTAAACACACTGCGGCTAATACTGTAAACACACTGCGGCCAATACTGTGGTTCTGAATTTCTCCAATACTAGCAAAAAACACCCCATTTGTCAAGATCCTAGGGGTGTTTTTTGGCTAATTTAAGCTACATTTATTGCAGACCTTCTTCAGTAGCGTAGTGCTCGCCAGCGGCAAAGCCCCCACTTGGGTTTTCTAAACAAAACTTCATGCTATACATATTCGGCATTGGACTCGTATAGAGATATGTTGTAGCTGTACAGGACCCGGCAGGTGTTGGGGCCGGGACACTACTCAAGTAGTTCACGACAACAAGGGCCGCTAATCCCATGGCAGTAGTCGGATATGTGTTATGGTCGTTCCAGTACAGTTCAAGGGCAGTCATGATTTGTCTCACGTCCGCAAGCGACTTTGCATCACGAGGCAACCCGCTATCGGGATTCACCGAAATTTGCCCAGGCTCAGCTGTTCCTGGCGGAGTCATGATTGGTCCATCCGGAACCGTAAGATCAGCGGCATTAGCTTTAACAACTTGCTCAAACTTCAAACCCCAAAGATTGAAAACTGTTTCGGTATTGAACGGATACTTGTTATTGGCACCCATAAAGTAGACGGTGCCGTTAATAAGAACAGCAGCTCCACGCGGATGCCGACCATTCGCAACCATGACCGCGCCTGAGGTAATACCGGAGAGATCAGCCGGAATAACATTCTTTAGGGAATAATAATATTGGTTAAAAACAGTCATTGAAGGAAATGGTCGCTTCACTCCATATTCAATAACATAAATGGTTCCGTTATCAACAAACAAGTCACCATCCGTGACATGCGCGAGTGGTTTATTCTTTACTGTAAAACTGAATGGGCTATTGGATGCGATGGCGTTATTATTCGCCGGGTCACTTCCATCAATTCCATAAACATATGCCCTGTGAATCTTGCCATCATGATACATTTCAGGAATTGGAAGTCTAAATCCATGACTGCCGGTTAAGCCAAAAGCTGTGTTTACATCGGGGCGGCTGACAAATGTCGTTGTTGAAGAAGAAGTCTTTGTTGGGTCAGCAGGACTGTCAAAATAGACATGGATTTTAATTGCCGAATTCACAAAGTCTGGATCAAAGGCCCAACCATTTAACATCCCACTAGCATCAACATTGTCGACAAAACTACGAGGCTTTGCGTTCGGGATCACGCCGGTAGCGTCCGTTAATTTAATTGCCTGGTCGGCATAATCATAGGCAGTGAGATCTGTTGCACCAATCACTAATTTCCATTCCCCGGGCTTTGCAATCTCATAAGCTTGTTTAAGATTTAAGAAACTTTTTGTAGTGTCCCAATAGACGGTACCAGTAGATATCGGAACGTCCTTGGCAATATACAACGAAGTATCGCCAATCGAAGCTACAACATACATAGTAGAGCTAAGATTAACATATGACCCAACCCAAGTAATCGGAATTTTATCTCCAATCTTGAAACTCTCCCCATTATTTGGACTGAGAAGCTTAATACTTGGTTTTGATACCAAGCTTAGGTCATCACCAGATTTCAACAACGAAAATTCTTTGGTATACCCAAAATTCGACCCTGTGTTAGCCTCACCGAGAATCACAATTTTATATGAGTATCCTGTACCTAATTTTGTAGTGTAGTCACCTAACAAATCATCATCCACGGTTAGTGACCTGGAAGTGTCCCACTTATAAGATCCAGTATTTGAAACTGATCTCTTAATAAAACCGCCAACATATTCACCAGTAGTGATATTGTAGCCATGGAGACTAATATCCAAATCCTCCTCAAAAGTTTCTTTGTCCCATTTGATTTCAAAAGTTTTTCCAATCGTAATAACCTGCCCTTCGGTTGGTGCCGTAATATTTGTACTACCCAAAATTTGGGCATTAACAACTTTAGCGGAAGCAAAGGCACAAAACAAAAACACGAGAACAGGAACAACTCGGAGCAAAAAGAATTTCATAAGCAATTAATTAAATTTTATTTCTTTAAAAGTAAACAGGCGGAGTTGATACAGTAACGTTTTCCGCCTTTGTCTTGCGGGCCGTCGTCAAAAACGTGACCCAAATGGGAACCGCAGCGCTTGCAGGTGACTTCGGTGCGGTGCATACCGTGGTCACTATCTTCGTGCAGTTCAATGTTTTGTAAATTCACTGGGTCAGTAAACGATGGCCAGCCGGTGCCGGAATCAAATTTGGTGTCCGAGGAAAACAATTGGTTGCCGCAAGCGGCACAAACAAACATCCCTTTTTCGTGGGAATCGTTAAGCTCGCCGGAAAAAGGTGCTTCTGTTCCCTTTTCGCGCAAAATGCGATACTGCTCTGGCGTCAGTTTTTTCTTCCACTCGTCCTCAGTTTTTGGCATGTCTTTGTCGTCCATGCATACTCCTTTCAATAGGTGTATTTATCATACCAAAGTTTAGATTGCTTCGCTAATCGCTCGCAATGACAATCATTTTGAATTTTCAAGCCGCGCTAAAACTTTTTTCAAATCTACGCCTTTTCCTAAAACCGGCTTCCACAAATCGCTTTTCTTTTTCAGACGGTCAAAAATATTAAACATGGTGAAATTTTTTGGGCTCAAACCTTTCTTTACTTCTTTCCAATCCAGCGGCGTGGAAACGGTTGCCCCTGCTTTTGGACGGATGCTGTAAGCGGCTGCCAGAGTTTGCCCGCGGCGATTTTGCAAGAAATCCAAATAAACTTTTTTCTGGCGCTTTATTGGTCGGCGCTCGAGACTGGTTGTGTTCGGCAAGCGATTATGGACCATGGTCACGACCAATTGGGTAAATTGTTTGGCCTGATCATAAGTGTATTTTGCCCCGAGCGGAATGTAGATATGTAAACCAGTTGCCCCGGATGTTTTGCAGTAGCTCGGGACCTTAAGTTTGTTCAAGACTTCATGTGTAACCTGTGCCGCCTCCACAACCTTATCAAATGAAATGTCTTCAGGATCCAAATCGACAATCAAATAATCTGGTTTATCCAAACTCCCAATATGGGAATTCCACGGATTAATTTCAATGCAGCCCAGATTGGCCATGTAAACCAGCGTGGCTTCATCCTGGCAAATCAAATAATTCAAATGTTTGTTGTTGGATTCGGAAAAAACTTTGTGGGTCTTAACCCATTTCGGCGGCATGTCGCCAACATCCTTCTGGAAAAAACTTTGCCCATCAATACCGTGCGGATGGCGGTTCAAAGATTCCGGACGGTTCTTAAGGTACGGCAAAATGTATTTGGAAATTTTTCTGTAATATTCAATAACCTGGCCTTTGGTAATTTTTTCCTTTGGCCAGTAGACTTTGTCCCAATGTGTAATCTTTACTAAATTACTATTGATCTTTAACTCTCGATCTTCTGAATTTTTCTTTCCTGAAGTTTTCATAGACTTGGGATTGATGTCCTTTGGCAATTCCTTGGAAACAGCAGTTGGTTTTTTATCGGTTCGCAATCCAATAAAAATTGGTTGGCGCATATGGCCGTCGCCAGTCCATTCGGCAAATTTTACTTGGGCAATCAATTTTGGTTTGACCCAAGTTGCGGGCGCGTTAGTTTTGGGAATGGTTTCAAACGCCGATACTTTTTGGACTAAGGGTTTTAATTTACCGTGAATGGTTTTGAGTAATTGTTCATTGAATCCACCGCCAGTATGCCCGACATACTTTAGTTTCGCATTTTCATAAACCCCAAGAATCAAAGCGCCAAAATACTTTCGTCCTCCTTTGGGTTCGGTAAAGCCAACAATCACTGCTTCCTGTTCATGGTGCAATTTTATTTTTAACCAGTCCATTGTACGCCGGCCAATTTGATAAGTGCTTGTAGTCTTCTTGGCGATAATCCCTTCCAGATCCTGCTTTTGGGCGATCTGATAAAACTTTTTTCCGTGCTCCAAAACATGGTCTGAATATCGAACGTTTTTCGTTTTCGGTAAGATCTTCTTCAGAATCTCCTTGCGCTCAATCAGCGGAAGTCCGCGAAGATCGCGGCCATCCAAATATAAAATATCGAAGACAAAGTAAATTAGCCGGCCAGCACCCTCGCCGGTGTTATTGTAATTTTGCAACAACTGGAAATGGGACTTGCCTTTGTCGTCGACAACAACCACTTCCCCATCCAAGACTGCGTCAAAATTCAACTTGCTTAAAGTTTTTTGGATTGGCGTGAAGAGTTCTGTAAATGAAACTAAATTGCGGGAATACAAATCCACTTTTTTCTTTTTGATTTGTGCAATTGTCCTAAACCCATCCCACTTTATTTCAAACAACCATTCGGGTCCGTCGAATGGTTGGTCCACCAATGTCGCCAACATTGGTTTAACATTTAGCGGCATTGTACCCCTCGGAGCATTTGATAAATTAATGCGCGGCATGGCCAGTCCATTGATTCTTTGTTTTTTCCATCTGCTTCAAGTTTTTTCCCGACAATACGGATTTATCTTTTTTAGTGATATCGACGTTTTTCCGATAAGCGTCTTTTTCTTTAATTAATAACCAGGCATTCCCTTTTTTATCGTTCTTAAGCTTGATAAACGCAAAACCACCTTTAACTTTTTCGCCATTCAAAACAATTTTTACTTGGCCGGATTTCAATCCGGCGGCAATCAATTTTTCGCTTTCCGCCCGGTCTCGGGCACCCAAAGCCAAATAATTTCCAAAATCCCAAACAATTACCACACCGGCCCCGTAATTTCCTTCCGGGATAACTCCCTCGAACTTCATATAATCGAGCGGATGGTCTTCAACCGACATGGCCAAATGTTTATCTTCCCCACGGAGAGATGGCCCTTTTGGCACAGCCCAGCTGACTAACACCCCTTTGTGCTCAATTCGAAAATCATAATGCAGGCGAGTAGCGGCATGTTTTTGGATAACAAACTTGAGAGGTCCTTTGCCCTTCAAAATCTTACCAGAAGGTTCCGGAGTAGCATCGAACTTTCGTTTTTTCTTGTATGTAGCCAGGCTCATGAATTATGCGCGGGCGCGAACGTGTTCCTTTTCCAAACTTTCCTTGAGCAACTTCATAATATCGGCAACTTCTGTGGCGTGCGGTTCTTTTTCTTCCTTAATCTTGATTGGCTTGCCCTTGGCCTTGGCTTTGATGATCTTTTCCAAATCCTTTTTGTAAGTATCTTTATAGGATTCCGGTTTGAACTTACCCGTTAAATGGTCAATTAACGACAGGGCAATTTCTATTTCTTTGCCTTTTGCTGCGGCCTTAACCTTCGGTAGGTTTAATTCATCTGGTGTTCGGATTTCGTCCTGGAAACGCAACTGATTCAAAACTAAAACATCCTCAAATGTTTTTATTGCGGCCAAGTGTTCCTTGTTGCGCATGACAAATGTCGCAATCCCAACCTTCTTGGATTGCTTCAAGGCGTCGCGCAAAAGAATGTATGCTTTTTCTGCACCTTTTTCCGGTTCCAAATAATAAGGCTTTTCAAAATAAATTGTGTCGATTTCACTCTCCATAGAAAAATCCAAAATGTCGATGGTCTTAGTTTTTTTGGCGCTAATCTTCTTAAAATCCTCTTCAGTCAGCACCACGTAGTCGCCTTTCTGGTATTCGTAGCCTTTTACAATTTCCTCGTAAGGCACTTCCTTACCGTCCTTGCGGCAAATGCGGACATACTTAATTGGCGATAAATCCTTTTTGTGAAGCATATTAAAGCTTATTTCTGTCCCAGCTGTGGCGCTATATAACCGCACGGGAATGTTAACTAGCCCAAAGCTTAGCGAACCGGTCCAAATTGATCTCATATGTAAAAGTTAATTGCCTCTTAATTATAAAACATATTATGAAATAAAGATAAATTATACACTAATACAGCAGTTTGACTGCTTCTATAAATAACTGTAGTGTGGTGGTTACCCGCCAATCCGGAATACTGTGGTGTGAGTCGATCGTGTATCGACGTGGAGCCTTTGGTCGTCTGCCGTTACCGACTGGTGTCGGTGCGAAGCAGAAGAGTCGTGGACCAAACATTCTGTTGAGAATGCGTTCTCCCCCACAAGAACCGATTGGCGGTTCTTCTTTTATAGATTCGATTTCATTTTCTTAAAGTCTTTTTCGATAATCTTTTTGAACTTTACAAAACGGATGCCTGCGGCCGGATGCAAGGTTAAAAAGTATTTTCTGCCATCCTGCTCGATAATGGTCCCATGATGTTGCATCATGGGCAATTTTTTTTCCAGGACTGCTTGCACCGCAACACTGCCAAGTAAAACAATAATTTTTGGCTGGATAATATTCAATTGCTCATTCAAATGTTTGCGACCATGGGCAATTTCCTGCGGTGTTGGCGTGCCATGCTTGGGCAAATATTTCACCGGGCTGGTAATATAAACGTCCTTCAGATCATCCAGTTTCAGGGACCGGATAAGTGCGCGTAAAAACTGTCCGGAACGACCCACAAATGGGCGCCCGGTATTTGCTTCCGTTTTGCCTGGCGCCTCGCCAATAAAGGCAATTTTAGCGTTTACGGAACCTTCCCCAGGCACTGGCAAACCGACCTTGTTTCGGCGGCAAGCTTTGCAAAACGCAATCTCTTTGGCAATCTTGTTTAGTGCAGCAATTCTTTGTTTTATATTCATACAAATTAAAATACCAGGTCTCCCTGGTATTTTCAATTACGGTTTATTTGCTTAGCTTAAAACCGGTATACGATAGAAACGCGGCAATGACCAAGGCAAAATAACTCACTGCCATTGGCACATCAAACTCCGCAATTCTTGCTGGCCAGGAATTTAAAATTCTCAAAGCATGCATAACGGCCAAGGCCAAAAAAATAAAGGCACTACACAATAAGTAATCTTTTTGTTTCATAGTACTTGTTAATTATTTTTAGATACCGACCTTTAAAAATTTATTTCAAAAATTTCAAATGGGTCAACAGCCAAATCCGTAAATCGAGCCCATCTTGGTTTGATGGAAAAAAACCTCTCCTCATTGTGACCTAACCATTTAATAGCGGTTGGAATCTTAGCCATATGAACACGTTTAAAATTTTCAATCTTAGCCGGATCAGTAATTTCTTCCGCCAAACCCTCAAGTTGCACAGTCTTGCCCTGGTCCCAACCAACGACCAAAGCAACGTTACCGTCTTTTTTTAAGTTACTATATTTGCGAGAACTTTCAAAAGTGGCGAATAAAATCTCAAAATCATCTGTTTCCGAAAAACCAATAACAGCTGCTTCCGGTTTATTTTCGCGGTTAACGGTAGCTAATACCCCTAAATTATGGCCTTTTATAAACTCGAGTACTAAATTAACCTTATTCTTATCATTCATGGGTGTTTCTTAATTATTACCCATCCTCACTATTAGATTATACACTTTTTCTTCAACTGGTTGAACAGACAGTCTAGGAATTTTGAGAAGAACCATATTGGCAAATTGCTTGTCTTTTTTTATTTCATCCAAAGTTACTATGCGTTTAAACTTTTTTACAAACCCAACTTTCGGTGCTACCCAAGGATTCTTTTCCTTAGTCGCTTTGGGATCGTAATAATCATCCTTCTTATCCAGCGCGGTCACGTCTGGCAACCCGACTTCTAAAATTTTCCCAACTCCGGCAACACCAGTTGGGTCAGACATGGAATAATAAAATAAAAATAAATCACCTGGCTGCATTTCGTCGCGCATAATATTCCGGGCACGATAATTACGGATAGATGTCCAAACGGTTTCTTTGTCCCGCTTAAGGTCGTCGATTGAATAACTGCCCGGTTCCGATTTTAAGAGAAAGTATTTCATATAGTTTTCTCGTGGAGCCCCACACTCGATCCGTTTTCCGATTCCTCAGCCAAGCGGTTATATTCCTCAACCTTCCGAGGATACCAGGTTTGCCCTTGCAGAAGACTACTGGCCTTGTGTTTATTAAAAATATATTCGTAAGTCTTTGCTAAATTCCGGAAACCGGTATTTGCTACTAATCCGTCGCCGCCGTGACGCTGCACATAATGATAGAGTTCCTTAGTCACATAAACAAAATTATCCGGATATTTCTGGCCGATCGATAAAAATAAATCCCAATCTTCCAATGGACTGGCCGCTTGGTCAAAGCGTATCCCATCGGAAATTATTTTTCGATGGTGCATTGATCCATTCATATCAGCATGCAATTTCCTGTCCGCTAAATCTTTGAGTGTTAGCGTTTCGGGAAAATTTTCCGCGTCATCCACCGACTTAATCAGCTTGCCATTTTCGTAAAGCTCTTTTGTGTGCCGGCCCTTGGGCAACAACAAAACCACATTGGGATCTGCCTGAATTTCTGCCAGCATAGTTTCCAAATAGTTCGGAAATAATTCGTTGTCGCTGTCCAAATAGCAAACCCATTGACCTTGCGCCAATTCCAAACCTTTGTTCCTGGCCGCGCATTGCTTTTGGTTGTTCTGATAAAAATATTTGATGCGCGGATCATTAAACCGCCCGACAACTTCCTTGGTGTTATCGGTTGAGCCGTCATCAATAATTATCATTTCCCAATTCTTATAGGTCTGGGCCAGTAATGATTCAATTGCTTTTGGCAAAATGTAGGCGCGGTTGTAGGTTGGCGTAATAATCGAAAAAAGTGTGTCCATAAAATGTCCTTGAATATTATATACTTTGGAATTCCTGCACGCCATAGAAGCTTGATTTGCATAGCAATCCGTGATACGCTTTCTCATCAAGGAGGATAAAATTGAAATTCGCGAAATACTGTGAATGCGGCCACGCCGAAGGCGACCACTATCGCTTGGATCCAAAGAACCCGAACTCAATCCGTCTCTGCAAACGTGAAGACTGCGTTGATTGTGGAGGGTACAAGGAAAAACCAAGAACCCTCAACCAAGCCATAAAGTAAGAGGTAGGTGAATCGTGTCGGATGAAACGCTTCGTGTGCTGTTGTTCCTAAGCCTGAACGCGCTTCTCTGGCAGCTTGTTGTGAACATTGCCGAAAAGCAATTTGATTGTTCAAGCTTCAGGCAGCGGTTGCTAACGGGACTAATCTTTGGAACCATGTTCCTAGCAATCGCCCGATTCACGATCTTTCGTTAAGGAGTAGAAATGGATGATTACGGCAGGCTCGAAACACCTTGCCCCACATGTGGCGGCGAGGTTGTCTTCTGGGACAACACAGTCCAGTGCAGCAAATGCAAACGGGAATTTAAGAACAAGGCAGAAGTCAAAGAACTGGCTGCTGCCAAAAAAGGGTCCACCACACGGTGAGACCCTTTTTACTTTGCTTACCCTGTCATTGCGAGCGAAGCGAAGCAATCTTATTCTAGAAGATTGCCACGTCGCTCCGCTCCTCGCAATGACAAAATGAGCTTTTGCAAAATTTATTACATAGGTTTATCATTTATCCAGGACAGGAGGAAAGCCTATGTACGAATTCATGGACCCATAAGGGCAACCAGCGAAGCACATCGGACACTAACACAACTCCACGAGAGGGCGACTACAGAAGACCGTAGTCGCCTTTTTATTTTGCCTAAGAGAAAGGCCCAACCATTGCTGGCTGAGCCTCATTTTCTCATCTGTCTGTGATAGAGCTCGAGCGCGTGTTTGGGGCAAAGAAAAACCCTTTGCCGCAGGCTCGCAATTACATGTAGTTCACTCGCCTCTTCCAGACAATTCCGCGAATCGCAGAAATATTTACTTATCCGATCCACTTGCCCATCAACTTCAATCGTCATAGTAATCTCGGGCACCCAAACCTCCTTCTGACTCCCCCTGCTCGGCATACATCTTCAGATGGTTACTGCAAAAGCTTATCAGCGTTCCGAATTCACTGAGACCGACAGAGGTCACTGCAAGGTCCTGGCAAAGACCCGGCCAATCGCAGCGATATTCCCGAATGGTCTCTTCTCCTTTTTCCGTAACGAGACGAAGCGTCATTGTTGGCATAACCCACCTCTTGCTTCATCCCTATTCTACGCTTGGATTGACAATTTGGCCAGTAAATGCTAGTATAATCCGTCATTCAAGGAGGATAGAAAAGTGCGCCATCTTAAGAAGCTCGACCTGGAAACACTCAGGCTTGCCATTTGGCGAGCGCGGCTCAAAGCCTGCCTCAAGGGCACCTGCGAGTGCGTCACCAACCACGACCACGACAAGAACCTCGAGAAGGCCAAGCGTCTTGGCATCACCGCCGCGTAACAAGGAAAGAAGGATGCAATGCCAGCAACAACCTGCGCCAACGTAGCCCTGCACCAACGCGTGGAGAAGCCGAGGAAGGACGACTCGATCTCGTGCCGCTTCTGTAAGGAGTGCGGCACCGAAGTCGATCCCAAGTTCTCGGCACTGGAGCGCTGCGAAGAGTTCCACCACGTGTGGGCCGCAGATCCAAGCTTCAAGTTCTGTTTCTGCTGCGGCGTCGCCCTCAAAGCCGCAGCCTAAGTCGATGTGCCGCCGAAACCAAAAAGAGCCCCATCCAGCAACTGGATGGGGCTCTTTTCTTTTGTCTATTTATTTGGTATTAACTTTTTACGTTCTTGGGTGTTGATCATCCCAAACTTCTGTAATTTGTTGTGGCCTGTCGAACACGCGAGAACTAAATAAGTAAGTAAATATCAATAAAAAGACACCGAGTTAAAGCAATACTTTGATTGTCACTATTCAGTTTGAATGAACTTATGTAGTAATTATACCATTTCAATACTTGGGCTATGTTACCGTGGGTTCAATAGAGTGTCAACTTGGCAGGGTTGTTGGTTTATGCTGTAATCTAGCCGGCAGGTGCTTGATTTTTTCGCTAGTTAATGCTAAAATCGGCTTAATAATCCACAATCTTAAATAATTTTGTTAGGTTAGTGAGAGAAACCTAAATTAAAATTAGCAAAGGTCGAGAATTAAAAAAGAAAGGAGTAAAAATATTTATGAATTACAAATTTGAGAACGAGATTCAATTTGCAATAGAAAACCAAAAAAGTATTATTGTAAATTACGAAAATTCTTTGAGTCGAACCATCGACCCATACATAGTCTATGTAAGTTCTACTGGAAAAACACTATTTGATGGTTATCAAACGGAAGGATATAGCCAAACTGGATCAATTCCCGCTTGGAGAAGATTTAATGTCTCTGAAATTACTTGTATCGAAGTAACTAACAATACTTTTGATATTAGACTAGATTACAATCCAAACAACTCAGACCGTTATTCAAGCATTATTTCTAAAATCTAATGCGATCGTTCAAAACAAAAACTTAAAAACCGCGGCAATCGAGCTGCGGTTTTTAGTATTATAGTAAACAATACTTCAATTATTTACTAGCCCAACTATTGTAATAATAAAACCCAAAACACCCAAAATAGCACTTACAAAAACAAAAACTTGAAACCAATTACTTTCCCACCACTTATTAATTACTGAACCAAGATCTCTTGGTAAGTTTATTTTTTCATTTTCCGAATAAATTTTAAGATACTTTTTCCCTCTATACGTTAGCTCTATTCTTAATTTTTTGTCTATTCTTTTAAAGTTATCAGGAAATATATTATTATAAATACCGTTATAGAATAGCGCTCCGTCTACAATTTGGGCTCTTAAATCATCCGTAACATCAGTCCCGTGCTCGGGACCTTGATTTGGGTTATAATACACCGCTTTTTCCAATAACAACTGTTTCATAAAAAAAATAAAAATTTATTTACTGACCTAGTTACCTACCTGTTGCCCTTTGCACGATTGTGAGGTTTACATAACATTTCACAGTTATTTATTGCTGTTTTACCTCCCTTACTCCAAGCTGTGACATGATCAGCATCCATTTCGGAAAGTTTCCAAATCTTACTCTTGTTGGCATCATGTCCAATAGCACAATACGAGCAATTTGATTTTCCTTTTTTTTCGGCTTCGGCAGTTTGCTTTGAGTACGTGTCTTTCTTTACAGCTTCACTGAAAACTCTTATATTGAGTAATTTTTTGTCTTGAGACCCACCAAGGATATATTCAAAAATACCTTTTCGATCTGTTACAAAACTGTCAGTTAGGAATTTCTGTACTTCTCCTGAAAGTTTTTCAGGATTATAATTTTTCTTGTGAAATTTTTCATATAAACGTCCCCATTCAAGCCCACGCATCTCAGTCTCTACATCGGTAAACACTCCAGAAACCCAATCCAGTACATTATTAAAGTAAGTTTTTAATTCCTTTATATCTGTAGCGCGACGATGACTACTCATATATTCACGGATAGTAATACCTTTAGAAGCACTTACCCAATCTAGAGCTGTATGCAAAAAATCCTGACGTCTAGCAGTACCATTTATATAAGAGTTCCACTTCTGAATGTTCGCATTTTTACTGTTACTAAATTCTTGCTTGGCATGTGTTACGAATGGTCCAAAATATACCGCATTGTTTTTTTCTTGTTCATTCAGTGGAATCCCGGCAATATTGATAGTTTCAAACCAGTTCATAATATCAGCTTCTTCTCCTTCACATTCGTAAATCAGTAGTTTGGTATTCTCAATTCTAGTTCGTTTCTCTGGGGCCATGCCATCGAAATATTGCTCGTGACCATTTTCATCTTTTATAGGAAATTTACCAGTTACAAAACGTCCAATACTAGTAATGCGTTGTTGTCCATCCAAAACTTCGAATTTATCCTTATTTACTTTATTAAAGTAAATCAAACCTATTGGATATTTTTTGAGAATTGATTCAATAACGCTAGCTTCTCGCTTTTCATCTTTATATAGATAGTTACGCTGATACTCCGGCTGAATAGTGAGCTTGCCAGACAAACCGAATAGACCTTTACCTTCCAGTTCGTTATAAACGAACCCTTCGCAAATATCTTTAACAGTAATGTTTGTTTTTAAAGTTGTTATCATATTATTTTTTCTTATGCTTAATTAAAATTCTCGCATACGCAATCATAAGGGGTCCGCTCGCATTATCTGCGGTGTAATAAATATCGGAAGGAATATTCTTTAACAGAATTGTCGCACGAGTATTTGCTTTACTTCCATTCGTTATGGTGCCATTCGGATTATGTTGTTGGGGGTTTAAGTACTTTTTTGAAGGCCTACTTTCAAATTCATCTCTTCCAGAAGTTATACCAACAATTTCAAATTGGTCGGGATTATATTTGTCCAAAAAACTAATCGGTACACCCATTACGCCGTCATAATCACTTGGGATAGCATCTGTAAATGACACTTCTATAGCATCGTAATTGTCATATTTATCATATGCCTTTTTACCTTTAATTTCTTTGTGTTTGCTGTGTTTCAAATTTTCTTCCATTGTCATAAGTGGCAATGGTTGATGACGACGTCCGTGGTCGAGATTTGTCAACCAAATAGCAGGCACATTTTTCATGTTGACACCATCAATCACCTTGTCAACATCACCGTCATCCATCGTTACGAACCACAACCCACCAGACCATTCTGTTCTTCCTGACCACATTTTATTGGCTTTAAACAAGGGAAAAATTTCCTTCGATGTCACGTTGTTTTTATTACCAATAATCACAAACTTTTTTTTATAATCAAAAAGTTGTTTAACATATTCGCGAAACAGACTGAACGGTGGATTCGTTACCACGATATCGGATTGGTTAAGCAGGTCAACACACTCGTCGCTACGGAAGTCGCCTTCGCCTTCTAGTGGTGTCCATTCGTTATGTTTGTTAGCCTTTAACTGCTTAGCGACATCTTTTAAGTTGAACTCACCATTACCATCTATATCATGCACTTCGTTGATAATGAACTTGTTGGCGGTTAACTTAGGACGGCCTTTTGATTTCGTAAGAGTTTTATCATCACCCAACAATCCCAATTGTGTATTGGCAACGGGTGAAGGTTTATAGCTAGTAGTAATAAGCTGCTTCAATCCAAGTTTCTTGAAATTGAGCACAAAATATCGAAAAAAATTACTCTCATATGGATCGTCACAGTTGCAATACACCACCTTGTCGCGGAATACATCTGGGTTGTATTCCAAATACGCTTCAATCTCTTTTTGAATATCGCTGTACTGGGTATAAAACTCATCGTTCTTTGCGTTTTTTGCACTACTGAGATTACTGTTTGGCATAAGTTTATTTCAAATAGTTCCTTGCATCTTGACAAGATTATTTTTATGCTCCTCGGTTTGTAACAATCCACATCGTTTATATTTCTTACCACTACCACAAGGGCATGGGTCATTGCGGCCGATTTCTGAGCCGTCAGTTGCCAGTGCTTGACTCCTGCCTCCTGACTCTTGCCTCCGAGTTACCGGTTGCTGCACGACATCAACTTTAAAAATAGTATGCACAACCTGGCTATCAACTTCCTTTAAAAGATTTTCAAATAATTGGAACCCTTCGCGCTTAAATTCCTGCAACGGATCGCGTTGGCCGTAACTGCGCAAACGTACAGAGTCGCGCAAATGTTCCATGGTGTCCAAATGCTGTTGCCACAACTGGTCAATGATCCGTAAATAGACAAACCTCTGCATCTGTTTCATTGTATCCGGACCAAGTTTGGTCTTTTTTTGTTCAAAAGCATTTCGCGCCATTTCTACCAAATGATTGATGGTTTGAATGTCATCCCAATCCTGACCAACATCTTCGGGCTTAATTGGCATGATAGTATTAATTGCCTCAAAAATTTCCTTGCGGTCAATTGTTTCCTGACCAAAGTGGAAATTAACCACATCGGCAATTTCCTGTTCAATGGCCTGCAACACCTGTTCGGTCAAATCCTTTTCGGGCGACAAAATCTCGCGGCGCTTTTTGTAAATGACGCCACGCTGTTTGTTCATGACATCATCATATTCTAAAACGTGTTTACGGGTATCAAAGTTCAGCCCTTCAATTTTTCCCTGCGCGGATTGAATGGATTTGTTAATTAATCCGGCTTCGATTGGTTGGTTATCTGGAATTCCAAGAGTTTGCATCATGCGGCCAATACGATCACCGCCGAATAAGCGCATCAAATCATCTTCCAAGGACAAGAAAAATTGTGACGAACCTGGATCGCCTTGTCGGCCAGCGCGTCCACGCAACTGATTGTCTATGCGGCGCGATTCATGACGTTCGGTACCAATTACCGAAAGACCGCCGAGTTCTTTAACTTTTTCCTGTTCTTTAGGATCGGCCGGATTGCCGCCCAAAATAATGTCGACACCACGGCCGGCAATGTTGGTTGCCAAGGTTACGGCGCCCAAACGCCCGGCTTGGGAAATAATCTGCGCTTCACGTTCGTGGTTTTTGGCGTTCAATAATTCGTGTGGCACGCCTGCTTGGGTCAGCATCTGCGACAAAATTTCATTCTTTTCAATGCTGATAGTACCAACCAAAACCGGCTGTCCCGTTTTGTATTTTTCTTTGATGGCCTGAATGACCGCGTCAAATTTTCCAGGGACATTCTTAAAAACCTGATCCGGCAAATCTTTCCTAACCATCGGTTTGTTGGTCGGGATTTGCACGACTTCCAAATTGTAAATCTTGTGGAATTCTTCGGCTTCTGTTTCGGCAGTACCGGTCATGCCACCCAATTTGTGGTACAAACGGAAATAATTTTGGAAAGTGATTGTCGCCAACGTTTTGCTTTCCTGTTGGATCTTTACATTTTCCTTGGCTTCAATCGCCTGGTGCAAGCCTTCCGAATAGCGGCGGCCATACATTAACCGGCCAGTGAATTCATCGACAATAATAATCTCGTTGTCCTTAACAACGTAATTAATGTCTTTCTTAAATAAAGTTCGGGCGCGCAACGCCTGTTCAATGTGGTGGATGGTCGTGATACCGTCCTTATCGTAAATGTTTTTGATATTCAGCAACTGTTCCAATCTTACAATTCCCGCTTCAGTTAAGGTTGCGGCGCGGTGTTTTTCATCGACATTGTAATCCGTTTTTTCGTCCAGCTTGTCGACTATCTTGGCAAAATCATAATACTTATCTGTTGGTTCAGTGTCGGGCGCGGAAATAATCAACGGCGTGCGGGCTTCGTCAATCAAAATGGAATCGACTTCGTCAACAATAGCAAAATGCAAATCGCGCTGGACCATCTGTGACGGGTCAACGACCATGTTGTCGCGCAAATAATCAAAACCGTATTCGTTGTTGGTGCCATAAGTAATATCCGCGGCGTAAGCTTGGCGGCGATTGATTGGCCGCATGTGTTTTACATCCAAGACTAAACCTTGGACTTGCGATTCGATTTGTTTAACCTCTTCCTCTTCCGGCTGGAAAGTCTGGTCGTATAGAAATGCCTGTTCGTGTTGAATCGAAGCGGTGCTTAAGCCCAAGTAGTAATAAATTTGTCCCATCCAAGAAGCTTGCCAGCGCGCCAAATAATCGTTGACTGTAATCAAATGTGCACCGCGGCCGGTTAGGGCATTGAGGTAAAGTGGCAAAGTTGCGACCAATGTTTTTCCTTCACCAGTACGCATTTCGGAAATATTACCGCGATGCAGGGCAATACCTCCAATTAACTGGACGTCGTAGTGGCGTTGGCCAATGGTTCGCTTGGAGGCTTCGCGCACTGCGGCAAATGCTTCCGGTAAAATCTTTTCCAAATATTCTTTGGTTTCACCTAAATCCAAATCCGCCAAACCGGTTTTCCAATTGGCGGTTAATTGCTTTAGTTCGTCTTGGGATTTCTTTTCGAATTCCGGCTCGAGTGCATTGATCTGGTCAACAACTTTTTGGAATTGTTTAACAACGCCTTCGTTTGAACTCCCAAATAATTTTCCAAATATAGACATTTTTATTCCATCCCGACCGAAGCGGAGGGATCCCTTTTAAAGGGATTTCTCACTGCGTTCGAAATGGTAAATTTAAAATTAGCCTTGTCATTATACTGAATTTCCGGGCAAAAAGAAAGGCCGAGCATATGGCCAATCACCCATACCAAAACCCCATCCTGAACTTGTTTCAGGATCTACTTTGAACAGATCCTGACTTTCGTCAGGATGGGCTTAGAGATTCTTTCCTTTTACCGCATACATTATCATTTTGACCAAAAGCTTGGCCGCAATAAAACTCGGCGCGTGCATATCTTTTATTGGAGCCAATTCGACAAGATCCATACCGATAATGTTTTTCTTCTTGGAAATTTCACGAATTAAATTCAAGGTCTCGTCCCAAAGCAATCCGCCTGGTTCAGGCGTACCCGTTGCCGGCATGATTGATGGATCAAACGCATCAATATCGAAACTTAAATAAATATTTTCTGGTAAAGCCTTGATGATCTTGGCCATGCTCCCCCAATTGTCTTTGTCCCGGGCCAAATAGACGTTTACTTTTCCTTTGCTGTTTTGCCAGTATTCATGCTCGATTTTATTAAAATTTCGAATACCGAACAGCGTTGCATTTTTAACCTGAGGCAATTCCAAAGAATACTTCAACCACGCTGCATGGGTGAAATCCTTTTCCGAATAGCGATCACCTAAATCCAAATGGGAATCGAAAACGACAATACCAAAGTTGTCGTACTTTTGCGCCAAGCCCTGAACAAAACCATAGCTAATGGAATGCTCTCCGCCAATGACAACAGGCAGTTTTTTCCTTTCTAAAATTTGCCAGACAATTTCGCTTAAGGTTTCCGCCGCCTTTAAAGCGTCTTTAGGAATTTTTGGCTGTTGTGTGGTCCAAATCTTAACTTGATTCTGAACATCATCCAATAATTCATCATCAAAAGATTCAATTTGCCACGAAGCTTCAACCAAGGCTTTTGGCCCGCGGTTCGTGCCATGGCCAAAGGTCACAGTGCCCTCATAACCATAAGGCACCACCACCGCTTGGGAATTTTCAAAAGTTACTTCCTGCGGAATAAATTGGTCAGTAAAGTTTTTTGGTTTGTAAGATTCGGTTATATTAAATTTTTCCATTTTTTACATTAATTGTACAAAATCGACCGATCGGCCAATTTTGTACAATAGTTATTGATTCAAGATGTATGCGAACATTAACGGTGCAACAATTGTGGCATCAGATTCAATAACGAAGCGCGGAGTGTTAACATCAAGCTTGCCCCAAGTGATTTTTTCATTCGGTACGGCGCCGGAGTAGGAACCGTAAGAAGTTGTGGAATCGGAAATCTGGCAGAAATATCCCCACAATCTTACTTTCTGCTTTAAGTCTTGCTGGATAAGCGGTACTACACAAATCGGGAAATCACCGGCAATGCCGCCGCCAATTTGGTAGAATCCGATTTCCGATTTCTTAGAAGTTTCCACATACCAGTCAATCAAAAACGACATTGCTTCCAAGCCGGTCTTAACAGTGGAAATATTTTTGATATTTTCGCCGTAATAATTTTTGCCACGGCCTTTGGTCAGTGCCACAAAAATATTTCCGAGTGTGGAATCTTCCCAGCCTGGGGTCCAAATCGGCAAATTCTTTTCACAGGCCGCAATGAGCCAGGAATCTTTTGGATCAATCTGCATTTCGTCCTTGAGCATGTTCTCGCGGATCATCTGGTACATGAATTCATACGGAAAAAATCTTTCGCCGGCATCATCAGCCCGTTTCCATAATTTAATAATGTGGCGTTCAATTTTGCGCATAGCTTCTTCTTCCGGAATTGTCGTATCCGTAACGCGGTTCAAACCTTTATTTAGCAAGTCGACCTCATCCTGTGACGATAATTGTCGGTAATGAGGCACCCGCACGTAATGATTGTGCGCCACCAAATTGAAAATATCTTCCTCTAAATTGGCTCCAGTGCAAGTAATTGCATGAACTTTGTCCTGGCGGATCATTTCCGCCAAAGTTAATCCCAGCTCCGCAGTGCTCATGGCACCAGCCAATGTCACCATCATTTTGTTGCCCTTGGCCAAAAAATCGACATAGGCCTCGGACGCATCAACAACAACCGCGGAATTAAAGTGACGGTAGTTGTGTTTGATAAATTTCTTAATTGTTCCCATACATTTCCTTATTAATGATTATCCCATAAAAATCAGGGGTTTGCTTTCTTTGTTTAGCGAGGTGCCGGAAAAAATTAACCTTCGCAGTCCCGCTCAAGCGGGACGAGAACGTAGGCTGCAAAATTCGGAAGAATTTTGACAGCCGGTAATTTTTTCCGGCACCGGGCGACTTACCATCCAAACTGTTTCCCAATTTCATCTGCAGTTTCGCGGCGGCGTGCCAATTTCACTTCTCCATTTTGGCAAATGACCTTTGCCGGAGACGACAACAAACAATGATGATTCCCAAGCGCATCCTGATAAGCTCCAGTATCCATGACCACTAAGTAGAGTTCAGTCACATCTTCCGTAAACTTTGGAAGCATCAAATAACTACCGCTATTGGTATAACGGTCATCACTGTCACAGGTTGATCCGGCCAGCCAAACTTTTTGCATGCGTCCAGCACCCATATGGTTAGCTGGAATAATTTCCCACTTTTGGCGGCGCACTGACCAGGTGTCGGTTAGATTGGTGATAAAACTTCCGTCAATAAAATACCATTTAGTGTCAGCCTTGCCCGTAATTGGTTTTTCGGCCTGGACCTTAAAAATACTGATTTGCGCGGGAGCAGCGACGTAGCTTCCCCATTCCGAAATCAAATTCGGGTGTTTAATCCCCAACTTGTCCGATTCCTTCTTGGCCGCTTTAATCATTTGATTGACTAAATTCTTCAGAGAATATAATTTTCGCTTTTTTTCGTACGGGACACCAACACCGCCGCCAAAATCAATTGTATCCAGTCCCGGATTTTTTTCTTTTAGTTTAGCGTACAAATTAATGGCCCGCTTTAGAGGCTTCACGAAGCCGTCAATTTTTTCAATTTGGGTAGAAATATGATAATGCAAAATCGAAAGGTTGCGAATTTTTCCGATGCGCAACAATTCGTCTTCCGAAAAGCCAAAGTGATTGAATTTTTTATCCCAGTGTGCCTGGATTTTAATATCTAAATTTACGCGGACCCCAACCTCGCCCTTAAATTTCTTCAGTCGCTCCAGCTCTTCGTGGTTTTCGATAATTGGGATTACAATCAGTCCTTTGCTGCGCAATTCTTCGATCAACTGAATATACTGCTCGGTTTTTGGGCCATTGCAGGTGACTCGGATGCGCCGATTGAACTTATCCTGTTCAATCATGCGTTTAACCAGATAAAGTTCATTAGCAGATGAGACTTCAATATGAGCGCCCTCCGCAATTGCCGGCAAAACAAACTCTTTATTCTGGTTAACCTTCATGACGTAATGGTAATAAAAACGACCCTTATAACCGCTAATCTTAATGTAAGCGTTAAAAAGATCAATCATGTCGCGCACACGGTTCTCTAAAATATACGGAAAAAAGACTTCGGTCGGCGTGCCGTATTTTTTTACGAGGTTGATAATATTATATTGGTAGTGCCCTTCCTTCACCACCAGTTCGCCACCTTTGTTGATGTCGAAGTATTGAGTATTGTACTCTTCGGCCCCGAGTTTCCAAAGCCGCTTTAAATTTTTTTTCAAATCAGATTTTTCTCTTCCGTCGAACTCGCGGATTAACAAAAAATATTTCTACTGTTAATTGTAAACGTTTTGCAAAAGTTGTCAATAACTTTTGGCAAAAAAATTCTCCGAAAATTTTCGGAGAATTTTTATTCGTTATCTTTTTTTCTTAGCATCTCGCCCACCGCGCTTCTGGAGCGTCACTCGTTTGTCCTTAAATTTGGAAATTTGTTCTTTAAGTTTCGGGACAACCATATCAATCGAGGCGTACATATCTTCGGACGAAGCATCGGCCCGCATGACCTTCCCACCCACAATTAGCATAACCTCGGCCCGCATGACGTTTCCGGTGTGATGGTGGCGGTCGCGCTCTAATTCTACTTTAGCCGATTCAATTTTACCCAAAAATTTTTCTAAATGACCGATCTTTTCCTCGACATATTGTTTAATCGACGGGGTTAAATCAACGTTGGTACCCTTGATATTGATATTCATGGTATTTTATTAATTCTATTTTCATTCTACCAGACGCGGGGCAATCGTCAATCGAATTTCCCGACAATTTGAACTTCTGGTTCCAGAATCACGTTAAACCTATTATGAACTGCACTCTGGATCATTTTACTTAGGTCAAAAATTTCCTTGGAAGTGGCGTTTTTGATGTTAATCAGGGCCAAAGAATGTTTTGGGGATATTCCAACCCTGCCGGAAACATAACCTTTTTCAAAACCGGCCTGGCCAAGCAAAAATGCCGCGGCCAATTTATATTTTTTCTTTTCCGGCCAAAACCAGGTGTTTGTCCTATCCGCAAATTTATTTTGTAAGTACTCAAAAGTCTTTTGGTCAACAATTGGATTTTTAAAAAATGAACCGGCGCTGTTATAGGCCTTATAGCCCGGCAAAATGACATAACCTTTTTTTGCCCGGATCTCTATCACTGCTTTTCGGACGTCGCTTAGACTGGTGGCACCGGCATTGATCAAAAACTTTTGGACATCCGGATAACTGGTTGTCGGCTGCCCACCTAAACTTAAACGAAACTTAACCGCCAGCACAAATAATTTATCGGGATGTTTTTTAAAATAGCTATTGCGATATTCAAATTGGCAATCGGTTTTATTCCAGGTTTCCAATTTGTCAGTTTTATAATTCCAAACATCAACCGATTTAATGGAATCGGCGATGGTCTGGCCATAAGCACCGATGTTTTGCACCACTGCGCCACCGACAGTACCCGGAATTCCGGATAAACATTCAATACCTGCCAAATTCTTCTCAACTACAACCCCGACAAAATGATTCCAATCCTCGCCCGAACTGACAGTGACATCGTTACCCTGAATCGATACTCCCCGTATGGAATTTTTTACCACAACCGCATCCAGACCAGAATCGGAAATAAGGACATTACTGCCACCGCCTAAAATAAAAATCGGCAATTTGTGTTTCTTGGAAAAATCCGCCGCTTTTTGAAATTCCTCTATTGATTTTACTTCAACAAAAAATTTGGCCAAACCACCGGTTTTAAAAGTGGTATGAATTTTTAGCGAAACATCTTTTTTGAAATCAAGCATTTTTTACAAGCTTTCTGGCAATTAAATCAATATCACCCGCACCCATCATGACAATCACGCCAAAGTCTTTGGCAGCCAGCCTGACCATACGCTCCGTTTCGGCAAGGTCAGCGGCAAACTGCGCCCGAACCTGGCGGTTTTTTAATTCTGCAACCAACTGCACGGAACTTATATCCTCACCGTGCTCGCGCCCGGCAACGTCATATATTTCCGGTAATATCAAATCGTCGGCATTGCACAAAGCCTCAATAAATTCCCCGAGCAATTTTTTGGTGCGGTTACGGTGATGGGGTTGGAAAACAAATAATATTTTCTTATCCGGAAAGAATTCTTTGGTCGCCTGAATAGTTGCGGCCACACCGGCCGGATGATGCGCGTAGTCGGAAATCACTGGAACGGAATAAAGTTCCCCAACCTTTTCAAATCGACGCCAAATCCCGGCAAAATTTTCCAAGGTTTTTTGGATTATCGGAAAAGCAACTCCTAAATGCAACGCAGCAGTAACAGCGCCCAAGGCGTTGGAAACATTTATTGCGCCCGGCACACTCATGGTCACCCGCCCGATATTTTCATCCTTAAAGTGGACGTCAAAACTTTGTCCACCTTCATGCGTGTGTACGTTGACCGCCTGGACATCAGCGTAGTGATGAATGCCAAAGGTTAATTTGTGGCAAGTAGCGGCCCGACCGACCTCAATTGAATTGTGATCGTCGGCGTTGTAAATAACCACACCGTCTTTTGGTAAACCAGCAATGAATTCTGAAAAAGCATTTTTGATATCAATAATATCCTTATAGTAATCCAAATGATCTTCCGCAACATTGGTTAAAACAATCACGTTCGGTTTTTGTGACATCATATGGCGATGGTATTCGTCTGCTTCGGCCACAAAATATTTGTTCCCGCCAAGGCGGGCGTTAGCCTTAAACTTTTCGTTGGAGTTTTTTGGCGATAATTTTGAACCGACGATAACAGTTGGATCCAAATCTGCCGCTTCCAAAATCAAACCAAGTATGGCGGTAGTTGTTGATTTACCATTGGTTCCGGTTACCGAAATACCAAATGAGCCAGCCATAATTTCGCCCAGCGCTTCTGCGTAAGTCATTTTTTTAATATTCAAATCCTGAGCTTTAGCCAACTCTACAAACCCTTTGGCCTCAGGGGTAATGTCTTCACTATAAATGACTAGTTCGGGTTGCGAGGCTGTAATATTATCCTCACCGTGACCAATATGGACCTTTATTCCAAGCGCAATAAGTTCTTGTACGGTTGCGGAATCGCGCATATCTGAACCGGATATATTATGCCCCCGGCCCAGCAATAGCCTGGCAAGGGCTGACATGCCAATCCCACCGATTCCAATGAAGTAAATATTTTTTGCTTGGATCATATTATTTTGTGACTATTACTTTTTCCCGCTCATACTTTGCGATTAATGCTTTTATTTTTGGCACGGCTTCCAACGCCGCTTTGCGGCTGTCGTTGTAAACCTGGTGCATTTGGTTGATCCCGGAAAATTTGCTCAACGAATTTTTTTCCGCCTGTTTAACATTTGGTGCAATCATTACGTCGCAACTGCGGGTTTCTTCATCCCACTCATCCTCAACATTAAACGAATGGTCAACTGCCCAGGCCAGCATGCGGAACATATTCGGGGCTTTTTTTGTTTTTGCCTTAGTGTCTATGTTCAAAGAATTGAT
>JANWIA010000023.1 GCA_025450105.1 Candidatus Doudnabacteria bacterium | reverse complement strand
CTTCATCGCCTACTTCCTACTCCTTGCCGATGTGGTCTGGTACTACAGTAAGAAAGTTGGGCCTTCTGGATTCGCCCAATGGTTCCCCATGGTAATCGCAACTTTGATTGTCTTGGGAGCCGGCTCTGCCTACCTGACAGTGTGTGCCATGGCTGACCGTAAAAACCCCGCTGAATACATGGCCGCGAATGATACACGCCAGAAGAAATACGAAACCCTTCACAAGCCAGTATTCGTTCTCTGGCTTTTGGGCGCACTTTTTCGAGCCCAGGTCTTTGCAGCTAGCATACTCGTCCTGACCATCGGTTTCGCAGTGGTAGTACTGTTCTTGGGAACATTCGTTATCGTTGCCATCCCGGCAGCGACAGCGAAAATACTGCGTGGACTCTACGCCCTTTGTATCCAATCCGAGCACTGGCTCGGATTGGTAGTCACGCTTGTCGTGACAATGATCAGCGCCTATCTTTTCCAAGGCATGATGGCTGACAACCGTGTCTGGTTTTTGGCCTTAGGGACGGGTGTCGTCACAGGAGTGACCTCAGAAGGCGTCCGGACCATGGTCTTGAAGGTTCTGGAATCTTCTGGCTGGGCGAAATGGGCGGAGATCAATGACTGGGATCACAGAGACTGGGTCTATAACAGAACGGATTTTTTCTTCTCCCCGTTTGATCGGATGGCCGGCAAGCTCTTCGCCCTCCGCGGCAATCCAGTGCTCTAAAACACACGAGCCGGTTCACCTTTTGGTGAACCGGCTCGATTTCTTTTTTAAAAACTATTTGTCCAATTCTTTTTTTATAAGGTCGCTGATTATTTGCGGGTTGCCTTTGCCTTTCAGTTCCTTCATTGACTGGCCGACTAAAAATCCGAATGCCCGTTCACCTTTGGTCTTGGCATCTTCGACGCCCTTTGGATTGGCAGCCATAACTTTTTGCACGGCCGCAAGCAATGCCCCTTCGTCGGAAACCTGGGCCAAGCCCATGGATTCCAGGAGGTTCGATGGATCCTCCCCTGTCTCAAACATTTTGGCAAAAATATCTTTAGCGGATAGTTGCGAAACTTTTCCAGTGCCAATCATTTTAATCAGTTCTGCAAAATTTTCTTGGGTAATCTTAGAATCGTTTGGATTCAATTTGGCTTCATTAAGTAAAGCTAAGAATTGACCGAGCGACCAATTGGCCGCGAGTTTAACGAACTTGGCATGCTCGTCGGATGACAATTCAATATTGTCCGCTTTGCACCAGTCATCAATTTCCGAAACAACTTCTTCAAAATAATCTGACAATTCTTTGTAACCGACCAATGTCTGGGCATCGGCCGCATTCAAATTCAATTGTTCCATGAACCGTTTTTTACGGGCCTGTGGCAGTTCCGGCAATTCTCGTTTTAGTTCTGTCAAAAATTCCGGGGTAAATTCCAGCACTGGCAAATCTGGTTCTGGGAAGTATCGGTAGTCCTGCGATTCTTCTTTGGAACGTTGCGAAACCGTAATGCCTTTGTCATCGACCCAGCCGCGGGTTTCTTTAGCCGGAGTTTTATCTTCGTCGAGCATTTCTGTTTGGCGTTTGATTTCAAAAATCAAAGCTCGTTCCACAGCTCGGAACGAATTCATATTTTTGACTTCAACCTTATAGGGCGGAAAACTTTTTTCGCCCTTCTTGCGCAAAGAAATATTGGCGTCACAGCGCAAATGCCCTTTCTCCATGTCCGCATCGGAAACCCCTAAGTAGCGCATTAAATTCTGTAATTCCTGCAAATAAACTTTAGCCTCTTCAGGGGTACGAATGTCCGGCTCCGAGACGATTTCCAGAAGCGGCACACCGGCACGGTTGTAATCAACCAAACTATAATCCCCTTTGGCAGCGTGCATTAATTTACCGGCATCCTCTTCCAAATGCGCGCGGGTAATTCCAATTTCTCGCAGTTGGCCATTTACATGGACTTCAAATTTTCCTTTACCGTTGAGTGGCAAATCAAATTGCGAAATCTGATAACCTTTTGGCAAATCCGGATAAAAATAATTTTTGCGGTCGAATTTGGAATACTTTGGAATTTCACAATTCAAAGCCAAACCAACCATGAGCGATTTGCGCACCGCTTCTTTATTGATCACTGGCAAAGTCCCTGGCTGGCCAGTGCAGATTTCGCAAATGTGTTGGTTAGGTCTGGATGCTTCGGCATTCTTGGACCGGCAAAACATTTTACTCGCGGTTTTAAGTTGTACGTGGACTTCAAGTCCAATGACTGGTTCGTAGCTCATGAATTATGGGGTTTTTGGCGCATCAAGCTTATCGAGCTTAACGTCAAAATTTACGAGATCGGGATTAATTGTGCTTAGAATTAAGTAGGCACCGAGTAAAATGACAATGCCGATTATTGCCGAGATTAAAAATGATTTACCACGGGCAGCCTGTGCAGCGTTGCCAGAAGAGGTCATGACCAGATAGCCGCCAATGATTGCCATAAACAAACCTAGTGCTCCCGCAGCACCCATGGCCCACAAATAAATTTGGCTGACACATTCCCCTAATTTTGGTGGGGCGGCGTTGGTACCAGTTCCTGTCCCAGTACCCGTTCCAGTCCCGGTTTGTTCAGGAAGTTTGCAAGGGTTTTGGGTTGAAGTCACGGCAGCTGCTGTAAATGGCATAACCACAACCATAACAACCACAAACGCAACAACTACTTTTTCAAACCTATAAAGTAAATTCATATTATTTTGTTAATGTTGGTTTAAATTTTTGATCTAACGATTTTTGGAAGGCGTGACCGGCGGTAAATAATTTTTCTTCCGCAAAATGCGGGGCGACCAACTGGATGCCGACTGGTAAACCGCTTTGGGTCATGCCGGCAGGAATTGAAATGCCCGGCACACCGGCAATGTTTAGACCAACAGTGAAAATGTCCGCCAAGTACATTGATAACGGATCACTTTTTTCGCCAAGCTTAAAGGCTGGGGTTGGCGTGGTCGGCGTAATCAACAAATCAAATTTTTCAAAAGCATCAGTGAAATCTTTGCGGATCAACTGCTGTGCCAATTTTGCTTTCTTGTAATAGGCGTCGGAATATCCGGCAGACGATGCATAGGTGCCGATCATAATACGGCGTTTTGGTTCGGCGCCAAATCCCAGAGACCTGCTGTTAACATAAACTTCTTCTAAAGTTTTTCCCGGTGCGGAAAATCCATAGCGTTGGCCATCGTATCGGGAAAGGTTGGCCGAAACTTCGACCGGCAAAATAATATAATAGGTAGCCAAAGCATATTCGGTATGAGGCAAACTGACTTCTCCAACTGTTGCGCCCAAATCCTGGAAGCGCTTAATCGCATCCTTAACAATTTTTTCAACTTCCGGATCAATACCTGAAGCAAAATACTCTTTTGGAATACCAATACGCATGCCTTTGACGTCGTTATTGAGTAAGCTTGTGTAGTCTGCCACTGGTTTGTTCAAAGCTGTGCTGTCATACTCGTCTGGTCCGGAAACGGTTTGGGCAATCAAAGCCACGTCCTCCACAGTTTTGGCAAAAATCCCCAACTGGTCCAGGGACGAACCAAGTGCAATCAAACCGTAACGAGAAATTCGGCCGTACGTTGGTTTGAATCCGACCACACCGCAGAATGATGCCGGCTGGCGCACCGATCCTCCGGTATCTGTGCCGAATGCAAACAATGCCTGACCAGAAGCCACTGCAGCGGCCGAGCCGCCAGACGAACCACCTGGCACACGGGACATATCATAAGGATTTTTTGTCGGACCATAAGCAGAATTTTCTGTTGACGAGCCCATGGCAAATTCATCCAAATTAGTTTTGCCGATCAATACTGGCAACTGATTCATCAACCGCTTCATGGACGTGGCGGTGTAAGTTGCTTTGTAGTTTTCTAAAATTTTCGACCCGGCCGTGGCCTGTATCCCTTCAATTAAAATATTATCCTTGACCGCGTAAGGAATACCAGTCAGCGGCATGGCCCTATCCTGTTTGATTGCCGCATCGGCGGAATCGGCATCCTGTTTGGCCCGCTCTTCGGTAAACGCCAAAAACGCATGCAAGTCCTTATCCAAAGTTTTTGCCCGGTCGAGCAATG
This sequence comes from Candidatus Doudnabacteria bacterium, assembly GCA_025450105.1. Taxonomy (GTDB): domain Bacteria; phylum Patescibacteriota; class Doudnabacteria; order UBA920; family O2-02-FULL-48-8; genus JANWIA01. The sequence goes on along the minus strand of JANWIA010000023.1, from coordinate 22,606 downwards.
CCCCGGATAATTCCTTGGCCGAAATTTCTTTATTTAAAAGTTTTTCCGACGCTTCTTTTACTGTTAGTTCGTGCAGTTCCATAACTATTCCAAGATACTTTTAACTTTTACAAAATCCCCTTCCCGGCCAGGTGCCTGTTCCAAAAACTTTTCCGGCGCAGCCAAGGGTTCGGCCACGTCGTCGCGCAAAATATTCAAAGCGTCCGGATCTTCCGAAAGCTTAATCTCGCTTTTTTCCGTCAAATTTTTTATTTGGTCAACGTAATTTAAAATATCCGACAATTCGTGCTCTAATTTTTTCTTTTCCTCGTCTGAAAATTTTAGTTTCGCCAACTTGGAAATATTTTCTACATCGGTAATATTCATGGAATCAATATACCATATTTTGCTACATAAAACCAATTATTCTATAATGAATTCAAACCCTATTATTTAAGAAAGGAATTGTATGACATACGTAATTTTAGGCATAGCCGTTTTGTTTCTTTTGTGGCTGATTGCCATGTATAACGGGCTTATCTCGAGCCGCAACCACGTCGACGAAGCCTGGTCAGATATCGAGGTCCAGTTAAAGCGCCGCTACGATTTGATCCCGAATTTGGTCAACACGGTCAAGGGCTATGCCAAACACGAAGAAGGCACCCTGATGAAAGTCACCGAAGCCCGCAACCGCGCCAGCAGCATTACAATGGACCCTACCAAATTGGATGCGCAACAGATGCAAAAGTTCCAGGCGGCACAAGGCGAGCTGACTTCGGCTCTTGGACGAATCTTTGCTTTGGCCGAACAGTATCCAGACCTTAAGGCCAACCAAAACTTTTTGAGCCTGCAACGCGACTTAACCGATACCGAAGACAAGATCCAGGCATCCCGTCGCTTCTACAATGGCAATGTCCGCGACTACAACACCAAGTTGCAAACTTTCCCAACCAATATTTTTGCCTCAATGTTTAATTTCACTGCCCGCGCCTTCTTTGACATCGATGAAAAGGGTGTGGAAGGGCAACCGGTACAAGTACAATTCTAACAATTAGTCACAAGTTACAGGTGACAGGTCACAGCACTTGTCACTTATTACTTTTCACCTGTCACTAAATTTATGGTCTATACCGAAATTGCATCCAATAAAAGAAAGACAGCTTTGTTCCTGACTGGTTTTTTTGTCCTGATCATTGCACTCGGATATGTCTTCTCCTACACCACAGGCGAACCGGCACTGTTGCCGTTCGCGGTATTGTTGTCGATTGGCATGAGCTTGATTAGCTACTTCTATTCCGACAAAATTGTTTTGAGCATGTCCGGCGCCAAAGAAATCAAACGCATCGATGACGAAGACCTGTACCGCACCGTGGAAAATTTATCGATTGCCGCAGGATTGCCAACACCAAAAATTTATCTGATCGAAGACACGGCCATGAACGCCTTTGCCACTGGGCGCGACCCTAAACACGCGGTAGTTGCCATCACTTCCGGTCTGCGCACTAAATTGACCAAACAGGAATTGGAAGGCGTCATGGCGCATGAACTTTCTCATATCGGGAATTATGACATTCGCCTGTCCACCATCATTGTCGTTTTAGTCGGGGTCGTGACATTGCTCGCTGACTGGATGTTCCGCGTTTCTTTTTACGGCCGCAGACGCAGCAACAACGAGGGCAATGCCGGCGCGATTTTAATGGTCATTGGAATTGTTTTGGCACTCCTGTCGCCAATTGCTGCTACCCTCATTCAATTAGCAATATCCCGCAAACGTGAGTTGCTCGCTGATGCATCCGGAGTGTTACTGACCCGCTACCCGCAAGGTTTGGCCTCGGCGCTACAAAAAATTGGCGCGGACAAAGAACCGCTGGAAGTCGCCAACAAAGCCACAGCCCATCTGTACATTGATGATCCTCTGCATAAAATAGAAAATAAAGGCAACCAAGTCGGATGGTTTGCAAAAATGTTTATGACTCACCCACCCATCCAGGAACGCATCGACAAACTAAATAAGATGTAAACAAAAAACAGTCCCGCCGCTGCGGGACTGTTTTTAATTGCCATCGTCAAACGACGTAACCCGACTGATAACCTGGCTCCGGAAGCCTCTGGATTTCAACCCTGCCATGGCCTTCTGTCCAGTCTTTCTGCTCTTTGATAAATATTTCTTGGCCAAAGCCTCTTCTTTTTCCAAAGGAAAATTTTCCTCCAATAATCTTTCAACCAAAGCGTGCTCAAATCCTTTTTGATGTAATTTGGCTTTGATTCCGTAATATCCAAAAGTTTTGTTGTTGATCAAGCTATTTAAATAGCTTTCTGCCGTGTCCTCGTCATTGAGATAACGTTCCTGCTTAAGTTTCTCAATCGCCAGCCCAATTTCCTCAGCAGCAAAGCCTTTCAGTTTAAGTTTCCGGGCAAGCTCAAAAGCCGAATGCATTCGGATGCCCAGTAATTTTATGGCTTTTTCATATACGGCGGAATTTAGACTCTCCATATTGTGGATTGCTGTCAAAATCACTAAATAAAACCAGCGTTTCGACAATTGACTTTCTCCCCTAACAAGCGCAAAATTTAATTGAGATGGCAAACTTGACCTGGCTGCTATAATAATAGTATAGTATAAATCAATTTTGCCCGACTAAACCGAAACTTAAACTCACATGAACCATTTTTCTTTCATATTAGAACGCTTATCCTCCAGGGCCAAGAATGCCTTGATTACTTCACAGCGCATTTCCGAGGATTTGCACCATGACCACATTGGATCCGAACATCTACTGTTCGGCATTTTGGAAGAAACTTCGTCTTTTGGCTCGGAAATCCTGCAAAAGAACAAAATCACTTCCGAAATTGTGAAGGAAGAAATCATCCGCATGAACTTCACCAACATTTCCGAAAAATGGCAACCAAAACTGTCCAACAACCTTCGCGAAATCATTGAAAAGGCCGCTATTATCGCCAGCCGCTACAAATACCAGTTCATTGGCACGGAACATTTCCTCTACGGCATCACGGACATGGACCACGATGAAGCCAAATCCATTTTGCTCGGCCTCAAAGTTTCCACAGAAGAACTAAAGAAGAATTTGGTTTCGATTTTCGAAAACGTTTCCCGTTTCCCTGACCTGCTTAATGTCGACGAACAACCAGTGGCCACCGAAGAAAAATCCCCAAATAAAACTCCGGCCTTGGATTATTTCACAACTGATTTATCCAAAAAAGCTTTGAAGGGCAAAATCGATCCGGTCATTGGCCGCAAAGCGGAAATTGAACGCTTGGTAAATATTTTGAACCGCCGCACCAAAAATAATCCGGTTTTGATTGGCGAACCAGGTGTTGGCAAAACCGCAATCGTTGAAGGCCTGGCCTTGGCAATTGTAAAGCACGAAGTTCCAGATACGCTGCTCGATAAGCGCATCATTACTTTGGACATGGCGCTAGTAGTTGCCGGTTCCATGTTCCGCGGTGAATTCGAACAACGCCTAAAACAAGTTATTGACGAAGTCCGCGAAAATCCAAACATTATTTTATTTATCGACGAATTGCATACCATTGTTGGGGCCGGTGCCACAACTGGTTCGTTAGACGCGGCCAATATCCTCAAGCCAGTTTTGGCCCGTGGCGAAATCCGCGTCATTGGTGCCACAACCCTGGCCGAATACCGCAAGCATATTGAACACGATGCCGCATTGGAACGCCGCTTCCAACCAATTTTAGTTGAGGAACCAACCATCGAAGAATCTTACATTATTTTGGAAGGCTTAAAACCAAACTACGAAAAACACCACAACGTTATTATCAGCAACGCCGCAATTAAATCGGCTGTGGATTTGTCCCACCGCTACATGACCGACCGCTACCTGCCAGACAAAGCCCTGGATTTGATTGATGAAACCTCGGCCTACTTTAAATCGATCAATTCCAAATCCCGCAATTTGCGCGTGGTCAAAAAGATTGAATCCGAATTGCAACGCCTGGAAGAAGAAAAAACCAAGGCCGTGATGTTGCAAGACTTTACTACTGCGCTGCATTTGAAATCGCAGGAAGATAAATTGAAGAAGCAAAAGTCTGAATACCAAAAGATTGTAAACAAGCGCCCGGGAAGCTTAATTGAAATTACCGCGGAAGATATTGCACGCACAGTTTCGACCATCACTAAAATCCCGCTCAATAAATTGATTAAATCCGAGGCCAAAAAACTGGTCAATTTGGAAAAAACTCTGCAAACGCAAATTGTCGGCCAAGATGAAGCCACTAAGATTATTGCCTCAGCCGTTCGCCGCTCCCGGGCCGGCATTACTTCGCCGCAACGCCCAATCGCCTCTTTCCTGTTTTTGGGCCCAACCGGTGTCGGAAAAACCGAAACCGCAAAAATTTTGGCCCACGAAATTTTTGAATCCCGCGATGCCTTGATTCGGGTGGACATGTCGGAATTCATGGAACGTCACAATGTTGCGCGCTTAATCGGCGCCCCGGCCGGTTATGTCGGTTATGAGGAAGGTGGCCGCTTAACGGAAGAGATCCGTAAGAAACCATACGCCGTAATCCTTTTTGACGAAATCGAAAAGGCACACCCGGACGTCTTCAACATCCTCCTGCAGATTTTGGAAGAAGGACAGCTGACTGATGCATCTGGCCGCCGCGTCAATTTCCGCAATACCGTTATTATCATGACTTCGAACATCGGCATTACCGATTTAACCAAACAAGCCAGCGACTTTGGATTTGCCCAAGCTAACACCAATACCCTGCTCGACGACACCCGCGCCAAGGCCGAGCGCGACTACGACCGCGTCAAAGAAAATGTTTTACGATCCTTGCGCGAAACCATGCGTCCAGAATTATTAAACCGCATTGATAAAATTTTGGTCTTCCGCCCGTTGGGCATGGAAGAAATCAAAAAGATTGTCACACTCGAAATTAACAAATTAAGTGACCATGTCCTCAAAAATCAAGGCTTAATCTTAAACTTTGATCGCGATGTCACAAAATTCATTGCGGAAATAAGTTATGACCCGGCCCAAGGTGCCCGCCTAATCCGCCGCACGATACAAGAGTTCATTGAAGACCCATTGGCTGAAAAACTTATCAACGGCGAAATTGTTGAGCAGACAAGTGTTAAAGTCGGTGTGGACCAAGGATTCATCACTCTCAAACAAATGGAAATCGAGAAAGCGGCGCGAATTTAAATGAGCGTCATCCTGAACGAGGGCTTGCTGCCCGAGATTCAGGATCCAAAAAACCCCGGACTTGGGACAGACGTTCCTTGATCCGGGGTTTTTGTATTCCATTCCGAGCGCGGACCGCGCGAGGAATCTCTCTCAGTAAGAGATCCCTCGGCCGGTTTGGCCTCGGGATGGTTTTTATTTTATCCGCATGCTAAATTACTCTCTTATGACTTTTTGGAAAACAATATACAATCACTTCCTGGATTTCATTTTCCCTGTCGCGTGTGTGAACTGCCACAAGGAAGGAACTTATTTATGTATCAGTTGCATCAAAAAAATCCCGCGGCTAGACAGGCAACGCTGTTTGGTTTGCCAAAAACCATCACCATTCGGTAAAACACATACAGATTGCGCTAAAACAAAAATCGATGGGATTATTTCCGCTTTGCCCTATCACGACACTGTCATAAAAAAATTAATCAGTACCTACAAATATAATTTCGTTGATCTATCAGATATTCTTGGCCAATTCATTATTGAGGAAATCCGCAACCAAGAACTCAACAATTTTTTCAAAGATTTTATAATTGTTCCCGTGCCGTTACACAAACGGCGCCTACGCTGGCGAGGATTTAACCAATCTCTACTCTTGGCCCAAAAACTTTCGGTCGAACTCCAGCTGCCAATATCAACTGACCTGATCGCACGCACCCGTTATACCAGGCCGCAAATTGAACTCAAACATGACGAACGAAAGGAAAATATTAAAGGTGCGTTTGCAGTCAATGAATCCGTCGAAAACAAAAAAATCCTGATTATAGATGACGTTGTGACCACCGGATCAACCTTGAATGAATTGGCAAGAATCCTCAAAAAGAAAAATGCCCATTCCGTCTGGGCAATTACTTTGGCAGCTGACTAATTTTTCCTTGGCGGAGAGGATGGGATTCGAACCCATGAGACCGCTATTAACGGTCACGGTTTAGCAAACCGTTGCCTTAAGCCACTCGGCCACCTCTCCATGAGTTGGTGAATGTTACTTAACTCACTCATTTTACCTGAAAAATCGGGCTCACGCAATTGCTTAAACGAATCGATCAACGCTGCCAATTGTGTTACAATAAAACTTGCTTTTCGTAACAAGATTGGTCTTAATCCGTCTTAATTCATGAACGATATAGAACTTCAAAATTTACTGGAAAAAGCCCAAAAAGGCGACCGCGATGCCTTTGGCCTTATCTACGACCATTTCCGCGAGAAGATCTACAAATTTATCTACTTTCGGGTGGGTCATAAGGAGCTGGCCGAAGACCTTTTGTCTGACACTTTTGTAAAGGCCTGGCAAAAGATTGAAGGCGTGAATACACCCAAAGCATTTGTTGGTTGGCTGTACCAAGTGGCAAAGAATAATGTTATCGATTATTACCGCATCAAAGGAACTTCGATAATCGCAATTGAAGAAATTGCCGAAGTCCTCCCCGATTCCACTGCCAGTCCAATCGATAAAGCAAATGCCAGCGTTGAAATGACAACTTTGATGGAGCTGATGGAAATGTTGCCGACTGAACAGCGCGCCGTCCTGGAATATAAATTTTTTGAAGATTTAACCAACGAGGAGATTGCCGCAGTCATGGGCAAATCCGAAGGCGCCATCCGCGTCATCCAACACCGGGCAATCGACAAACTTAAACAATTACTTAAACGAAAAATTAGCAACTAACATGAACAGCGAGATTACTCCGAACAACGGAGAACAATTGACCGAGCAGCTGATCCAAAAAGCCAAAAATCAGGCAGCTGCTTTTATTGTTCCCGAAAATCCGGAGTCGCAGGAAATATTTAAGTTAATCGAAACTTTAAACAGCGCTCCAAAATCACCTGTCCCAATGGCTAACTACGATCGCGTGCGAAACCAAATCCTTGACCGCATTGCAATTCCAGTCGAAACGCCATCGGCATTTGGTTTCTTTCAGGCCATTCCCAACTTCGTCAAAATCGGCGGCGGAATTATCGGGACTTTCCTTATCCTGATCAGCTTGACCATTGGCACCGCCATCGCTGCCATTCAAAGCGTGCCAGGCCAACCAATTTATCCTGTCAAAAAAGTCGTTGAAAATATTCAATTACGATTGGCTGATACCGAATCCGAAAAAGTTTCTTTGCAAATTAAATTTGCCAACAACCGTTTGGAAGAGTTAGAAACTGTTTTGCAACAACAACAGGAAGGCAAAGTTTCCGACGAGTCCTTACAAAAGGTTGTAGAACAAACAGTCCGCGACGTTTCTTCGGTCGTGAGCCAAAACAGCGCTTCCGGCGATCAACCACAGATCCTTTCCAAACTTGTTGATTTAAATGCCAAACAAACCACACTTTTACAAACTGCTTCTGACAACAGCGAAGGCGAAATTAAGGAAGAATTAGAAAAAGCTTTAGTCACTTCTAAAGCTTCGCAGGAACAAACTTTTGCTGATATTGAAAAGGCCGGTTTGAAAATTGAAAATAACATCATTACTATCAGCGACAAAACTGCTCCTGACCAGGTGCAGGCACACGGAAAACTCACAGATATTGATACCAATGATGGTTTTATAAGTATTGGAACAGCAAGATTCTTTTTAACGAAAGAAACAATCTTTGTGAATATTAAGCGAGAAGATTTAGAAGTTGATCAGATTATCAGTATCAAAGGCAAGATCGAAGAATCCAAAACTTATGCTGTAGAAGTAACCGTGGATGAACCAGTGGATGAACCGGAAACAGATAACGAAACCGATACAACTCCACCACCTCCTCCGGCAACAGTGCCAGTCGACCCAGAACCAGGAGATGATTCCAGTAACGATAGTAACGATTAGAAAGTTTTCTAAAATTTTGTAGATTACTGGCGTTGCTAAAATTATTTTTAGCTGCCATAATTGAACCAGTTCTTAACTGAACAGGTATCAGCCTAATTTGAAACAAAAACTTTAGCCAAAAGCTAAGGTGGCTGAAAACTCATATGCTGAAAAGGGCTTCCAAAAGGGGCCCTTTTCTGTTGGTTTAAATATTGGCGGCTTTACCTAAATCGCAGAAAATGGTAGAATTTATTTGTTCTTTTAATAAAAGTTTGGTGGGTCGCAGTGATAAAAAACCTTTTCGGAGATTATCTGGAAGCGTGCCCGAGTGGTTTAAGGGAACGGTCTTGAAAACCGTCAAGGGTGAAAGCCCTTCGTGAGTTCGAATCTCACCGCTTCCGCCAACAATTAACAAGGAAAAATAAAATGTCTGACAACACACAACCGGAAAATTCAATCAACTGGGATGCAAAAGAATTCACGCATCACGAAAAAACTTTAGTTTGGTATATAGTTTTCACGCTAATTGCGATTGGACTAATTGTTTACAGCATCCTTTCTGGAAGTATTCTGACCATGGTCACGTTTGGCCTGATCGTATTACTTGGCTTCCTGTTCTCGCATCGCCAACCGCGAGTCATGCCGCATAGTCTTACCAGCAGCGGCATTATTTTGGGCGACACCATAATCCCTTACAAAAACATTAAAAGTTTTTGGATTATTTACGAACCACCGCAGGTTAAAACCTTGAACATCGAAACAACTGCATATCTGAACCGCCATGTGACAATCCAATTGGGTGATCAGGATCCGGTGCCAGTAAAATTGTTTTTGAAAAAATATTTGCCAGAAGATTTAAACCGCGATGAATCTTTTGTTGACATTATTCAACGGCATTTAAAAATTTAGTACAGCGCGCTCGTAGCTCAGTGGATAGAGCGTTGGTTTGCGGAACCAAAGGTCGCAGGTTCGATCCCTGCCGGGCGCACCATGAATTTTATATGTATCCTAGAGGAACCACCAGTGTTGGTCCCGTTGGGATCGAAAGCCGGAACGCTGCAACAGCAGCGTGAGGCGGGGTCGCGACCGTTTTGCGGTAGCAAAGCGATTGTGACCGATCCCTGCCGGGCGCACCATTAATTTTCCATATATCCTATATCGAAGCGGCATTGTTGCCGTTTTTTTATTTTTCAATTTAATGTAATCTATACATATGTTTGACCTTAATTCACCAATTGAAGAACTTTATCTTGTCGGACCGGCCAGGGCAAAACTACTGAAGAAACTTGGCGTGACCACGCTCAAGGATCTTTTATTTTATCTCCCACGCGCCCATCAAGATCTTTCCAAATTCTCACCAATTGGCGAACTAAAAGCCAATGAATTTTCCAACGTGAAAGCTAAAATAATTTCTGTCAAAAGTTTTCGCACCCGTGCCCGCAGACTCACACTGACCCAGGCAACCATTGAGGACGATTCAGGAACAATCACTTGCGTCTGGTTCAACCAACCTTTCTTGAGCAAAGTCTTAAAAGAAAATGAAACTTTCATTTTTTCCGGGAAGGTCACTTTATCCAAAAATAAACTACAGCTACAAAATCCGATTTACGAACAGGAGCGTCTGGAACAAATCCACACTTCAAGATTAGTCCCAGTCTATCCCCTGACCGCCAGCCTAACCCAAAAGCAATTACGAGCAATTATCAAAAACTATTTGGACAAAATATTATTGCCCGAATATTTGCCAAGTAAAATTTTAAGCGCCGAGCAATTAGTCGACGAAAATTCCGCTATAAAGACCTTTCACTTCCCGGATTCCTACCAAACTCTTAAAGCCGCGCAAAAACGTTTGGCCTTCGACGAAATTTTCCAAACACAAATCCGCGTTTTGCAATACAAAAAAAATCGAGAGATTATTCCGTCGCTAGCAATTGCCCGAGTTAAATCGCTTGATGAAAAAATTCAAGACTTACCATTCACACTAACGAACTCTCAAAAAAGCTCGCTTGAAGACATTGTTTCGGACCTAGGCAAGCCTTTCCCGGCTAACCGCCTACTGGAAGGTGATGTCGGATCGGGCAAGACCATTATCGCCGCTTTAAGCATGTGGTTAGCGGCAAAAAACGGGGTTCAGGCAACGTTATTGGCTCCGACCGAAGTCCTTAGTCAACAACACTATTTGTCCCTTCTAAAGCTCTTTTTGAACGATGGGATTGATATCGCGCTTTTGACCGGATCCAGTTCCAAAATCAACGGCAACCCAGTTTCCCGGTCGACCCTAATTGCCCAATTAAAATCCGGAAAAATCAAAATTGCCATTGGAACGCACGCCCTGCTTGAACCAGCGGTGGACTTTGCCAAACTTGGTTTGATCATTATCGACGAACAACATCGCTTTGGCGTTAAACAACGATCCAGCTTACAACGAATCAACAACGCGCATTTGGTGAGTATGACTGCCACACCAATTCCCCGGACACTTGCACTAACCCTTTACGGCGACTTGGATATTTCCCGATTAACAGAATTGCCAAAGGGCCGAATCCCAATCAAAACATTATTGGTTTCGGAACCACAACGCGAATCAACTTACAAATTCATCAACGACCAAATTAAAGACGGCCGACAAGTTTTTGTCATTTGTCCTTTGATCGAAGAATCGGATAAACTCGGCGTCAAATCCGTAACGGCAGAATATGAAAAATTATCGAAAGATGTTTTCCCGCACTTAAAAATTGGTTTGTTGCACGGCAAATTAAAACCAGCAGAAAAAGAAAAAATCATGCAACAGTTCAAGGACAACGAACTGCAGATTTTGGTTTCGACTTCCGTTATTGAAGTCGGGGTCGATGTCCCCAATGCAACAGTCATGATCATTGAAGGCGCGGAAAGGTTTGGCTTGGCGCAGTTGCATCAATTCCGTGGCCGCGTTGGCCGAAGCACTTATCAATCCTATTGTTTCCTGTTTTCCGACGATCCAAACACTGCCAGCAATCCCCGTCTCAATGCCATTGTTTCTAGCACCAATGGTTTTGAATTAGCAGAAAAAGATTTAGGTATCCGCGGCTCCGGCGACCTTTACGGCACAACCCAAAGCGGATACGGGTTTAAAATCGCCACGCTTTCCAATTTAGAAATCGTGCAGCGGTCAAAAAAATACGCAGAAGACATTGTTAACTCCGATCCGGAATTAAACCAACATCCGCTGCTCAAAGAAATAATCAATTCCAAGCCTCCGATTCACTTAGAATAAAACACCATCATATTTCCATCCCGAACTTGTTTCGGGATCTTTTTTAGATCCTGAACCGAGTTCAGGATGGTTTTTTATATAAAAATTATTTTATTGAATAAATTTTATTATCAGCACCATCTATAAAGTAAAGCACTCCTCTGCCGTAGAATAATTGTTTGACCTTGCGCTCCACCAAATTAAAATACGATGATGAGGTCAAACTTCCCAAATTTATTTTTTTGATTTGATCGTCGGAACCAATTCTTTCAACCACAAACAACGCCGAAGACGTATTATCCACCGTAACGCGGTCAATTGTCGCATTAACCTTTAAATCGTCTTTAGTGTTGGTTTTCAGATCGTAGGAATACAACTTTGGATAAAGTTGGTCCTGAATTGTATACAAAAATTGGTTGGAGTTTAACCACATTACACCCAAACTATTTCCTTCCTCCACCAAAGCTTTGAATCCGCCGTCTGTTAAATTGATTAAGTAGATTTTGTTGTTGGTTGGATTTTTACTGACCAACAAAGCCTCACCACCTGACGGAGAAACTTTGACCTCGTAATCAACCACTGGCAATTGCGCAATGGATTTATAACCGGTCCCGTCGGCATTGGACACAACCAACTGCTCCGACTTATTGTCCGTGGACCGCCAAACCAACACTACGCGCGCAGAGTCCGGCATCCAATCAATCGATAAAACATTTTTTGCCAATGGAGTGTATTGGTTAGTGGCCGGGTTAAACGAAAAATAATAATCCTTTTGCATCATTGTTCCAACCGCAATGAACTTGTCACGGTCCGGACTCCAAAAAATCCGACTCAAATATTCACCGGTAAAAACCGGGCTCGGAATTTGAGTGGTGCTGCCGCCAGTAACATTTGTTTTGTAAATATAACCTTTGTTATCGCCAAACCAAATCGAATTCCCGTCAGAAGAAACTAATGGCGAAACCGCTTGGTAATCACTGACCTTGGTCACGGTTAAAATTTTATCAGCCGCATTCTTAGAAGCTTCCATTTGCGCCCAATAATAATATCCGCCGCCAGCCAGCAAACCAACAATCAAAATTGTGATGAGAAATTTCTTCATATGTTATTCGACGTTCCCGTCTTCGCAAGCCACAACCACGTCCCAGTGAGTGGCTTCACGCACCCAAATCGCACCGGTTGCCGGATTCACAAATCGCTTTTCAGTAACATTGCGCGAACCGGCCGGAGCCATGCCCCCGCCTTTGTCCGGATTCGATCCCATGATCCAGGCATCAACCCCAGGATTATCATCAATATCAAATTTATATCCAGTAGCATGGCTGCATTGACCGTCGGCGTGACCAGGTTCGGTGCCGCCAGTCATTATCACGGAACAGGATCCGCCCGCAGCAGTTGCGCAATTGACCTTGAACCAAATAACTTCATCAACAGTGGATTGCCGCATGCCGTTAAAATCAGTTTGCGGCGGGAAGGCATTACGGCCAATTCCATATTGCTGCAACTGCGCCCAAACTTGGGCATCAGTTAACTGTGTGCTGACCTGGGTTGATTGTGGGGTCAATTGAAGATTTTCTGAAATGTAACCGAGCTGCACGCAAATGTCCGCCGAAAAGCCTAATTTTTCCGAAGCCCAACTAAAGTTTCTAAGGATTGCTCCCTTAACGCCCGGCGTGGAGCATTGAGTGTTAACGTAGTACATCAGCAATACAATCAACCCTATTACCGCGGCAATGGCCAGGATGATGGCTAAAATGGTTCCCCAAATCGGAGCGGTGCTGGCAATCACTCCTTCCGCAGCTTCAGCGGCGACTCCTTTTACCGCAGTTTTTGCATAGCGTTTTGCTCCCTCCTTAGCTACGTATTGGGCGCCTTCCTTTAAGCTCTGCAACCGACTTTGTCCAGCCTTTTCTTCGGCCTCAATTGCTTCCGGTGAGCCCGGTTCATATTCTGGAATAACATTTGCCTCTTCATTTTGCATATCTTCCAAAGCTTCCTGTCGCTCCCGTTCCAATTCTTCTTCCTGGGCTCGTCGTTCTTCTTCTGCGTCTTCTTCTTGTGGTGACAACATCGGGACCTGAACCACAATCGTAATTACGTCGCCCATGGACGCAGCTGTGCCTGGTGTAGGCAATAACGTCAAAACCACAGGCTCTTTTGCTTCCTGTGATTTTTCTTTTGTAATGTATGTTTTAAACCCTAATTTTTCTAAAGCGGCCTGCGCTTTCTTAGGCGGCAAACCACGGACATCGGGGACGATTATTGTCTGCTCCGGCGGTGTTGGTAATGCGGCAATACTCTCGAGATCTCGAATTTCCTGGCGCTTCAGGTCCTGGTTCGGCGAGTATGTCCCTTGTTGGATCTGTTCCAGCCGTTGTTTGCGCAAAGCTTCTTCCTCGCTCATCTGCCGAGCAGCTTCCCGTCCTTTCTCTTCAACAACATTATTAGCCATAGTTTTGGCGATCGGTTAAAAGTTAGGAGGCGCGGCCCGAAAATTCTTTCTTAGCTTCCTCAATCTCAATGGCCTGGCGCGGATCGGTCGTGATGATCTGGTCTTCCATATACGAGGCAATGATTTTAATGGCCACGTGTTTTAGTCCGGCAAAGAAAATCCCTTCCCCGACTTCCGACTCCAGCAACAGGTATTTTTCGCCTTCAGTCAAAAAGAAAGTTTCGGTGATTGCTTCAATCGCGGCCGGGCTTTGTTTCAGCAATAATTGGATTGACGAGTTGGTGACGATCGGTTTGCCGTATGGCGACTGCAAAAAATCGGAAACGTCCTGGGTGATGGTCGAAACGCCCAAATAATATTTACGGGCGCGCTTGGCAATGCCGAACAGGAACCGGGCAGAATCTTCGTGCTGCATCATCCACCAGGCTTCGTCAATGACCATCATGCGGCGGCGCAAAGAGGAACGGACAACGTTCCAAATGTAATTGAGGATGACGTAAATCGCGATCGGGCGCAAAGTGTCTTCCAGATCGCGGACAGAGAACACCACTAGCTGGTTGGTTAAATTGACGTTGGTCTGGTGGTTGAAAATCCCAGAAAAAGTCCCTTCCGTGTACTTGGTCAGACGCTGGGCCAGGCTTTCGCCTCCAACCATGCCGCCCAAAATTTCCACCAAATCCTGCATTGTCGGCGGCTCCACAGCAGCGAAATCAGATGCCGGGGTAATATCTTTCTTGGCATAAGTTTCCCAAAGTGCGCGGTCCATAATCGCCTCTTCGGTCGGATTCAATTTGCCCAACATCAAGTTCATCAAACCTAATAAGTTGATGATCGATGACCGCAACATGTCTTCGTTGCTTTCACCTTCCACGTTCCTAGGTAAATCAAACGGGTTGACCCGTGAATCGGAATTCAAAGAAATATTTAAAAATGATCCACCGACCGCTTCGCTCAAATGCTTGTATTCATTTTCCGGGTCAATAACGATGACATCTGTCCCCAACATCATTGACCGCAAAATTTCCAGTTTCACAGCGTAGCTTTTTCCGGCACCGGACTTGGCAAAGATCACCGAGTTAGCGTTTTCCATCTGGAACCGGTCGAATAAAATTAAACTGTTGTTGTGGCGGTTGATGCCATACAAAATTCCATCGTTGGAGGTCAATTCCGAAGACACAAAGGGAAACGTCGTGGAAAGCGGCTCGGTGTTCATGTTGGTCGCGACCGCCAATTCGTCGTTGCCCAAAGGCAGAGTCGAATTGAATCCCTGTTCCATTTGCAGTATGGCCTGTTTGGTCACCACCAATTTGGCGCCGAGCAAAGATTCCAAATTCGACGAAGCTTCGTCGAGCATCTTTTGGTTGTCGGCGTAAATCGTAAAGTACAAGGAGAAGCGGAAAAATCTTTCCGTTCCCTGCTGCAATTTGTCGCGGAGCATTTCCACATCACGGAATGCGGTTTCGAGCATTGGGTCGCGGACATTTCCTTTTTCTTCGTTCAAAGAAATTGTCGATTGCAGTTGCCCAACCTTGCTGCGCAATTTGTTCATAATCTCTTCCGTATCGAGCGGATAAATATACATACTCATATCCAAAGGAATATCCAAACTAATGACCTGCGACAACCAATTTACGGAAATGAATCGCGGATAGGACAAGACAAAAAACGATCGTGCGATTTTGCCCGAAATTTCGACAGAGTTTTGATTAATCCGCAACGCCGACGGCGCAATCAAATCGCGCAAAGTATTGACGCCGGTTTTGTATTCACGCTCGGCCTGAAGCAATTTCTTTTGCTCGTCTAACGATTGATTTTCGGATTTTGCTGATGAAAATAATGCCATTTTGTTTCGATTATTGTTCTAAACGAGCCAAATCTAATTCTTCAACACTTTTGATTCTAACAGCCGAAGCAGAGCTAAGGTTGTAACTGTTATAAAGTAATTCAACCAATTCTTCTGTGCTCAAAGTAATTGTGCGCAATCCCATGCCGTTCAGCGCCGAGGCCACGTGCTCGACGCGGTTATATAAAACCTCCCGGTGCTCTTCGAATTCATGTTCTTCCAAAGTAATCATGCTTGCCGGGTTAAACAATTTTTTGATTTGCGCCACAAACCCTTCCTTGGTCGCGCCGATACTGTACGGGACGATGACGTAAAAAGTTTTGTTCATAATACTTGCAAACTCCACGAGCTTGGTCACGTATTCGATATATTCTTGGGTCTGCAATTTTAGGAGTTCGTTGGTTTGCTGTTCCAAAATGCCCCGCAATTTTTCCAAATAAGCATTGATGTCGAGCTTGCGGGATTGCATTAGAATTTGGATTGGGAAATCCAGAGAATTAATAAAGCTCTGATATGAAGCAATCAGGGCGTTTTGTTCGTCGGTACTTTTTAGGGAAAAATTTGTGGATGAGACGACCATGACCGCGCGGAGCGTGCCATCGCGCATGACAATTGTCCCGGCTTTAATTTCGCCGACTTTAAGATGCCCTTGGGTGCTGGAGGCACCGGCAGGTTTGGCACCCGATCCTTGCATTTCAATTTTTTTAGCCATTAAACTTTTGGTTTTAATATATCGTCAGGATTGAATCCCCGTTTTTTCGGGGCGGGTTTTGGCCGGTCAGCTTTTTTTTCAACAGCAATGCTTGGGGAGGTAAACTGCGGCACGGGCTGGGACTGCGTAGCCATTTGCTTCTCCATATTTCTTTGGATGACTTGGACTAATTTATTTTGGACCTCAACTGGCCTTGATTCCGCGCGCTGGGTTTGGGCAATCAATTCTTTTTCCTCTTCAAATTTTTGGTCCAGCAAGTATGAAAGTTTTTTTAACCGGCTCTCTGCAGATTCATTGTCAACATTTGTCTGCGCCTTTTTGATAATTTTTGAAGGCTGCTTCGAGATGTTGGTCGATACCGCTTCCCGGGTAAAAATCATGACCTTTGGTGACATTAAATAACTGATCAACGGCAAGAGGTAGGTAAAAAATGGGCGGCCGTTATATTTTTTAAAAGTAACGTAGACGCCGACACCTGCAATGGGCAGGGCGACAAAAAGGAAAACAATGTTCGTCCCTAAAATTGACCAGAAAAAGAAAATTATCCCGGCAAATCCAAGCAAAAACAGAAATTGCTTGAGAGTTAATGGGCCGATTAACTTGTCTTCGACCTCTGTGAATTGTGGGACTGCAAATTGCATAAACTCGGCCCTTTTCTGTTTATTTCTGTTTCAACAAGCTTGCAAAAGTAACATCATTATAACACAAACCAGTCAAATTTTGCAAAAAACTCTCGACAAAAAATTATAAGAGGCCAAAATTAATTTTGCAAGAATTGATTTATCCACTCGGTCCAGGAATCATTGGAGGAATCGGAAAATAAATTCCAGAATTGGGTTGGCGTGACCATTTTTATTCCTTGGTATTGTTCGAGGACCAAAAGATGTTTGTCAGATGTGACAATATATTCGGCATCGGAGGCGACAGCCGATTCCACGAGCTTGTTGTCTTCAGCGTCCCTGACGATATTAATTCGTTCTTGCACGAAGGGCGCATGCTGGACAGCCTCAAAATAAGTTTCTATTTTTTGCAAATATTCCGCATCATTTATTTTGCGGCGGGCCAACAATTTATTTTCATTGAGGGTAGCGGAATTGGCAAAGGCTTCGATTTTTTTATCCAAAACTAAATCGATGATCCGGTTGGCATAACTGTAATCATCGTTCACAGCATCTATCAATAAATTGGTGTCTATAACTACTTTCATAAAATAATGATTACTCATTCTTTGCCATATGGTCAAGAATGAGTAAATAAAAAAGAAGTGAATCCACTTCTCAGTCATTTTATATCAATTGCCCTAATTTTTCAAATCTACTTTAGGTTCTTGCGCAAGTCAGCCACAGCTTGGAATTCGGCGAAACTCAGGACATCCTGGCCACGGGATAACAGACCGTTAGCAAGTTGCTCATAATCCGGTTTATGGTCCGGGGTCGTGGCGGCCATGAGTTCGTTGCCCATCTGCAAATAAAGTCTGAACAACGGGCTTTGTTCAAAAACATTTTCTACTTGCACCGGCAACATTCGGTTGGCCGACGCCAAGTAGGAAATTTTTGACCGGATCATTTTAACTTGGTCGTCGATATATCCCTGGCGCAAGTGCGCAGGTTCGATTAGTTTGAGATCGTCAATGACCTGAATGTCATTGAGAGAATTCAAACCGAGCTCTGGATTATTTTTAAGTTTGGGCAACGAACTTGGCTTCAGCGGCACTGGATTTGGTTTTGGCATTTGGGGCTGCGGGCGGAGTACTGGCGGCGGTGTTGGAGGTTTTGGTGCCACGATTGGTTGCGCCATTAGTTTTGGACCGCTCAATTCCTTGGTTGCCATTTCGCGCTTGATTTCGTCCGGAGTCATTTGAGGCCCCTTTGGCGCCGTTGGCATTGCTGGTTTTGGTGGTTGAGGAACA
Source organism: Candidatus Doudnabacteria bacterium (assembly GCA_025450105.1). GTDB lineage: Bacteria > Patescibacteriota > Doudnabacteria > UBA920 > O2-02-FULL-48-8 > JANWIA01. The sequence goes on along the minus strand of JANWIA010000023.1, from coordinate 4,477 downwards.
GCTGGTGTAACCAAACGGTTCTTTAACGCGCCCAGACTGGCTCCATGAGCCAAGGAAGCTTGGCTAGCATTGTAATTAATTGCCTCTTCTAATGAATCCTTAAGTGCCATAAATCCCCCGCGCTGAATGATGACTGCACCATAGCGCGATGCCCCGGCTTGTAAAGCGTTAAGGGATACATCGGTGACTCCTTCGGATTTCAAAATTTGCACCAAATTCGCGACATCATTTAATAAAACGTAAGTATCAAAATCGATATCCAGTTTCTTGCAAGCACTTTCGCTTAAAATAACGACTTCGCCCTTTGGACTTACAATAGACTTTGATAAATCGTATCTATTTCCCCCGCCTTCCATGGCCCGGACTTTTTTTATGACCTCTTTGGCCGTTGCATCAGGATATAATTTTCCTGACATGACAAGTTTCTTGTATTCGTCATAAAGTTCCGGTTTATCCAAAAGGTTGGCGACATAATCCTGGGTCTCTTCCAACTTCTTTTGCTCCATGGCCAAATCGTTGTGCTGTTTGGACGTAAAGAAATATGCTTCCGCTGGCGGAATGAATCCTAGAATGTATTGCTCAACTTTTGGATCAAGTTGTTGTGTTTGTGTTGGTTCCATTTGTTTGGTTTGGTGGCGGAGGCTGGTTAAAACCGGCTCGTCTACGCTCTGGCTCTTGAGCCTTGTTTGCCTTTTCCTTGGCATCTTCTTGCTTCTTAATCTCCTGCTTTATAGAGTTCATGTCAACATTTACTTTTTCAGTGGATCCAACTTTAACTGGCTCAGCCTTATTGTAGCCCTCCATATACTGATCCTTGTTTGCCAAAAATTCATGTTCGCGCACGCCTCGATTTACAAAGTAATTCTTGACGATAGTTTCTTTAACTTCTGCAAATTCCTTTTCACCCATTTCTTTACCAACTTTATCAAGCATGCCTTTCTTTAGATTTAGAACCATAGCATCAGCTACTTCACGACCACCATAAGCGGCCATGTTACCAACTTCACCCGCAAGCTCCTTTTTATTAGCGGTCTTGAAGACGGTTTCAACATGCCGTGCTTTAATATTCTTTGTTTCTTCTTCGTTGGATGGTCGGAGTTTATTGAACATATACTTTCCGCCAACCTGTAAATCAGAGGCTTTTTTCTTAATTTCATTGGTACGGGCATCATCATAACGTTTTAGGTTGGCACCAACTGCCTTAGGCAAAGCCTGGGCATATGCAGTTGCTTTTCCAATCCTATCACCAGTTGCTGTCCCTGCAGCTTGAAGACCACGGCCCAAACGAGTATATTGACCGCCGGCAAGAGCCCCGGCAATGCTGCCAGCATTTCTGGCAGCTGTACCGCGGGCAAAATATGAACCCACAAACTTCGGCCCCATCTTGCCGTACTTTGCAGCGCTTTTTTCCGCAACACTAATAATTGCTCCTGCTCCAATCATCCCGGCATTTTTTGATACGATAATAGCGGACCAGATAAACGCCCCGATCAAAACATTATCAAACATTACGTTACCGGATACACTGCCCAAATCAACTTTGGCTTGCACCATGCGGTTCCCAAGTCGAAGGAAGAATATGGCCACCGGAGCCCAAATTAAATATTGAAAAAATTTACTCCACCATTGGGAGGCAAACTTTTTAGTTTGAGGCAAAATGTTAAGAGCATATGCAACCGGTGAAATGATAACCAAAAACCACAAACCAACAATTCGGATAACCAACATTAAGCTGATAGCAATAAAGGCTACGGCAATTACAGTCACCAAAACCAGGGCTAATAGCGAATTTATAATATTTGATGCCCAGCCGCCGCCCGCAGTAGCCGGGGCAGTTAATGACCATTCCGGCGCCTGTGCATTCATAAATACTGTCCAGTCGAAAAAGGAAGGATTTGGACCGGCAACAAGTTGAATCAATACATCAAAGAAATCGATAAGTCCGTAAGCAATGGCCTTACTGAAATTAACCAGCAGTGCCATCAAAATCAATTGAACCAGCAATTTTTTGTAATTGTAAGCTTCAATCCTAAGGATTGTTCCAATCGCAATAACAATAAGTGCAAGGATAAAGAACAAATTTAGAAAGTCGCGGACAATGGTCCAGCCGACATCAACCAACTGAGGTTTTGAAAAATGAGTAATATTAGTAACAACAACGGAGAGAATTTCACCGGCGAGCTTTGCCAAGGCAGCAACGGCCCCAACAAAAACATCTATGATTGCGGAAATGACCCATCCAAAAACATTCATGACACCTTTTGCAGCGGCGGCTCCAGTATCGTTTAATTGACTTTGACCAGTAATTGTCGCAGCATCAAGTCCGATACCACCAACTTTAGCGTTTGCACGAATTTTTATTTCTTCAGCACGACTTTCGGTCGTTATCGAAGATTTAACATACGTCTCCCCCTCAGTAACATTACACAGAAATCCTTGTAACCCGGCAGGAACGTTATCACCCAGTGAGAACATACCGGCCTTAGGATATAACTTCGCATAAAAATTTCTTCCGGCGGCTTTATAAAAGTCATTTACTCTCGTTGAAAAAGTTTGGCAGGCCGCAAAATCAACATCTGCTGCTAAAATTTCGGCAGAGGTAAGGTTTGGAATAGCTCCAGGCTGCGGTGCTGTTACGGCCAAAGCAAAACTCACCAGTGAAGTTTGGAGTGTAATTGCGAGTATTATCCCGCTAATTATTATTTTGATTTTATTTTGCTTTTTCATGTTTGTTTATTTTTCAAATGAACGAGGTGCAATGCCGCTTGGCCAAGTGTAAGGAGCAATATTAGTTCTTTCATGACAATTGTTCAAGAACATGTCTCGAGCCACACAACTGACCATAAACATATAGGTCTCCCCAACCACTGGTTGGAAATTACCCATTGTTACGGCACCACCAATACCACCGCAGAAGAATTCGCCAACGTCCTTATCAGTTTGATTTGGTCGTAACCAGCTAAAGGTTACGGCGTGCCAGGAGCCACTTCTCCAGACTATGACCCATGGGTTGCCAACGGTTTCAGCAGTACCAAGCATTGAAGGCGGCCAAGTTGACGCCTTGTCATAATTGACCTGGATAATATTGTCGTCAGCAAATACTGATGATAAAATTCCAGTTTCTGCCCAGTTTTGAACATTATCTCCTTGATCAAAAACTACATCACTAATATTTGGGATGCTGGAGGGAGCACCTGGATCATTGCCATGCAAACCCGTACCTGTACAAGATCCGTCACCATCAACACTTTCAGGTGGGTGAGTTGCGGCAAATGAACCCTTACATGGCGGACCAACTGGATCGTGATCGCCACCATAGACACAAATGTCTGCTTGGCCATCGCCATTAATATCATAAGCATCCGTAATGTTGTCACCATCAATATCGATTCCGACACCATTGCTGGCTGAGCCCGCATCTGGTTGGTAGAGTCGAGGATCTTCAATTAATGGTGTCCCCTGGTTGCTGTTAAGAAGCAAACGGTTGAATAAGAAACTACCTAAGTGCGCACCAATCTGTGTCCAAAAACCGGCTTCTGGATTTAAGTTGGCTTTGAAAATCTGGTCGATCGCGCTGGTCAAATGATCGGAAACAAATTTACTTGGATTATCAATAAAGGAGCGGGCTTGGTCCAAGGTCGATGCATTCCACTGTCCTCCAGCTGCAGCACAACCCTGTGGGGTTGCCGTGTTTTGAGAATTCAATGGACTACCGTCGAGATCACAAGTGCCTCCCAACAAACGGCCGGCCTTAAGGCCACTCCCGACAATGATTTCCAATTGCGCAGCAGTTGTCGCTGCTGATTGATAACCGCCGTATTGTCCACGCAAATGCGCTTCAGTGTAACTTGGATTTTGGGTACTTCGGATAAAACTGCCTTGCCATTTTTCGATTTCGGTTAAACTGGCTGTTTTGGATAAAGTATAATCATCCGGCAGTCCGCCTACCTTCTTATATTGTTGGGCTATTGCCGCTTTAATCTGCGGTATCAAACCAAAATTAACCGTACCCGCACCAGGTTGGTTCGCCAATCCTGTTGATTGCCCGGTTATGTAAGCAGCATTCAATAAATTATATATCTTCAACAAATCCGGATCATGGACTTTGTCGCGTAAAAAATTAGTCAGGTAATAATTAGACAAAATTTGGTCGTAATATAGGAAATTTCTAATCTTGTACTTCTCAACAACCTTATTAATGAACTTAGTTAAGTATTTATTGATAAAACTTAGGGCGAAACCATACATTACTCCCCGACCAATGTCTTTAAGGATGTCATAGACGTTACCTAATTGAGTCAAAACAATAGTAGTGTCGCCAAATCCAAATATCGCTTTTGCCGGTTTCGGCATCAATAAAATACTGGCAACCACAAAAACTTGAGTCGCTATAAAAATCGATAATATTATTATTGATACTGGTTTGGAAAAATTACTTAGGTACGTCATAAAATTATCTTGCCGTTTGGAGGCGACT